>DATMRG010000110.1:0-23727 GCA_035566495.1 Steroidobacteraceae bacterium | reverse complement strand
CGCGCGCGTTCGACCCGCACTCGAGCTACTTCTCGCCGCGCAGCTCCGAGGAATACCGCATCCAGATGAGCCTGAACTACGACGGCATCGGCGCCTCGCTCCAGGTGGTCGACGACTACGTAACCATCATGAACATCATCGACGGCGGTCCCGCGGCGGTCGCCGGCACGCTCAAGACCAACGATCGCATCACCGCCGTCGGCCAGGGACACGAGGGCGTGTTCACCGACGTGATCGGCTGGCGGCTCGACGACGTCGTGCAGCTGATCCGCGGCAAGGCGGGCACCAACGTGCGGCTGCAGATCCTGGCCGGCGGTGCCGCGCCCGGGAGCCCCGAAAAGACGCTCGAGTTCACGCGCAACAAGATCACGCTCGAGGCCCAGGCCGCGCACAAGGACGTCAAGACGGTGGCGCGCAACGGCCGCAGCTACCGCGTCGGCGTGATCACGGTGCCGGGCTTCTATCAGGACATCGCCGCGCAGAATGCCGGCGACGAGAACTACCGGAGCACCACGCGCGACGTGGCCAAGCTGTTGCGCGAGCTCAAGAGCGAGAACATCGACGGTCTGGTGCTCGATCTGCGCGGCGACGGCGGCGGCTATCTGCCCGAGGCGACCGCGCTCACCGGCCTCTTCATCAACCACGGTCCGGTGGTGCAGCTGCGCGATACCACCGGAAGGCTCGAGGTCCTCGACGACCCCGAGACCGCCCCGGCCTACGACGGCCCGCTCGCGGTGCTGGTCGATCGCATGAGCGCCTCGGCGTCCGAGATCTTCGCCGGCGCCATCCAGGACTATCACCGCGGCCTGATCATCGGCCAGACCACCTTCGGCAAGGGTACGGTGCAGAACCTGGTGCCGCTCGACCGCTGGACCAAGGAGCCGGTGAATGGCCAGCTGACGGTGACCATCGGCAAGTTCTACCGTGTGACCGGCGAAAGCACCCAGCACCGCGGCGTCGAGCCCGATATCCCGCTGGCCTCGGTGCTCGATACCAAGGAGATCGGCGAGAGCGCGCTCGAGTCCTCGCTCCCCTGGGACCGCATCGCCGGCGTGCCCTTCAAGACCAGCGCCGTCGCGGCCACCGGGCCCGCGGTGGCGACGCTCGCCTCGGCCGAGGATGCGCGCGCACAGCACGACCCCGACTACCGCTGGCTGGTGTCGGACATCGCCGCCATCGACACTCTGCGCGCCGAGAAAAGCGTATCACTGAATCTCAAGGTGCGGCGCGAGGAGCGCGCGCGCGAGGACAAGGAGCGGCTCGAGCGCGAGAACAGCCGCCGCGCCGCCAAGAATCTGCCGCCGCTCAAGACCGTCGCCGAGCTCGACAAGTCCAAGGACGAGCAGCCCGACGTGATGCTCGATCAGGCGGCGCAGATCATGACCGACGTGGTCACCGGCGTGCGGGCCACGCCGGCGCAGAAGACCGCGCGCGCGGGTTAGTCAGAAGCTAACGCAACAGAACGCGGAACAGATCCCAGGTATCCTCGGCGAGCACGTTGGGTACCTGCGGGTCGGCCGCGTCCGGCGCGGGTGCGATCGAATCGCTGGTCGGGCAGGTGTCGTTCGGGCCGCGATAGCTCGCGATCGGCTGCAGCCGCTCGGTGTGCGCGCGGATCTCCTCGGCCAGTGAGCCGCGGTTCGCGAGCAGCCGCTGGGCGCGCGCCATCTGCGCCATGAGCAGCACGCATTCCTTGGGCGAGCCGTAGACATCGGCCGCGGTGCGCCGTCCGGTCGCCTCGCGCGCCATCTGCAGCAGCGGCTGCTCGATCACCTTGAGGCGCCGGCACAGCGCCTCGGCGTAGGCGATCGCGGCGAGGTTGATGGCGCGGCGCGCATCGAGCGAGAGGCCCGGAAACTCCGGCAGCTCCTCGAGATTGACCGCCTCGAGCTCCCTCTGCTTTTCGATGAAAGCCGCGCTCGCCGCGGCGGCGACGGCCTGCGCGCCGTGCAGGCGGCGCTCGACCGACTTGCGCTTGAAGTAGTGCCAGAAGCGCGTGAGCTTCGCGAGCTCGCTCTCGAGCTGCGCCACCTGGGCCGCGGCTTCCTCGCTCAAGCCGTGCGCCGCGGCCACCTGCCCCTCGGCGGCCTGGCGGCGCGCGAACTGCTGGCGGTTGTGGTGCGCGAGATGGAGCTTGCGCTCGCGCTCGTCCTGCTGGCGCTGCAGGTCCGCGACCAGCTGCTGGATCAGCTCGCGCCCGCTCTGCCACAGGCGCCGCAACTGATAGAAGGCGAGGGTCGAGTAGGCGGTGTCGTTGGTGCTGAGGCGCGCTTCGAGCTCGGCCAGCATGTCCTGCACGCGCTGGGTGGCCGCCTCCTGCTGCTTGACGAGGTCCTTGAGGCGGTAGGTCTCCTCCTGCAGCCCGCCGTATTGCTTCTTGAGCTCGGCGCGATTGCGGAAAAGCTCGATGACCCGATGCTCTTCAGCATCGGCGCCGCGTTCGGGACGCAGGTTGAGCTTGAGGAATCCGAGCTGCCGCAAAGCGTTCATGAGAAGTTGGGCGGGCGACCGCCCCTTCTCATGCGCCGGCGGAGAGCCTTGTGCGGGATGAGAAGCGATGACCTCGCTCCACGCAGTATTCCAGCCACTTGTTTAACATCACGTTGCGCGCCCAGCGCTGATCCAGTTCACGCTCCGCGCGGCTGCGCAGCGCCTTGAGCAGCGGCTGGCCGTGAGCTGCCGCCCATTGCTGGGCCTCGACCAGATGCGCGTCGTGGTAGATGCGCAGCCGCATATCCGGATAGCGGCCGGCCCCCTCGGGTCCCGGCAGCAGATAGCTGAGCGCGAGGGTGCTGGTGTAGGGCGAGCGCTCGGTCACGGTGAGAACGAGATCACAGTCCCCGGCGACGGCGGAGATGTGGCTGCCCGCGAGCTCGGCGAGCGGACCGGCCAGCCAGCCGAGGCGGATGAAGTTGCTCTCGTAGAGCCCCATCAGCGCGGCGAAGCTGCGCGGCCGGGCGCGCCAGGAAACGCGAGTCAATGTGTCGGTTGCGAGCACGCTCCGACTATAACGCTTAAGGCCCGCTGCGCAAGCCGACGAGTACGCGTTTTGTCGCCGCTGCGCGACCTCGGCCGCTTGCAAATTTCGTGCGACCCGCGCGCCGCCGGCAACTAAGGCCGCAAACGCCGCTCGATTCCGGTAGTGTTGAGAATCCGGCTGGCGATTTCCTCGATCGAGCACTCGGTCGTGTCGAGCGACGGGACTCCGAAGCGTGTGAACAACGCCTCCGCCGCCCGCAACTCGTACTGCACCTGCGCGCGCGCAGCGTAGCGGCTCTCGGGCCGGCGCTCGGCGCGGATCTGCTGCAGCCTCTCCGGCCTGATGGTGAGCGCGTACAGCTTCGTGCGGTACGGCTCGAGCCGCGCCGGCAGCTTGCCGCTCTCGAGGTCGTCCTCGGTGAGCGGATAGTTCGCCGCGAACACTCCGTATTGCAGCGCCATGTACACGCAGGTCGGCGTCTTGCCGACGCGCGACACGCCGACCAGCACCACGTCCGCGTGCGCGTAGTCGCCGCCGGTGCCGTCGTCGTTGGCGAGCGCGAAGTTGGTGGCGTTGATGCGGGTCGTGTAGGCGGCGAGATCGGCGATGCCGTGCGCGCGCCCGGCGCGATGCGTGGAGCGCATGGCGAGCTCGCGCTCGAGCGGACCGACGAACGCGGCGAAGAAATCCAGGAACAGCCCGTTGGCGGCCGCGACGATGTCGCGCAGATCGTCCTGCACCAGCGTGCTGAACACGATCGGCTTGAGGCCCTCGTCTTCGGCCGCGCGGTTGATGCGCCGGACCACCTCCTGCGCCTTGTCAATGCTCGACACAAATGGCAAAGTCACCGCGCGAAATTCCACCCCCTCGAACTGGGTCATGAGACTGTGACCCATCGTTTCGGCGGTCACGCCGGTCTGGTCCGAGACGAAAAAGATGGTTCGACGGCTCATCGCGTCGGAGTGTTTCACCGCGCGCGCAGCGGAGCAAGCATGAACGCCTACGTCATCCCCTTCGAGCGCCTGGGAATGCGCGACGTCGAGACCGTCGGCGGCAAGAACGCCTCACTCGGGGAGATGATCGGCGCCCTCGGCAAGCTCGGCGTGCACGTCCCGGGCGGCTTCGCCACCACCGCCCACGCCTACCGCGAGTTCCTCGCGCAGGGGGGACTCGATGCGCGCATCCGCGCCGAGCTCGCCGCCCTCGACGTCGACGACGTGGTCAAGCTGGCGGCGAGCGGCGCGCGCATCCGCCAATGGATCCTGGCGACATCCTTCAGCGCGACCCTGACGCAGGCGGTACGCGCCGAGCTCGCACGCATGAGCGGCGGGCGCGAAGTGGCGGTCGCGGTGCGCTCCTCGGCCACCGCCGAGGATCTGCCGGAGGCCTCCTTCGCCGGACAGCAGGAGTCGTTCCTCAACGTGCGCGGCGAGGCGGCGGTGCTCGAGGCGATGCACCAGGTGTTCGCCTCGCTCTTCAACGACCGCGCCATCTCCTACCGTGTGCACCAGGGCTTCGATCACGGCGCCGTGGCGCTCTCCGCCGGCGTGCAGCACATGGTGCGCAGCGACCTCGGCGCGAGCGGCGTCATGTTCACGCTCGATACCGACTCGGGCTTTCGCGACGTGGTGTTCATCACCGCCGCGTGGGGCCTGGGCGAGACCGTGGTGCAGGGTGCGGTCAACCCGGACGAGTTCTACGTCTACAAGCCCGCGCTCAGGGCCGGCAAATACCCGATCGTGCGCAGGAACCTGGGAGGCAAGGCGATCAAGATGGTGTATGCGCCCGCCGGCAGCGAGGCGCGCGTCGCCACCGTCGAGGTGCCGGAGGCCGACCGGCTGCGCTTCTGTCTGAGCGATACGGATCTCGAGACGCTGGCACGCCAGGCGCTCGTCATCGAGGAGCACTACGGGCGGCCGATGGACATCGAATGGGGCAAGGACGGCGCCACGGGCGAGATCTTCATCCTGCAGGCGCGCCCCGAGACGGTGCAGAGCCGCGGCGGGCGCGTCATCCAGCGCTACACGCTCAAGAGCCGCTCGAGTGTGCTGGCGACCGGCCGCAGCATCGGCCAGCGCATCGGCGCGGGTCCCGCGCGCATCATCCGCGACGTGAGCGAGCTCGCGCGCGTGCAGTCGGGCGACGTGCTGGTCGCCGATATCACCGATCCCGACTGGGAGCCGGTCATGAAACGCGCCGCCGCGATCATCACCAACCGCGGCGGCCGTACCTGCCACGCGGCCATCATCGCCCGCGAGCTCGGCATCCCGGCGGTGGTCGGCTGCGTCGACGCCACCCAGCGCATCCGCGACGGCCAGCCGGTCACGGTGTCGTGCGCCGAGGGCGACACCGGCCACGTCTACGAGGGCCTGCTCGAGTTCGAGCGCAAGCAGATCGAGCTCGACGCGCTGCCGAAGATCCCGGTCAAGATCATGATGAACGTCGGCAACCCGGACCGCGCTTTCGATTTCGCCAGCATCCCCAACCGCGGCGTCGGCCTGGCGCGGCTCGAGTTCATCATCAACCGCATGATCGGCGTGCACCCGCGCGCGCTGCTCGAGTTCGAGCGGCTCGACGCCGAGCTGCAGCAGCAGATCCGGGTGCAGATGGCCGGCTACTCCGGCCCGGTCGACTTCTACGTCGAGAAGCTCGCCGAAGGCATCGCTCAGATCGCCGCCGCGTTCGCTCCCGAGCAGGTGATCGTGCGCCTGTCCGACTTCAAGTCGAACGAGTACGCCAATCTCATCGGCGGCGAGCGCTACGAGCCGCACGAGGAGAACCCGATGCTCGGGTTCCGCGGCGCCTCACGCTACACCGACGACAGCTTCCGGCCCTGCTTCGAGCTCGAGTGCCGTGCGCTCAAGCGCGTGCGCGAGGCAATGGGCCTCACCAACGTAGCGGTGATGGTGCCGTTCGTCAGGAGCGTCGCCGAGGCGCGTCAGGTCATGGAGCTGCTCGCCGCCAATGGCCTCAAGCGCGGCAGCGACGGGCTGCAGATCATCATGATGTGCGAGCTGCCGACCAACGCACTGCTGGCCGATGAGTACCTCGATCATTTCGACGGCATGTCGATCGGCTCGAACGACATGACGCAGCTGACGCTCGGACTCGATCGCGACTCGGCGATCGTGGCGAGACTGTTCGACGAGCGCGACGCGGCGGTGAAGCGCTTGCTCGCCATGGCGATCACCGCCTGCCGCAAGCGCGGCAAGTACGTCGGCATCTGCGGCCAGGGGCCTTCCGACTACCCCGACCTCGCCCGCTGGCTGGTCGATCAGGGGATCGAGAGCATGTCGTTGAATCCCGATACCGTGATCGAGACCTGGCTGTTTTTGGCGCAGCAGGCTGCGCCCTAGTCAACGGGAAAAATCGCGCGAACGATCCCGCAGGCGCGCGTCGGAGGCGGCGCGGTCGCTGTCGTCGAAGATCTCGACCTCGACGTGCTCGATGGTCGCGGGATCGAGGCAACGCAGGTTGACGCTGTAGCCGTCGGGATTCGAGCGCGGCACGTAGAAGGACTTCACGCCGCAGTGGCGGCAGAACAGATGCCGCGCCGTGCCGGTATTGAAACGGTACTCGGTGAGGCTCTCCGCGCCCTTCAGGAGCCGGAAGCGCGACCGCGGAATGACCAGGTGCTGGTAGCCGCTCATGCGGCAGATCGAGCAGTTGCAGTCGCTCACCGTCAGGCGCGCCGGCGCGTCCGCCTCGAAGGCCACCGCGCCGCAGTGGCAGGCGCCCCGATGCGTGACGAGAGTCATGTGGCGGGCGGACCCTGCCAGGCCGGCGCGAACAGGCGCGCACGGTAGTGGCGCATCTCGCGGATCGACTCGTGGATGTCGGCATGCGCCAGGTGCGTACCCTGCTTGGCGAAAGTGTCGGCGACCGCCGGCGCCCAGCGACGCGCCAGCTCCTTGAGGGTGCTGACGTCGAGATTGCGGTAGTGGAAGAAGCGCTCGAGCTCGGGCATGTAGCGCGCGAGGAACCGCCGGTCCTGGCAGATGCTGTTGCCGCACATCGGTGAGCTGCCGGCGGTGACGAGCGGCGCGAGGAACTCGAGCGTGCGCCGCTCGGCCTCGGCAGCGGTCACGAGGCTGGCGCGCACCCGCGCCAGGAGTCCCGACGACCCGTGCTGGCGCTGGTTCCAGTCGTCCATCCGGGCCAGCACTTCATCGGGCTGATGGATAGCCAGCGCCGGGCCATCGGCGAGCACCGCCAGGTCCTTGTCGGTGACGACGGTGGCGATCTCGATGATCGAGTCCGAGTCGGGCTTCAAGCCCGTCATCTCGAGATCGATCCAGACCAGATAGTCGGCGTTCGGCATGTGGTTGGTGATAGCGTGTCGCGTCGGTACGCAACCAGTGTAACCCATGGCCGAGACCCTCGAGGCACGCGTGATCGCCACCTTCGGCCGTCACGTGACGGTGCGCGACGGCGCCGGACGGCAGCTGCGCGCCCGTCCCTTCGGCCGCGCGCTCACGATCGTCTGTGGCGACCGGGTCCTCTGCCGTCCGGATGCGCGCCACGACGAGCTGCACGTCGTCGAGGTGTTGCCGCGGCAGAGCGCGCTGTATCGCGCCAACCTGCGCGGCCGCTCCGAGCCCGTGGTCGCCAATCTCTCGCGCCTGCTCGTGGTGTTGGCGCCGCTACCCGCGCCCGACCTGTTCGTCGTGGACCGTTACCTGGCCGCGGCGGAGTCGGGACATATCGGCGCCGTGCTGGTCGTGAACAAGGACGAGCTCGGCATCGATGCGGACCTCGGCGCCGAGCTCGCGGCCTACGCGGCGGCCGGCTACGCGGCCGTGCGCTGCTCGGCGCACACCGGCATCGGCACCGACGAGCTGCTCGCGGCGGTTCCCGATGGGGCCATGGCTGCGCTGGTCGGGCAGTCGGGCGTCGGCAAGTCCTCGCTCGTCGCGCGCCTCCTCCCCGATGAGCAGGTGACGATCGGCGAGCTGGTGCGAGCCGAAGAAGGACGGCACACCACGACCGCCTCACGGCTCTTCGATCTGCCCGGACGACGTGCGCTCATCGATTCGCCGGGCGTGCGCGACTTCGCGCCGGCCGTAGACAGCCTCGAGCCGCGCAGTCTCGGTTTCATCGAGGTCGAGCGGCTCGCGCCCGGCTGCCGCTTTGCCGACTGCCGGCACATGCGCGAGCCGGGCTGCGCGGTGAGCGCGGCTGCCGCGGCCGGCACGTTCCATCCGCGGCGCTACGAGAGCTACCGGCGCCTGCGGCGGTTATGGGAGGAGCTGAGCGCCGCGCGAGGTCCCGAGCGCAAGCGCTGAGCGCACGCCCTCAGGCCTCAGACAGACTGGCGCCCGGCGAGTGCGTGGGCGAGCGTGCCGCCGTCGACGTACTCGAGCTCGCCGCCGACCGGCACGCCGTAGGCGATGCGGCTCGCGCGTATGCCGCGCCGCGCCGCGAGCTCGCCGAGGTAGTGCGCGGTCGCCTCCCCCTCGACGGTCGAGTTGGTGGCGAGGATGAGCTCGCGCACGCTGCCCTCGTCCAGGATCGCCTCCAGCTCGCGCAGCCCGAGCTGCTCGGGGCCGACGCCATCGAGCGGCGACAGGTGGCCCATCAATACGAAATAGCGCCCGCGGTAGCTGCCCGAAGATTCGATCGCCACGACGTCCGCCGGGGATTCGACCACGCAGAGCAGCGCGGTCTCGCGCTGCGCGGCGGCACAGATCGAGCACAGCTCGCTTTCCGTGAGCATGCGGCAGCGGCGGCAGCGCACCACCGACTCGAGCGCCGCATCGAGCGCCCCCGCGAGTGCGCGCGCGCCCGGCCGGCCCTCCTGCAGCAGGTGGAACGCCATCCGCTGGGCGGTCTTGGGCCCCACCCCCGGCAGGGAACGCAGCGCTTCGATCAGCTGTGCGAGATGCGGCGAGTGCTTCAAAACGGCAGTTTCATTCCCGGCGGGAGCGAGAGCCCCGCGGTGAGGTGGCCCATCTTCTCCTGCACGCGCGCCTCCACCTTATGCACGGCGTCGTTGGCGGCGGCGGCGATCAGATCCTCGAGCATCTCGCGATCCTCGCCCGCGACCGCCGGCTCGATCTGCACCCGCTTCACCTCGTGCCGGCCGTTCATGGTGATCCTGACCATGCCGCCGCCGGCCTCGCCGATCACCTCGAGGCTGGCGATCTCGGCCTGGGCCTTCTGCATGTTGGCCTGCATCGCCTGCACTTGCTTCATCATGTCGTTGAAATTGCCACGCATCGGGACAGTCCGTCAGGCGCCGGGCGCCATGTGAGTAGAGGTGATCATTTTACCGGCCGCACCGTATCGGGCAGCACGATCGCGCCGAAGCGCTCGCGCAGTCCTTGCACGCCCGGGTCGGCCTCGAAGGCGCGCCGCGCGACCGCCAGCTCCTGCTGCGAGGCGCGCTGCGCCAGGAGCGCGGGACTCTCGCCGCCGCCCGCGCGGGTCTCCTGGAATTCGAGCCGCACCGGCTCGCCGTAGTAGCGCGACAGGGCCTGGGCGAGCTTCTCTTCCTGCGCCGGCGTGCGCAGCTGCTGGCTGTGTGGATCGAGCGCCAGACGCACGACGGCTCCGCTGCGCCCGATCAGCACGCAGTTGCTGGCGAGCTGGCGCGCCGCACCCGAGAGCTCGAGCGCGCTGACGATCGCCGCCCACGGCGCCGGCGCCGAGACAGGCGTGGTCTCCCCGGGCGCCCGGACAGGCGTGGTCTCCGCAGGCGCCAGGACAGGCGCGGTCTCCCCGGGCGCCCGGACAGGCGTGGTCTCCGCAGGCGCCGCGACAGGCGTGGTCTCCCCGGGCGCCGCGGCCGGCACAGTCCCGGCGGGCCCGGCGGCGGCGGGGCGGAACGCGACCATGCGCAGCAGCGTCATCTCGAAGCCGGTGCGCGGATCGGGCGCGAGCGGCAGGTCGCGCCGCCCGTTGATGGCCGTCTGATAGAAGAGCTGGACGTCCTCGGGTGTGAGCGCACGCGCCAGCCGCTCGATCACCTCGGGCGCAAACGCCTCGTCGCCTTCGTAGTCGGTGACCGCCTGGCGCAGCCCGACCCGCACCATGAGGCCTGCGAGCTCATCGAGCAGCTGCGCGTAGTCGGGGGCGAACTGCTCGAGCGCCTGCGCGCCCTTGAGCAACCCGGCCGGATCGAGCGCGGCGAGGAGCTCCGCGAGGCGCACCACGTGGTCGCGGGCGACGGTGCCGAGCATGGCGCGCGCCTCGGCCTCGCCGGCCTTGCCGCCGCCGAAGGCGATGAGCTGATCGAGGAGCGAGAGCCCATCGCGCATGCTGCCATCGGCCGCCTGCGCCACGAGCCTGAGGCCCGCGGCATCGTAGGCGATGCCCTCCTGGTCGAGGATCGTGCGCATGTGGGCGGCGATGTCGGCGGCCGGCAGGCGTTTCAGGTTGAACTGCAGGCAGCGCGACAGCACCGTCATCGGCAGCTTCTGCGGGTCGGTAGTCGCCAGCAGGAACTTCACGTGCGGCGGCGGTTCCTCGAGTGTCTTGAGCAGCGCGTTGAAGGAGTGCGCGGACAGCATGTGCACTTCGTCGATCAGGTACACCTTGAAGCGGCCGCGTGCCGGCGTGTACTGGACGTTGTCGAGCAGCTCGCGAGTGTCGTCGACCTTGGTGCGCGAAGCCGCGTCGACCTCGATCAGGTCGACGAAGCGCCCGGCGTCGATCTCACGGCACGCGGCACAGACGCCATCGGGCTCGGCGGTGACGCCCTTCTCGCAGTTGAGGCACTTGGCGAAGATGCGCGCGATGGTGGTCTTGCCGACCCCGCGCGTGCCCGTGAACAGGAACGCGTGATGGATGCGCCCGGTGTCGAGCGCGTTGACGAGCGCGCGCCGCACGTGCTCCTGCCCGATCAGCTCGGAGAATTTCTTCGGACGCCATTTGCGCGCGAGCGCGGTGTAGCTCATTCACTTTCCCGGACAGATGGAGGCGGCCCGCACCAGCTTAGCCTCCGGCACCCGACATCGCCGCTGCCGCTGCTGCCTTCCGGCCCTGACGGGGTTCACGACTGGTCGTCGCGGAGAAACCAATGCGGGCCACCATGTTCATTGGCGGAAACGGTCTGCGACCGTGTCCGCAGGCCAACCTAGCTGCCGTGTCGACCTCGCCGGCAAAAGGCGCGGCTTTCGCCGGCGAACAGAAGGCCGGTTTGGGCATGCGCGTTGTCTGGCGGAGAGGGTGGGATTCGAACCCACGAACACCGGTGAAGATGTTACTGGAATTCCAGTCCAGCGCCTTCGACCGCTCGGCCACCTCTCCGATCAATGGTTTACAGCCGTCCCGGCTGCAAAGAGCGGCGAATGATAATTCATGCCGCCCGAGGGCGCACCCGGCGCCGGGCGTGGAGGCTCAGGCTTGCGGGGCCTTCGCCACCTTGTAGGGCGGCGGCTGGTCCAGACAAGGCTCCTGGCCCTTGCGCGCGGGCGGCGCCGGCTCATTGAGCGCCGGCAGACGCAGGGCGTTGGTCGTATCGGGCGCATCGAGCCCCGGCGGGACCTGCAGCGGCGCGATACTGGTCGCCTGCTGATAGCTCTGCTTCTTGTGGCACGAGTAGGTGAAATGCCGGAACGGGTGACACCCGCTCAGCAGCATTACGAGCGGCGCCAGGAGCCAGAGCGATTTCAGCAGTCTCATTCGGAACGTCTCATCTTCCAGATACCTCACTAAGCCCACCACCAGCGCCTCAGGCTCCCAGCGCGCCGGCGGCGCGGGCAGCCGTGCGCACGGTGGCGTGATGCGCCTCGGACAGCGGCGTGAGCGGCAATCTTACCCCACTCCCGATGAGTCCCATCTGCGCCAGTACCCATTTGACCGGAATCGGATTCGCCTCGACGAACAGGTCGCGGTGGAGCCCCGTGAGCGGCGCGTCGAGCTCGCCGGCCCGGGCGACATCGCCGGCCAGCGCCGCGGCCACCATCTGCGACATCGCGCACGGGGCAACGTTCGCCGTCACCGAGATCACGCCGCGCGCCCCGGCGCCGATCGCATCGCGTGCGGTCGCATCGTCGCCGCTCAGCACGGCGAAGCCGCGCGCCGCCGCACCGACCAGCTCGCGCACCCGCGCGATCTCGGGCAGCGCTTCCTTCACCCCGACGATGCGCGCCACGCGCGACAGCCGCGCCACCGTCGCCGGCTTCATGTCGACCGCCGTGCGGCTCGGAACGTTGTAGAGCACGATCGGCTTGGCGGAGGCCGCGGCGGCCGCGGCGAAGTGCTGGTACAGCCCCTCCTGCGTCGGGCGGTTGTAGGCCGGAGTGACCAGCAGGAAGCCGTCGATCGGCAGCTCGGAGAGCCATCTGACGCGCTCCACGGTGTGCGCGGTGCTGCTGGTGCCCGCCCCGACGATCACCGCGAGCTTGCCGCGCATGCGCTCACAGGCGCGCAGCGTCAGCTCGCGCAGCTCCAACTCGCGCAGCGTCGCCGACTCGCCGCTGGTCCCGCCCACCACCACCCCCGCGGTGCCGTTGGCCGCGTGGAAGTCGAGCAGGCGGATCCAGGCTTCCAGATCGACGGCGCCGTCGGGGCGCATGGGAGTAACGATGGCAACCAGGCTGCCGGAGAACGACATACGGCTTCCATGAGCGAGGGAGCCGCGGATGTTACGAGTGGGGCTCCCGCCGAGGCAAGCCTAGGTGCGCGCGCCGAGCGGATGCCGGGCGGGATGGTCGCAACCCGCGCCTGCTCCCGGTACACTCGGGTCCGCAGGCCGGCAAAAGCACTCCGCCACCGTACAGATGAAGCAGCACCTGGCCGTTTCGGCGATCGGCAGCGACCGAACGGGGATGGTTCACGAGCTGACCCGCGTCATCAGCGAGTCGGGTGGCAATATCAGCGAGAGCCGCATGGCGAACCTCGGCACCGAGTTCGCGATGCTGCTCTTGGTCTCGGGCAACTGGCACGCGCTCGCCAAGCTCGAAACCGAGCTCAAGCGCCTCGCCGAGACCAGCAACCTCAGCATTCACCTGCGGCGCACCGAGCCGCGGCCGCCGCGCACCGACATGCTGCCGTACTCGATCGACGTGGTGTGCCTCGACCAGTCGGGCATCGTCTCGGGGCTCGCCGGTTTCTTCGCGACGCGCGGCATCGACATCGCCGAGGTCTCGACCCGCAGCTATCCGGCCGCCCATACCGGCGCGCCCATGTTCGCCGTGCAGATGATCGTCAACGTGCCGAGCCGTATTCACGTCGCGCACCTGCGTGAGGAGTTCATGGAGTTCTGCGACTCACTCAACCTCGACGCCATTCTCGAGCCGGTCAAATCCTGACGGATGCCAGCGATCAAGACGGGGAGCAAGGTGCCGGCCTTTGCCCTGCCCACGACGGGCGGCGGCACGTGGAGCCTGAAGGACGCGGCTGGCAGCAAGCTGGTGATCTACTTCTACCCGCGCGACCTGACCTCCGGCTGTACGCGCGAAGCACAGGACTTCCGCGATCTCTACGGCGCATTCGGCAAGGCGGGCGTCCTGGTGGTGGGCGTATCGCGCGACAGCGTCGCCTCGCACGACAAGTTCGCCGCCAGGGAGACGCTGCCGTTCCCGTTGCTCGCCGACACCGACGAACGCGTCTGCCGGCTGTTCGACGTCATAAAACCGAAAAGCCTCTACGGCAGAAAGTATCTCGGGGTCGAGCGCAGCACCTTCCTGCTGGACGGCACCGGACGGCTGCGGCAGGAATGGCGCAAGGTCAAGGTTCCAGGACACGCGGAGGCAGTGCTTGAAGCAGCGCGGAGTTTATGAACCCGGTCCGACGGCAGCCTCGGGCGAGGCGCGCTCGGTGAAAGGCAGGTCACGCGGCGGGCGGCGGCTGTTCGTGCTCGACACGAACGTGCTGATCCACGACCCGACCGCGATCTTCCGTTTCGAGGAGCACGACGTCTATCTGCCGATGGTGGTGCTCGAGGAGCTCGACGCGCACAAGAAGGGCCTGTCGGAGGCCTCGCGCAACGTGCGCCAGGTGAGCCGCTTCCTCGACGACATGATGCGCGACGTGACCAACGAGCAGATCGGCCACGGACTCAAGCTCCCGAGCGGCTATTCGGGCAACCACGGCAAGCGCCCCTCGAGCGGGCGGCTGTTCTTCCAGACACGCCAGCTCACGAGCGCGCTGCCCGACAGCCTCCCCGGCCAGGGCGGCGACAACGTGATCCTGGCGCAGACGCTGGCGCTGCAGAACGAGCACAAGGACGCGCGGGTGATCCTGGTCTCCAAGGACATCAACCTGCGCATCAAGGCCGCGGTCCTCGGCGTGCACGCCGAGGACTACTACAGCGACAAGACGCTCGAGGACTCCGACGTCCTCTACACCGGCATCACGGCGCTGCCGGCCGATTTCTGGGAGCAGCACGGCAAGGACATGCGCTCCTGGAAGGAAAGCGACCGCACCTTCTACGAGATCACCGGGCCCGCGGTACGCGAGTGGCACCCCAACCAGGGCGTGTTCGAGAACACGCCGGAAGGGATCGAGGGCATCGCCCGCAAGGTCAGCGGCGACACCGCCACCATCGAGCTGACGCGCGACTATCGCAACGAGCGGCACAACGTCTGGGGCGTCACCGCGCGCAACCGCGAACAGAACTTCGCGCTCAATCTCCTCATGGATCCGGAGATCGACTTCGTGACCGTGCTCGGCCCCGCCGGCACCGGCAAGACGCTGCTGGCGCTCGCCGCGGGACTCATGCAGACGCTCGAGACCAACCGCTTCGTCGAGATCATCATGACGCGCGTCACCATCCCGCTCGGCGAGGACATCGGCTTCCTGCCGGGAACCGAGGAGGAGAAGATGGAGCCGTGGATGGGCGCGCTCATGGACAACCTCGAGGTGCTCACCGGCTCGCAGGAGGGCGGCAACTGGGGCCGCGCGGCGACCAACGACCTGCTGCGCAATCGCATCAAGATCCGCTCGCTCAACTTCATGCGCGGCCGCACCTTCCTCAACCGCTTCCTGATTCTGGATGAGGCCCAGAACCTGACCCCGAAACAGATGAAGGCGCTGATCACCCGCGCGGGACCGGGAACCAAGCTCGCCTGTCTCGGCAACATCGCGCAGATCGACACGCCCTATCTCACCGAGATGACCTCCGGCCTCACCTACGCAGTGAACCGCTTCCGCGGCTGGGCTCACTCCGGCCACGTGACGCTGGTACGGGGCGAACGCTCGCGTCTCGCCGATTACGCCTCGGACATCCTCTAAAGCGCGCCTCCACCGGCTGGCGTCAAAGACGGCCCACCGGCCGGCAAATCGGTGTAGGCTTTGCTGCGGCACCGGCGCGCATAGGAGATGCGCGCCTGGCCCTTTGTAAGCATCTGTAAACTCTAGGAAACTTGCCCGCGTCGATCGCGGTCCAACTGATCTTATGCGCCCTCTTCTGGTCGTCCTCGTGAGCGGCATCTTCGCCTCGGCAACCATCGCCTTCGCGAGCGAGCCGATGCCGGGCACCCGCATCCTGAGCGGTCCGGCGGCGGGCTCGAACCTCCCGGACCTCGGCAGCCCCGCGCAGACCTACCTCTCGAAGAGCGATGAGTTCCGCCTCGGCGCCATGGTGGCGAAGGAGCTGCGCGACCAGAACATCCTCATCGAGGACCCGGAGGTCAGCGAGTACATCAACGACATCGGCAAGCGGCTCGCGTCGCAGAGCGAGATGGGTGGGGAGTACTTCCACTACTTCGTGATCAAGGACACGAGCATCAACGCCTTCGCAGTGACCGGCGGCTACGTGTTCTTCAACGCCGGCCTGGTGCTCGCCACCGAAAACGAGTCGGAGCTCGCCGGCGTGATGGCGCACGAGACCGCGCACATCACCCAGCACCACATCGCGCGCATGCTCGCCGACCAGTCGCGGCAGAGCCTGACGACCGCGGCCGCCATGATCGGCGCGATCCTGCTCGGGGCGCTGGCCGGCGGCTACAACAGCGGTCAGGCCATCGAGGGCGGGATCGTGGCGGCCCAGGGCATGGCGGTCCAGCACCAGATCAACTTCACGCGCGACAACGAATGGGAAGCCGACCGCGTCGGCATCGGCTATCTCGCCGGAGCGGGCTACGATCCCTACGGCATGGGCGAGATGTTCGAGGTCATGTCGCGCCACAGCGGCCTCGCCGAGACCTACATCCCGGCGATGCTGATCGATCACCCGATGGACACCGAGCGCGAGGCCGAGCAGCGCGCCCGTGCCGCACAGTTTCCGGTGCGCACCGGGCAGGACTCGCAGAGCTACGAGCTGATCCGCGAGCGCGTGCGGGTGTTGACGGCCACCGGCGATACCGACCTGGCGCTGCAGTACACGCAGAAGATCGTGCACGGCGGCGACAACCTGGGTAACCAGTACGGCCGTGCGCTCGCGCTCATGAGCGGCAACCAGGCCGCCGCCCAGGAGTCGGTCACGATTCTCACGAAGCTGGTGCAGGAGCACGAGGGCCTGACGGTGCTGTACTCGGCCCTGGGGCAGGCTCAGGCCAGGGCCGGACGCGTCAGCGAGGCGCTGGCGACCTTCAAGCACGCCTCGACCCTCTTCCCGCGCAACGTGCCGGTGACGGTGCGCTACGCCGAGACGCTGATGGCGGCCGGCCGCCCCGGCGAGGCGCACACCATGCTGCTCGACCTGTTCAACATCGTTCCGCCCACCCCGGATCAGATCCGTCTGACCGCGCTCGCGGCCAGCGCGGCCGCCGATCCGGGCGATGCGTACTACTACATGGGCGAATACCAGCTCGCCAACGGCGACCTGCAGCTGGCGGTACAGCAATATCAGCTGGCGCTGGCTTCGCCCAACACCAGCTCGATCCAGCGCCAGCGCTACCGGGCGCGCCTCGACGAGGTGCGCGAATTCCTCGCCAGCACGCGCAAGCCCCGCCTCACCGACAACGGCGACCAGGGGCAGGGGCGCGGCGGCCGCGGTCACTGACGGCACACCGTTTGCGATCGATCTGGCCGGGCACGCCGCGCGCGGCTGCTACAATGTCGGCCGGTCGCAACTCTACCGGTGCCATGCAAGCCACGATCCGCGTCTCTCTGGCGGCGCTACTCCTGCTATCGCTCTCGGCCTGCGCCACCCGCCCGCCGACCCGCAGCGATGCGCGCGATCCCTGGGAGCGCATGAATCGCGGCACCTACGCCTTCAACGACAAGTTCGACAAGGCGCTGTTCCGGCCGGTGGCGAGCGGCTACCGCAAGGCCGTGCCGCATTTCGTCCAGACCGGGATCCGCAACGCCTTCAACAACGTCGACACGACCATCGTCATGCTGAACGACCTGCTGCAGGGACAGCCGACGGCGTTCATGCACGACACCAGCCGCCTGCTCGTCAACACCGTGCTCGGCATCGGGGGACTCTTCGACCCGGCGACGGCGATGGGGCTCGAGAAGAGCGACCGGGATTTCGGCCAGACGCTCGGCAAGTGGGGCGTGGGGGCGGGACCGTACCTGGTGCTGCCGTTCCTCGGCCCGAGCGACGTGCGTGACACCTTCGGCCGGGTGGCCGACGCCTACAGCACGCCGCGCACTTACATCAAGAACACCTACTGGGACTACGGCTCGTGGCTACTCGAGAAGGTGGACTTGCGCTCCCGCTACCTCGACGCCGACCGGCTGATCGACAGCGCCTATGATCCTTACGCGTTCCTGCGCAACGCGTACCTGCAGAACCGTGCCTTCAAAGTACGCGGCGGCACCTCGCCGAGCGAGGAAAGCGAAGAGCAGAAGATGCTCGAGGAGTCGGGCGTCGAGCCGACGCCACCGCAGAAGCCCGAAAAGCAGCCGCCGGACACACCGCCCAAATAGGCGCTCTGGCCGCCTATGCGCCGCGCTCGAGCAGCTCGTTCACCTCAGAGATCCGGCCGAGCGCTGCGAGCCCTTGCGGCAGATGCGTGAAGCGCAACGAGCGGCCCAGCGCCTTGGCGGCCGCCAGCCAGTCGAGGAGTACCGCGAGGCCGGCGCTGTCGGATGCCGTGACACCCTGACAGTCGATCGTGAGTCCCCCTTCCCCGGCCGCCTCGAGGGCCTCGAGCCCCAGCTCGCGCGCGCGCCGCGCGCTCGCAAAGGTCAGGGGACCCTCGGCCAGGAGCCGGCCGCCCTCGCCCGCGGCGAGGCTGAAGGGCCCCGCTGTGAGGTCAAACGCCGGTGCCGATTCGCGTGCCGCGCTCACTTGCCCGAGCTGCCCGCCTGCTTGGCGATCTGGCCCGGCTTCTCACCCGACTCGAGGCGCTTGATCACCGTCTCGAGGCCCTGGCTCTGGATCTGCGCGCCGAAGTCCTCGCGATAGCTCTTGACGTAGCTGATGCCGTCAATCACCACGTCCCACGCCTTCCAGCCCTCCGGCGTCAGGCGTAGCGAGTAGTTGACCGAGACGCGATCGCCGTTGCGGCGCCGGACCTCGGTGCGCACCGTGGCGGTGGTCGCGCCGGGCTCGACCCGGGACGGGAAGATCTTGAGCCGGTCGGGGGTGAACTCTACCAGGGCCGCGCCGTAGTTGCCGAGCAGCGAATGGTAGAAGGCATTGATGAAGCGCTGGCGTTGCTCGGGAGTGGCGCTGCGCCAGAACTGCCCGAGCACTACGCGCGCCGCGGTCTCGGTGTCGAAATGCGGCAGCAGGTACTTGTCCACCACCGGGGCGACTTTCGCCGGGTCGCGCCGGTAGGCGTCGCGGTTCTTGTCGATGTCCGCGAGCATGCCCTGCGCAGCCTCCTGCACCAGTGCCGCGGGATCCGCCGCGGCCGCCGTGGTGGTGGCGGGCGTCTGGCCCGGTGCGGGGGGCGGCGCCTGCGCCCCGGCGTGCAGGGCGGCTGAGGCCAGCGTCGCGGCCACGATTGCTGTCATGACTCTCATTTCTTCGGCTCCGTCTTGGCTTGATCGTTGCCCTGGTTGTCCCCGCTCCGGCTGTCGCTGCTCTTGCTCGCGAAGCTGGCGAAGAACTTGTTGATGAGGCTCTCGAGCACGAGCGCCGATTGAGTCAGCTCGATGTGGCCGCCCTCCTTGAGGTAACTGTCGAGCCCACCCGGGCTGATGCCGACGTACTTGCCGCCGAGCAGTCCCTCGGTCTGGATGCTGGCGAAGCTGTCCTCGGGAATCTCGTTGTACTGGGGGTCGATGCGCATGCGCACCACCGCCTTGTAGACCTTGGAATCAAAGTGGATGGCGGACACTTCGCCGACGCGCACGCCGGACATGGTGACGGGCGATCCGACCTTGAGATCACCGATGTTGTCGAATTCCGCGGTCACGTGATAGCCCGCCTTCTGGCCGCCGAACTTCACGCCGCTGGCCGGCAGCTGCGTCGTGAGAAACAGCAGCGCCGCAAATCCCAGCAGCACGAACAGGCCGGTACCGATCTCAAGAGTTCGATTGTTTTGCATAGCTCGGAGTTCCTCTCAGAGAAATGCCGCGGTGATGACGTAATCGAGAAGCAGCGTGATGACCGACGCTGCCACCACGGTGCGGGTGGTCGCGAGCCCCACTCCCTCGGCCGTGGGTTCCGCATGATAGCCCTCGTGCACCGCGATCAGGCTGCAGGCGATGCCGAACACCAGGCTCTTCACCAGGCCTTCGTTCACGTCGTGCAGGCCCACGGAACCCTGCATCTGCGACCAGAACACGCCGCGGTCGACCCCCATCATCTGCACGCCGACCAGCTGCGCGCCGTACAGGCCGATCAAGCTGAAGATGGCGGTGAGGAGCGGCATCGCGATCACCCCGCCGAGGAAGCGCGGCGCCGCCACGTAGCGCATCGGATTGACCGCCATGATCTCCATCGCCGTCAGCTGGTCGGTGGCGCGCATCAGGCCGATCTCGGAGGCGAGCGCGGTGCCAGCGCGCCCCGCGAACAGGAGCGCCGTGATCACGGGCGCCAGCTCCCGCAGCAGTCCGAGCGCCGCTGCTACGCCGAGCGCCTCCTCGGAGCCGAAGCGCCGCAGCAGGTCGTAGCCCTGAAGTCCGAGCACCATGCCGACGAAGAGTCCCGACAGCATGATGATGATGAGTGAGCGGGCGCCGGCGTTGTAGATCTGCATCACCAGCAGATGCGGCCTCGCGAGCGCCGGCACGCATTGGATCAGGAGCTGCACCAGGAAGATCGTCACCGACCCGAGGCGCTGCAGGCCGCTCAGGAGGTAGGCGTCGGGGCGGCGAGGATTCATCGCTCGTCCGCCTCGAGGAGCTGCGTAGCGTAATCCGGCGCCGGATAGTGGAACGGCACCGGGCCCTCGGCGCTGCCGGTCATGAACTGGCGCACCGCCGCCGAGTCGCTCGCGCGCAGCTGCGCCGGCGTGCCGGCCGCCGCGACCTTGCCCTCGGAGATCAGGTAGCTGTCGTCGGCGATTGTGGCGAGCTCCTGCACGTCGTGCGAGACCACGATGCTCGTGATGCCGAGCGCCTGGTTCATGTGCTTGATGAGCCGCAGGATGAAGCCGAGCGAGATCGGATCGAGACCGACGAACGGCTCGTCGTAGAGCAACACCTCGGGATCCATCACGATGGCGCGCGCCAGCGCCACGCGCCGCGCCATGCCGCCCGAGAGCTCGCCCGGCATGAGGCTGGCCGCGCCGCGCAGGCCTACCGCCTGGAGCTTGGTCAGCACCAGGAGACGCACCAGCGGCTCGGGGAGATCGGTGTGCTCGCGCACCGGAAAAGCGACGTTCTCGAACACGTCCATGTCGGTGAGCAGCGCGCCGTTCTGGAACAGCATGCCCATGCGGCGGCGGAGCGCGTAGGTCTCCCGGCGGCCGAAGCCGGCGAGGTCCTTGCCGAAGACCGTCACCTGACCGCTCGCGGGCGCTGCCTGCGCCGTGATCAGCCGCAAGAGCGTCGTCTTGCCGGTGCCGCTCGGGCCCATGATCGCGGTGATGCGCCCGCGACGCACCTCGAGATCGAGCCCGGCGAAGATCGGCCGCCCGCCCGCGGCGTAATGCACGTCGCGTACGGCGACCACCACGTCGTCCGCGGACGCAGCGGGCGTGGCTCCGGCGGATGCGGTGCTGGTCACGCGAGCGCGGCGCCGCCGTGCCCGTCAGGCAGCCCGGCTCTCCATCTCGGGCGCGTAGCGCCCGGTGGTGGCCGCACCGTTCAACTGCGCCCGCCGGGCGAATTCCTTCTGTCCCGCGGCGAAGTTGGCCGGTGTCCCGCCCCAGGCCTTGAGCGCCGTGTCCTGCAGCGCCCGCCCGTAGCTGAAGGTGAGCGCCCAGGGCAGCGGCCCCATGCGGTTCATGAGCGAGAGGTGCAGCGTCGCTTCCTCCGGCGACTGGCCGCCGGAGAGGAAGGCGATACCGGGCACGGCCGGCGGGACGTGGCGCTTCAGCACCCGGAGCGTCGCCTCGGCTACCTGCTCGGGGGATGCGCGGTTCGGGGCCTTCTTGCCCGAGATCACCATGTTGGGCTTGAGCACCATGCCCTCGAGGGCGATCCGGTGAGCGAACAGCTGGTCGAACACGGTCGCCAGCACCTGCTCGGACACCTCCGAGCAGCGCTCGAGCGAATGCCCCCCGTCCATCAGTACCTCCGGCTCGACGATCGGGACGATGTCATTCTCCTGGCAGAGCGCGGCGTAGCGCGCGAGGGCGTGCGCGTTCGCCTCGATCGCGAACGCCGTGGGAATGCCGGCGCCGATGTCGATCACCGCGCGCCACTTGGCAAAGCGTGCCCCGAGCCCGTGGTACGCGACCAGGCGCTCGCGCAGGCCATCTAGCCCCTCGGTGATGGTCTCGCCCGGAAAGCCGGCCAGCGGCTTTGCGCCGAGGTCGACCTTGATGCCGGGGATCATGCCGTGCCTGGCGAGGTACTCTGGGAAGGGCGTCCCATCCCTGGTCTTCTGGTGGATGGTCTCGTCGTAGAGGATCACGCCGCTCACCGCCTGGGCGGCGCCGGGGGCCGTGAACAGCATCTCGCGATAGGTCCGGCGATGCTCCTCGGTCGAATCGAGCCTGATGCCGTCGAAGCGCTTCTTGATCGTACCGCTGCTCTCGTCGGCGGCGAGGATCCCCTTGCCCTTGGCGACCATCGCATTGGCGATGCGATTGAGCTCACTGAGGTTCATCGTCCACTCCTTAAGGCGATCGACGCGCGCCTTCGGCCCTGTGAGGCGCGTTCGTGACCGCAAGCCCTTGAAAATCGGATTCCCAAGGATAGCAAAATCATGTGGCCGGCTTGGCTCTCTCCTTGAATTAGCACTAAAATAGTCCTACTTCCTGGAGGGAACCTCCATGCTGCGCATCAGCCGGCTGACAGACTACGCGACCGTGCTCCTGGCCACCCTGGCCGGCGAGCCCGGCCGCGTGCAGACCGCGGCCGCCCTCGCGGAGCAGACGCATATCGCCGCGCCCACGGTGAGCAAGCTCTTGAAGCAGCTGCAGCGCGCCGGACTCGTGACCTCGACCCGGGGCCTGCACGGCGGCTACCAGCTCTCTCGTCCGGCCTCGCAGATCAGCGCCGCGGCGATCCTCGATGCGCTCGAGGGACCCATGGCCCTCACGGACTGCGCCGCCGGGCACGGCAACTGCGAGATCGAGGAGAGCTGCCGCGTGAGCCGCGTGTGGCAGCGCCTGAACCTCGCCATGCGCCGCGCCCTCTACGACGTGAGTCTGGCACAGCTCGCCGGGCTCGACGCGGCTCCGGCGCGCCTGGCGACGCTCGAGCGCGAGATGAAGGCCGCCACCGGCCGCCCGCAGGTACGCTCGTGAGCGAGACCGCCAAAGAGCTCGAGAGCCTGATCGGCCGCGGCTACCAGCACGGCTTCGTGACCGAGATCGACTCCGACACCGTCGCGCCCGGGCTCGACGAGGATGTGGTGCGGCTCATCTCGCGCAAGAAGGGCGAGCCCGCCTTCCTCACCGAGTGGCGCCTCAAGGCGCTGCGCCACTGGCTCACCATGAAGGAGCCGCACTGGGGGCACGTGCGCTTCGCGCCGATCGACTACCAGGCGATCTCCTACTACTCGGCGCCAAGGGCGAAGAAGGACGGCCCGAAGAGCCTCGCCGAGGTGGATCCGAAGCTCCTCGAGACCTACGAGAAGCTCGGCGTGCCGCTGCACGAGCGCGCACGCCTCGCCGGCGTCGCGGTCGATGCGGTGTTCGACTCGGTCTCGGTCGCCACCACCTTCAAGGAGCGGCTCGCCGCGGCGGGCGTGGTGTTCCTGCCGTTCTCCGAGGCGGTGCGCCAGCACCCGGCGCTGATCGAGCAGTACCTCGGCAGCGTCGTGCCCTACACCGACAATTTCTTCGCGAGCCTCAACTCCGCCGTGTTCTCCGACGGCTCGTTCGTGTACGTGCCGAAGGGCGTGCGCTCGCCGATGGAGCTCTCGACCTACTTCCGCATCAATGCACTCAACACCGGGCAGTTCGAGCGCACGCTCATCATCGCGGATGTTGGAAGTCACGTGTCATATCTTGAAGGGTGCAGTGCACCCATGCGCGACGAGAACCAGCTGCACGCCGCGGTCGTGGAGCTGGTTGCGCTCGATGACGCCTACATCAAGTACTCCACCGTGCAGAACTGGTACCCGGGCGATGCCGCGGGGCGCGGCGGTATCTACAACTTCGTCACCAAGCGCGGCGAGTGCCGCGGCCGCAATGCGCACATCTCCTGGACCCAGGTCGAGACCGGCTCGGCGATCACCTGGAAATACCCGAGCTGCGTGCTGCGCGGCGACGGCTCGATCGGCGAGTTCTATTCCGTCGCCACCGTCAACAACCATCAGCAGGCGGATACCGGCACCAAGATGATCCATATCGGGCGCGACACCAAGAGCACCATCGTCTCCAAGGGCATCTCCGCCG
>DATMRG010000109.1:0-15181 GCA_035566495.1 Steroidobacteraceae bacterium | reverse complement strand
CCGGCGACCAGCGACAGCGCCAGCAGGCTGATCGAGTTGAGCGTGAAGTCCAGCCACTGCATGACCACGAACGCCGGGATCGCCGAGAGCGGAATGGCGAGCGCCGAGATGAGCGTCGCGCGCGTGTCGCGCAGGAACAGGAACACCACCAGCACCGCGAGGATCGAGCCCTCGATGAGCGCGCTGATCGCAGAATGGTAAGTATCCTTGGTGTAGTCGACGCTGGTGTAGATCTGGCGCATCTCGGCCTGAGGATTCTCCTTCTTGATCTTGGCGAGCTCCGCCTGGATACCCTCGTCGACGGTGACGTCGGAATAGCCCTTGGCCTTGATGACGCCAAAGGTGGTAGCGGGCCGGCCGTTCAAGCGCGCGAGCTGGCGGATCTCGCCGACGCTGTCGCGTACGTCGGCGAGGTCGGAGAGCCGGGCGAAGCGTCCGCCCGAGAGCGCGATCTGCGTCTCCCCGAGCGCGAGCGCGGTGCGCGCCCCGCCGAGCACGCGGATCGACTGCTCGCCGCCACCGAGCTGGGCGCGGCCACCGGTCGAGTCGAGGTTGAGCGTGCGCAGCTGACTGTTCACCTCGACCGCGGTGATGCCGAGCGCGGCCATGCGGGCCGGGTCGAGCTCGACGCGGATCTCGCGGTTCACGCCGCCGCTGCGCTGCACCTGCGCGACGCCCGACACCGATAGCAGCCGCTTGGTGATGGTGTTGTCGACGAACCAGGAGAGTTCCTCTTGCGTGAGCGCGCTCGAGCTCACCCCGTAGTACTCCATCGGGCCGCCGTCGGCATTGATGCGCTGGACTACGGGCTCCTGGATCCCGAGCGGCAGCAGCGGGCGCACCCTGGCGATGGCGTCGCGCACATCGGCCACGGCGCGGTCGATCGGCGTGCCGATCTCGAACTGCACGAAGATGTGCGCCTCGCCCTCGACCGCCCAGGAGGTGATGCTGTCGAGGTTGCCGATGCCGGCGACGGAGCCTTCGACCTTCTGCATCACCTGCGTCTCGAGCTCCTGGGGAGCGGCGCCCGGCTGATAGATCTGCACGTCGACGCCCGGGAAAGCGATGTCGGGATCGGCCGTGACGGGCAGCCGCACGAACGACACGACGCCCATGAACAGCAGCACCACGAACAGCACGATCGGTGGCAGCGGGTGTCGGATCGCCCACGCAGAGATGTTTTTCACGAGCGCCTATCCTTGGGCGTCAGCCGGCGGGTTTGCCGGGGGGCGCGACCTTCACCGCCTCGCCGTCGTGCAGGAAGCCGCCCGCCGTGACCACGACGCGCTCGCTGCCCGTCAGCCCCGAGCCGATGACGAAGCCAGCGTCGGAAGTGTCCGCGACGTGCACTGCGCGCCGCTCGGCGTGATCCTGGGCGTTGACGACGAAGACGTAGCTGCCCTGGCTGTCGGTGAGCACCGCGGTCTGCGGCACGACCGGCCGCTGTGCGTTGCCGACCGCGACCGTGCCCCGCGCGAAGGCGCCGGGCCGCAGCGCCGCATCGGGCTTGAGCGCGATGCGGATCTCGCCGAGGCGCGTCGTCGGGTCGATGATGGCGCCGAGGAGACGCACTTTGCCTTCGAAGGATTGCGACAGCCCCGTGAGTCGCACCATGGCCGGATCGCCGACCTTCACCTGTGCCAGATCCTGCTCGGCCAGCTGGCCGCGCATCTCGACCTCGCCGCCGCTCGCTACGCGGAACAGCGAATCGCCGCCCGGGCTGGCGATCATGCCCACCTCGGC
Source organism: Steroidobacteraceae bacterium (assembly GCA_035566495.1). Lineage (GTDB taxonomy): Bacteria > Pseudomonadota > Gammaproteobacteria > Steroidobacterales > Steroidobacteraceae > 13-2-20CM-66-19. The sequence continues at coordinate 13,438 of DATMRG010000109.1, read as the reverse complement.
GCGGCGCGCCAGCACCGTGCCGGCGATCGGCGCGATGATGCGCGTGCGCGCGAGGCGCGCCCGGGCCTCGGCGAGCTGGGCCGCCACGACTTTCACGTTAGCCCCATCCGTCACCGCCGTGGCACGCCGCTTCTCGATGTCCTCGGCGGAGAGCGCGCCGGCGGCCTGCACCCCGAGGGCGCGCTTGTACTCGGCCGCGGAAAGAGCCGCCTGCGCCTGGGCCTGCTCGAGCGAAGCCTCGAGCCGGTTCACCTGCGGTACGAGCACCGACTCGTCGATGCGGGCGAGGATCTGACCTTTCTGCACGTGATCGCCGGCCTCGACGTAGACGGCGACGATGCGGCCGGTGTCGCCGTCGTTGCCGATCGGCATGTCATAGCGCGCGAAGATGCCCCCGGTGAACGTCACGCTCGAGGTAACTGACCGCAGGCCCGGCGTCACCACCGAGATCAGAGGGATATTCTGCCGATCGGCCAACGCCACGTGCGCGGGACCCCCGCGATGGGTCGCCCAGGTGATCGCGCCGAGCACGGCGAGGATGCCGACGCCGACGGCGATCCAGCGGGTGCGGGGGTCCGCCGGCAGCCTGATGGGCGAGGCCGGCTTGGCCGTAGCGTCGGCCGTGCCGGGGCGCTCGAACCCGGCGCGATCACGGCCGATCCAGGCGATCTGCTCATCGCCCGAGTGACTCAGATGTTCCGGGCTAGTACCCACGAAGATTCCTTATGAGACCCACACCGATACCCTTTAGATCCAGCGCCTTGCGCGAGAGTTTAATCGTAACCAGGCGTATTTCCCGCCCCGAAACGCCAAAGGGAAGTGGCCGGGCGACGGGCCGAGGGGCGCGCAGGATATCAGGATCACGTAGCAAACCGGAGACAGGTGGCGTTTGGCGCCCGGGAGGCTTATTTATGGGGGCCTGCCACGGGAAGGGCAGGTCGATGCGCAGCAGGAGGACAACATGAACCAGCCCGCCGAAGTACGTGGGTTCCGCTCGAGTCTGATCGGCATCGCCGACGACTCATCGGGGTGGAGATACCGCAAGGCGCGGGAATTTCCCTGGGATGCGCGCAACGTCGAGAGCGCCAAGTCGTTGCGGCGGCTATGCACAGCGCTGAGCGAGCTGTCCCCCGAGGACGAGCTGTGGGGCAGATACGCCGCAATCTGGAGTGAGGCAACGGGCGACGATTGCCTGCGCTTCGTCGAGATCGAGCACGAGATGCTGCAGGCTTATGGATTCTCGTATCGCGGCGCTTCCGGCAACGCCGAGCAGTTTCTCTACGAGCTCGTCAACGCCCTCGAGGTCGTGGTGCCGGGAATAGGATTCGAACCTACGACCCGCGCATTACGAATGCGCTGCTCTACCAACTGAGCTATCCCGGCTCCGGGAGGGCGGCAATTCTACAAAAAATTGCCCGGCTTACTGCTTTTTCCGCAGCCGGATCACGAGATCGATACCCGCGACCTCGGTGCCGGGGGGCGGCGCGGGCAGACGGCTGAATTCGACCTCCGGAACGGGCACGTCGATCAGCGCGCCGGTCGCGAGGTCGTGAAAGTGATAGTGGGGATCGACGTTGGAGTCGAACCAGGCGCGTGACCCGTCGACCGAGAGCTGGCGGATGAGGCCGTGCGAGGCGAAGAGATTCAGCGTGTTGTAGACCGTAGCCTTGGACACACGCGCGCCGCTCGAGCGCAGGTTGGCGAGGATCTGCTCGGCAGAGAGGTGCTGCGGGGCCGACAACAACAGGCTCGCGATGCGTACCCGCTGAGCGGTGGGGCGGATCCCGCAACCGCTCAGGCGGCGCTCGCAGCGGCCCGGGGATGTGGCGGCGAAAAGGGCTTCGGACTGCATAATCGGCTGATTATAGGCACAAAAAAGCCCGCGCTCGCCAATTTCACCCCGCCGGGATCAGTGGGCGGCCACCGGGCCGCCGCCGCCCTTGCCGGCCCGGACCAGGAGCAGCAGCGGAATCAGCGCCAGGAAGAGAATCCCGAGGACCTTGAAGTCATCGAGATAGGAGAGGAGGGCCGCCTGCTGCAGCGCTCCCTGGTAGATGCTGGCGAGCGTGCTCGCGCTATCGGGCGCGGCGCCGAGGGCCCCGCCGACCTGATGCGTGAAGTCGGGGTAGGCCGGATTCAGCGCCTGCAGATGCTCGACGATGCGGCTCTGGTGAAACTGCGCGCGGCGCGTCAGCAGCGTCGAGGCGAAGGCGATGCCGATGCTGCCGCCGAAGTTGCGCGCCAGATTGATGAGCGCCGAAGCGTTGTTGGTCTTCCCCGGCGGGACGTCGCGGAAGGCCATCTGGTTGATCGGCAGGAACAGGAACGGGAGCGACGCCGACTGCAACAGGCGCAGCCACATGAGCGTCTGGAAGGAGACGCCGAGGTACAGCCGGGTCATGAGCAGCAGGCTCACGCCCCCGATGACGAAGCCGATCCCGGCGAGCACGCGCAGATCCACCTTGTTGATCGAGCGCCCGACGAGCGGCAGCAGCGCGATCGTGATGAGGCCGCCCGGCGAGAGCACCATACCGGCATCCACGGCACGGTAGCCCATCAGCTGCTGCGCAAAGGCCGGGATGAGGAAGGTGCTGCCGAACAGCATGAAGCCGAGCATCAGCATCATGACGAAGGTGACGGCGAAGCCCGGATCGCGGAACAGCCGCAGGTCCACCATCGGGTCCTCGTGGTTGAGCTCGCGCCAGGTGAGCAGCACGAACCCGACCGCCGAGCCGATCACCAGCGCGGTGATCAGCCCTGAGCCGAACCAGTCCGCGTCCTGGCCGCGATCGAGCACAATTTGCAGACTGCCGAGGGCGAGCGCCACGAAGCCGAAGCCCAGCCAGTCGACCGAGCGCCGCGGACCGCTCGCCGCGGGCTCGCGCTCCTTGATGAGCGCCTGCACCAGCAGCACCAGCACTACGCCCACCGGTACGTTGATCAGGAAGATCCAGCGCCAGTCGTAGTTGTCGGTGATCCAGCCGCCGAGGGTCGGACCGACGACCGGGGCGACGACCGCGGCGATGCCGTAGATCGCGGTCGCCATGCCGCGCTTCTCCGGCGGGAAGCTGTCGGTGAGGATGGCCTGGCCGACCGGCTGCAGTCCGCCGCCGGTCGCACCCTGCAGCGCCCGCACCGCGATCAGCGCCGGGAGATTGGGCGCAAGGCCGCAGAGGAGCGAGGCCCCGGTGAAGCCCATGATGCAGACGAGGAACAGGCGCTTGCGGCCGAAGGTGTTCGCGAGCCATCCGGTGATCGGCATGATGATCGCGTTGGTCACGAGATAGCTCGTGAGCACCCAGGTGGACTCGTTCTGGCTCGAGGACAGGGAGCCGGCGATGTGCGGCAGCGCGACGTTGGCGATGGAGATGTCCATGATCTCCATGAAGGCGGCGAGCGCCACCACCGGCGCGATCAGCCAGGGCGCGACGCCGGCGCGTGGCGCGGCCTGAGCGGCGGCGTTCACCTGCGGGCCTCGCGTACCACCGCAGGTCCCGCGGCCGCGTGCTGCAGGTTGGCGGCGAGGATCTCGTTGATCGCGGCGTCGGCGCCGGCGTCCTGGTCGGCGTAGACATCGGTGTTGAGCGCGACCGACCAGGTGGGTTGCTGCGACAGTGCGGCGCCCCGCGGGTCTCGCACGTCGACGCTCACGTCGGTGGACAGCCCAAGGAACAACGGATGGCCCTCGAGTTCCTGCGGCTCGAGCCCGATGCGCACCGGCAGCCGCTGCACGATCTTGATCCAGTTGCCGGAGGCGTTCTGCGCCGGCAGCACCGCGAGCGCGCTGCCCGTACCGGCGGCGAGTCCCAGCACCCGCCCGTGATAGTGCACGCGCGAGCCGTACATGTCCGCCGAGACGCTCACCGGCTGGCCGATGCGCAGGCCGCTCAGCTCGTTCTCCTTGAAGTTGGCGTCGATCCACATCGAATCGACCGGCACGATGGCGAGCATCTCGGTCGCCGGCGTCACCTGCTGGCCGAGCTGCACCGAGCGCCGCACGACGTAACCGGAGACCGGCGCGACGACCCGGACGCGCGCCGCGGCCAGCCAGGCATTGCGCAGCGCGGCCTCGGCCTGCAGCACGCGCGGATGAGTCTCGGGGGTCGTGCCGGCGATCGCGGCGCGCGCGCTGGCGAGCGACGCTTGCGCCTGGCGCACCGCGGCGCGCGCGCCCTGCACCGCGTTCTGCTCGTGCTGCAGCGTCTCCTGCGACACGCCATGCACCGCGATCAGCGGGCGGTCGCGCTCCACGTCCTCGTTCGCCTGGGCAAGCTGCACCTGCTGCGTCTCGACGACCGCCTCATCGCGCGCGGCTTCCGCGAACAGCTGCTGCGCGTCGCGCACCGTCTGCGCCAGATTGGCCTTCGCCTGGGCGAGCGCCACCTGGGTGTCATGCGGATCGAGCTGCACCAGGGGCTGACCCCGGCGGACGAACTGGGTCTCGTCGCTGTCGATGGCGATCACCGTGCCCGACACCTGCGGCGTGAGCCGTACCAGGTTGCCGTTGACGTAGGCGTCGTCGGTCGTGACGTGACCGCGCATGAAGGCGAGGTAGTAGGCCGTCCAGCCGACGACGGCAAGCAGCGCCATCCCGCCGAGCACCAGCAGCGGGCGCCGGTTCGGCGCGGCGGGCGCGGCCGGCGCCGGGGTGGCGGTGCTCTTCGGGCTGTCCTGGGACTCAGTCATGGCTTGCTCCTGCGGTGGCGACCAGCGCCGCCGGGTCGTGGGGCGCGTTCCACCAGCCACCGCCGAGGGCGCGGAACAGCGCGGCGGTGTCGGTGAAGCGTTGTACGTCGGCCTGCACCTCGGTGAGGGCGGCGTCCTGATACTGCTGCTCGGCGGTCAGTACCTGGAGCTCCGTGTACTTGCCGGCGCGGTACTGGGCGAGGGCGAGATCGCGGTTCGCGGCGGCGGCGGTGAGCGCCACATTGTGCGCGGCGTAGCCCTGGCCGTCGTGCTCGAGCGCCTGCAAGGCATCGGCGACCTCGACGAAGGCGGCGATGACCGCCGAGCGGTAGCTCGCCTGTGCCTGGTGGTAGCGCGCCTCGGCTTCGTGTTGCCGGGCGGCGAGCGTGCCGCCGTGAAAGAGCGGCGCGGTCGTATTGAGGCCCGCCGACCAGATGGCGCCCGGGCGTGTCAGGAAGTCCGAGAGCGCGCTGGTCTGCTGAGCGTACTGCGCCGTGATGTTGAGCGAGGGCAAGCGCGCGGCTTCTGCGACGCCGACGTTGGCGCTCGCCTCGTGCAGCGCGTCCTCGGCCGCCAGGATGTCCGGGCGCTGACGTATCAGCGAGGAGGGGAGCGATAGCGGCAGCTTCCCGGGGAGCGTGAAGTCGTGCAGGGTGAGTGCCGGCATCGTGAAGCCGTCGGGCGTCTGGCCGCTCAGCTGCGCCAGGGCGTTGCGATAGGTGTCGCGCTGCTGCTCGAGCGCGGGCAGCGTCGCCCGCAGATTCTCGAGCTGCGTCTGCGCCTGCAGCGTGTCGGCGCGGGTGATCTTGCCGGCGTTCTCGAGCGTCTGCGTCAGCTCGAACTGCGAGTCGAGCTCCTGCACCAGCGACTGCGTTACCTCGATCTCGGCCTGGGTGGCGGCGTAGTCGAAGGCGGTGACCACGGTCTGATCGACCAGCGTCACGTAGGTGTTGAGCACCTGGTCACGTGCCACGGCGGTGGCGGCACGCTGCGCCTCGACCTGGCGGCGCGTCGCACCGAAGGGATCGAGGTTGTAGGCGAGCTCGGGGCCGAGCTCGAAGCGGTTGCCCGTGGCGTTGATCGCGTTGACGGGGCCGTAGAAAAAACTGCCGTTGATGTGGGCACGGCCGATCTGCCCGGTCGCATCGATCTGCGGCAGCTGCGAGCCGGCGACCGCCTCGAGCTCGTACTGCGCGGCCACGAGGCCGTGGCGGGCGCCCTCGAGATCGGGGTTGCCGGCGAGGGCGCCGCGCACCAGCTGATCGAGCGCGGCGGAGTGAAACAGCTGATACCAGCCGTCGGCGACGTCCGCGCCGTAGTCGATGCTGCGGGTCGTGGTGGCGGCGGGCGCCGCGTGCGCATAGCCGCCGCCAGGGGCGTCCGGGCGCGTGAAATTCGGTCCGAGCGTGCAGCCCGCGAGCAGGACCCCAGCGAGCGTCGCCAGTGCGTTGCGCCGGTTCATACGGTTCCTCCATGGGCCCTGGCGCGCGCGCGAGGCTCGCGGGCCGCTCTGCGCCGCGCGCGGCGCGGGGTCTCGCGGGTGGCCAGCGGTGGCGGGACGTGCGCCTTGGCGCCCGCTTCACTCTGCAGATGCCGTAATAGACGCTGCAGCAGGCCGATTAGTGTGTCGATTTCGGGCTCGGTGAAGGGCTCGACCAGGCGATTGAGGAGCTCGACGATGAGGCGCCTGCCCTCGAGCGCCTGGCGGCGGCCGGCGGGGGTGATCGCGATCTCGATCGCCCGGCGGTCGCGGCTGCTGCGCTCACGCCGTGCCAGCCCGCGCCGCACGAGCGCATCGACGACGCGCGTGAGGGCCCCCATGTCGTGGCCGATTTCTGCGCTCAGCTGGGTCGCGGAGATGTGCTCCTGCCGGCTCAGGTGGGTGAGCGCTGTCCACTGGGTGAAGGAGATCGGGAGATCCTCGAAGCGCTGCTCGGCCAGCGCCGTCATGACCACGCCGCAGCGCTTGAGCAGGTAGCCGACGCTGTCGTTCGCTTCGAGAGTCTCCAGGGCGTAGTAGGGCTTGCGCATGCTTGCTCCGGCGATATTTGCCGAAATGATATTTGTCTGAGCAAATATATGCAAGCAGGACCGCCCGGAGACGCACGCCTCTGCCGAAATGGGCGGCCCTCAGGCCGCGAGCTTGCTCTCGAGGTGCCTGGCGAGCTCGGCGATGGTCGGGAAATCGAACAGCTCGGTGAGGTCGATCTGTCCGGGGTAGAGCCGGTCGATCTGCTCGTGGATCTCGATGAGCTTGAGCGAGCTGGCGCCGACCTCGAACAGGTTGTCGTTCAGGTCGACCCGCTTGCCCTCGAGCGCCGCGTCGCAGATGGCCTTGAGCTGCTCCTCGAGCTGGCTGCGCTCGCGGTGTGCGGGTCCGCGCTGCGCTGCGCGCAGCGCGGCGAGCTCGGCGAGCTCGGCATCGAACTCACCGTCGATATAGCCCTCCTCGAGCAGATGGCGCTGGATCTTGCCGCTCGTGGTCTTGGGAATGCGCTTGACGGGCACGACCTCCGCGACCTCGAGGCCGGTCTGCTCGTTGATGAGCCGGGACACCTGAGTCGCGAGCGGCAGGAAGTCGGCGGCGGCGCCGCGGTGCAGGACGAACACCACGAGCTGCTCGGTCTCGGCGCCGCGGCGGCGCACGCCAACGGCCACCACCTTGCCGAGCTCGAGACCCGGCGCGCGCTGGGCCAGACCTTCGAGGTCGTGGGGATAGTAGTTCTGGCCGTTGACGAAGATGATCTCTTTCGCGCGCCCCGAGATGTAGAGCTCGCCGGCGTGCACGAGACCTAAGTCGCCCGTGCGCAGCCAGCCATCCGCGGTGAAGGCGGCCGCATTCGCCTCGGGGTCCTCGTAGTATCCGCGCGTCACGTTCTCGCCGGTCATGTGCACGTGGCCGATGCGGTCCGCCGCGAGCTCGCGATCGTCGTCGCCGGCGATGCGCACCTCGCAGTAGGGGATCGGCTTGCCCTCGCTCACGAGGCGCAGCGCGTGTGGGCCGTCCGCCGCCACCTGCTCGACCGGATCGCCGGGATTCAGGCGGTGGCGGTTCAGCGTGATGGTCTTGAGCGGCGCGCCGACCGGGGGAAAGCTCACGGCGAGCGAGGCCTCGGCGAGCCCGTAGACCGGGTACATCGAGTTGCGGTCGAGGCGCGCGGGGGCGAGGCGCGTCAGGAATTCGTCGCATAGCTCGACCGAGATCGGCTCGGCGCCGTTGAAGATGAGGCGCACCGGGGAGAGATCGAGTCCCTCGACCCCCCGCTCGCCGAGCACCTTCAGGTAGTGCTTATAGCCGAAGTTCGGCGAGCAGAGGATCGTTGCGCCGATGCGCGACGCCAGCGTAAGCCACAGCAGCGGGCGGCGGATGAAGAGCTCCGTCGGCATCAAGTGCGAGTGCACCCGGTTGGCGAACATGATGAGGTGGAAGCCGATCAGGCCCATGTCGTGGGTGAGCGGCATCCAGGAGAGACTCACGTCGTTCTGGTTGAAGCCGGCCGCTTCGGTCGCGCCGCGCACGTTGGCGAGGATGTTGCGGTGGGTCAGCACCACGCCCTTCGGTTCGCTGGTCGAGCCCGAGGAGAACTGGATGAAGGCGACGTCGTCGGGCTCGGCGCGCTGGATGGCGCCGGCACGCGAGATGTCATCCAGATCGTCCACCAGGAAAGTGCGCGCGCGCAGGCTCTCGAACACCTCGGTCTCGCCGGCCGTGGCGGCGAACGCGCCGATGCGCTCGAGCGAGCGGCGCTCGGTGTAGAGGTAAGGCGCGCCGAGCCGGCGCGCGATCCGCAGGAGCTTGTGGCGGTGCTCGTCGCTGATGCCGAGCGCCACCGGCACGGGCACGATGCCGCCGAGCAGCGCGGCCCAGAACACGTCGATGAACTGCTCGTTGTTGCCGAGAAACAGGATCAGCTTGTCGCCGCGGCGCGCGCCGAGACGCTGCAGGTGGTGGAGAATGCCGAGCGCGCGCTCGTACAGCTCGCCGCTCGAGACGCTGCGCGACTCGGTCTCGCCCTCGAGATAGGTGATGCCGCGCGGGAAGGCGCGGTTCGCCTCCAGCACCTCGGTCAGGGTCGCGGCTTTGATCATCGGCGGGCTTCCAGCCTCATGTGCAGCGGATGACGGGTGCGCAGGTTGATCTGCGCCTCGAGCTCGAGCGGCCTGTCGGGCACGTACACCAGGCGGTAGCGGCGCGCCACCGCGTACAGGTGCGTGAGCATCTCATAGAGCGCGAAGGTCTCGCCGATACAGTGGCGCGGGCCGGCGGCGAACGGCATGTAGGCGAAGCGCGGCCGCTCCGCCTCGTGCTCGGCTGCGAAGCGCTCCGGCCAGAAGCGGTCGGGGTCCTTCCAGTAGCGTGGATGCCGATGCAGCAGGTAGAGCGGCAGCAGCACGTTGGTGCCGGCGGCCACCTCGAAACCACCGAGCACGTCGGCGGCGACCGTGCGCCGCGACAGGAGCCACCCCGGTGGATAGAGCCGCAGAGCCTCGTTGACCACCTGATTCGTGTAGCTGAGAGCTTCCATTTCGGCGAGGCTCGGCGCCTCGATCTCGGGGGCCGCGTCGAGCTCGGCGTGCAGGCGTGCTTCGGCGTCCGGGTGCTGCGACAGCAGGTACCAGGTCCAGTTGAGTCCGCTCGCGGTGGTCTCGTGGCCGGCTACGATGAGCGTCATGATCTCGTCGATCAGCTCGCGCTCGCCCATCGGCGCGCCGGTTTCCTTGTCGCGCGCCGCCATCAGCATGGCGACATAGTCGAAGTGCTCCTCGGGCTCGGCACGGCGCCGTGCGATCAGCTGCGCGACGAGCTTGGTGAGCGAGCGGAATTTGTAGGCGAACTGCAGATCGCGGCTCTGCTCCTTGGTCACGACCTCGAAGGGGTTGACACCGAGCTGCTCGGTGAGGCGGTCGAGATCGCGCCCGAAGATCGAGCGCAACACGATCTCGAGGGTGAGATCGCTCATCTCGTCGGTGAGGTTGAGCAGCTCGCCGCGCGCGGCCACCTGGTCCCAGCTCGCGATGCGGCGCCGGTTGGCCGCGGCGATCAGCTGCGCAAACCCGGTGATGACGCGGCGGTGGAACAGCGGCTGCATCATGTAGCGCTGGCGCTTCCACAGCTCGCCCTCACTGGTCATGATGCCCTTGCCGAGCAGGATCCGGACGCGGTCGAGCCCGAGGCCCTTGGTGTAGTTGCGGTGATTGCCGACCAGCACCCGCTTCACGTCGTCCGGGTGATGGATGACATAGGTATAAGATCTGCGGGCCGGAACGAACACGCGATAAGTGTCGCCGTGGCGGGCAAACAATTCGATCATGCGCTCCAGCGAATCGTCGGTGGAGCCGATGTCGAATTGCAGCTCGGCCTCAGGTGGATGGCTGTTCGCGGGGGCGGCGGCGGTCATGCAAGCTGTTGAAAGCCAAAATTTAATCTTATATCACTCGGACCTGCGCGGTCAGTGGCCGGAAGAGGCAGCACGGGCGCTCGCTGCGCGGCTGCCGTACGCGAAGCGGCTCGAGGTCGCCGCGCACGCGGCCCGTGCGCCGGCCACGCTGGCCGGCGTGGCGCTCGCCCTGCGTGCGGTGCGAAGGCTGATGGGGACGAGCGTCGCGCCCGGTGAGCTCGCTTTTCCCGATGGCGGCAAGCCGCACGTCGCGCACGCGGCGGCGTCGCGGTCCGGGGAGGCGCCTGACTTCAGCATCAGTCACTCCGGTCCCTGGGTGGGATGCGCGGCGGTCGCGCGGGGGCTCGTCGGTTTCGACGTGGAGCAGGGCACCGAGGCGCGGCTCGCCACTTGGGCGGCGCGCGAGGCGGCGCTCAAGGCCTGCGGCGCGCGTCTCGCGGAGGCACGCGATGTCGAGCTGATCGAGGGCGGCGCGCGCTGTCGCGGCGTGGCGCTGCACGCGATGCCGCTCACGCTCTTTCCCGGCGCCGCGTCCTGTGTCATGACGAGCCTGCCGGTTGGCCGCCTCGAAGCGTACGCACTGACGCTCACGGAGCTGTTCGCGCCATGAGCGACGGCGACGACGGAAGGCTGCGCAACACCCTGTATCGCACCGTGACCCGCTCGGGCCGGCGCATGACCCGCGCGCGGCGAGCGCTGTACGCGGTGGCCGCGCCGCTCGGCGTGGCGCTGATCCGCGCCTGGTGGCGCACCTGCCGCGTGGTGCGGATCGAGGGCGAGCAGCACCTCGCCGCGGCGCTCGCACGGGCGCCGTCCCTCATTCCCTGCTACTGGCACCAGCACCAGCTCTACTGCGGAAAATTTCTCGTCGAGCAGCGCGCGCGCGGACTGGCCCCGGGCTGGCTCGTCAGCCCCTCCGTCGACGGCGAGCTCGGCGCCATGATGGTGCGCCGCTTCGGCGGCGCGGTGATCCGCGGCTCCTCGACCCACACCGGTGCGCGGGCGCTGCGCGATTACTATCAGGCGCTGACGCGCGATGGCCTCTCTCCGGTCATCACGCCCGATGGCCCGCGCGGCCCGCGCTTCAGGTTCAAGCCGGGCGCGCTGCTGCTCGCGCAGATGTCGCAGCGTCCGATCCTGCCGATGGCGTACGCGGCCTCGCGTGCCTGGCTCGTGAAGTGGGACAAGTTCGTCATTCCGGTGCCGTTTCTGGCACGCATCACGATCGCCATCGGCGCGCCGCGCTACGTGGCGCGCGTGATCGATGCGCCCGGGCTCGAGCGGCTGCAGGGCGAGATGGAGCACGAGCTCAAGAGGCTCTACGGTGTCGCGCGCGATGCGCTCGCGAGGCGTGCGTGAGCCCAACCGAGCGTCCCCCGCTCGTGATGCGCTGCGGCGCGTTCGGCGACATGGTGCTCCTCACGGTGCTCCTCGAGCAGCTGCATGCGCGCTTCCGGCAGCGCGTCGACGTGATCGCCTCCGGTCCCTGGTCCGAGCCGCTCCTCGCCGGACATCCCGCCCTCGGGCGGATGTTCATCCTGCGGAGCCGCCGCACTCCCTACTGGCTGAGCCTGAGCCAGCAGCGGCTGGTGGCCTGGCTGAGGAGGCGGGGCGCCGGCCCCACCTGGTTCTGTGATCGCGGCGAAGGCCGCGAGCTCCTCGCTCGTGGCGGAGTTCCGCGGGACTACATCGTCGATTCGACCGCGTATCCGTTTCTCGACGGCGAGAATTTCGCCGACCGCTATCTGCGCCTCGGCGCGCTGAGCCCCGCGGCGTTCGAAGCAGCGCTGCCGCCGGCCGTCCCAGGCGTGCCGCGCGCGGCGCATCTCGTGGTTTCCGACGCCGCCCGGCGCGGGCTCGACGTTTGGCTCGAGGGACGCGGGCTCGCGGGGCGATCGTTCATGGTCATTCATCCCGGCAGCCGGCACGTCGCGCGGCGGCGCCTGCGCTCGCGGACGGGCGCGAGCAAGTATTGGCCCGAGGAGCGCTGGGCTGAGGTAGTCCAGGCCGTGCGCGCGCGGCGTCCCGGGCAGGCGATCGTCTTCTCGGGTATGGGAGCCGAGAGCTCGTTCATCGCCGACGTGATGCGGCTGGCCCGCGTGTCCGACGCCGTGAACGCTGCCAACGATCTCCCGGTGATGCGCCTGCTGCCGCTGCTCGAGCGCGCGAGCAGCCTCATCGCGGTGGATACGGGACCCGCGCACGCGGCGGCGGCGCTCGGCTGCCCGACGGTGGCGCTGTTCGGTCACATCGATCCCTGGCTCTACCGGCCAGGAGGCGCGACTACTCCTGCCGTCACGCTCACGGGGACGGTTGATGGCAAGCCCAATATTCTCGGTATCGAGGCCGGCCGCGTGGTCAGCGCGTGGCAGCAGCTCCTCGACGCTCCCGCGGTGCGCTCGAGGTGAGGATTCTGTTAACTGATAAGTCCTGTCGCGGCGGGGCTTTACCTTGTAATCCTGCCCCTTTGTGCGAGAATCTTACGTAACACCTCGAAAAGCGGCACTGATTCACGGCTTCCGTGACGGGGTAATGAGTCCCCGACGTGACATTTGTATTAGGGTGCCTCGGATCGGTTATGGGAGGTCACGGATAAATGGCGATTCCGCCCCCGACGGATCAGCCACAGGACTTCACCGCGTCCGATATTCTCTCGGCGGACGCCTGGACGGGCCGTCATACCAAACCCGCCATCGGCATCGACGTCGCGTGCACCAAGATCGCGGTCGATTTCCAGAACATGCGCCGCGACGAAGTCGACGACTGCGTACGGCGCAACCTCGAGCTGCTGCGCGGAGCGACCGGCTGTGACTGCGCGTTTCTCGCCGCTCTCCATCTCGATGAGCCCGTAATTCAGGACGTACAAGTCGCCCGCAGCGCCTTTGCTCAGTGCAAGCCCGAGGGCCTCGCCGGCCTTTCCTTCGAGGGCTTTCCGTGGCTCAGGGGCCGGCTCGAGCACCTGCGGCTCTCGGAGCTGCGCGACACGAGCTCCCCGCGCAAGGAGCAGGCGGCGGAAGCCGCCAAGCTCGCTGATCTGCAGATCGGCTCGGCGCTGCTCATCAGCTTCCGCGTCCAGGGCAAGCCCGCCGGCATACTCGGTCTCGCGCACACGCTGCCGCGCGGCGCCTGGGACGTGAACCTGCAGCTGCTCATGAAGCTGATCGGTACCAGTCTCGCCACCGGCCTCGAGCGCATCCGTACCGAGGCGCGGCTCGCCAAGCTCGAGGAGCGCACCAGGCTGTTCCAGGCCGCCGCCAACGACGGCATGTGGGATTTCGATGTCGAGAGCAACGAGGTTTTCTTCTCGCCGCGTTGGAAGGCGATGCTTGGCTACGCGGACGAGGACATGCGCG
>DATMRG010000108.1:0-2331 GCA_035566495.1 Steroidobacteraceae bacterium | reverse complement strand
AAGCGCCACCCGGCCTGAAGCCGCCGGCCGAGGCCGCTACACGTTGAAGCGGAAGTGCATGACGTCGCCTTCCTGCACCAGGTAGTCCTTGCCCTCGAGACGCAGCTTGCCCGCATCGCGGGCACCCGCCTCGCCCTCGCCCTCGAGGTAGTCCGCGAAGGCGATCACCTCGGCACGGATGAATCCGCGCTCGAAGTCGGTGTGGATGACGCCCGCGGCCTGCGGCGCCGAGGCGCCGACCCGCACCGTCCAGGCGCGCACCTCCTTCGGCCCCTCGGTGAAGAAGGTCTGCAGTCCCAGCAGCGCGTAGGCGGCGCGGATCACGCGATCGAGCCCCGGCTCCTCGAGACCGAGCTCCGCCAGAAACTCGGCGCGCTCGGACTCGGCGAGCTGGGCAATCTCCGCCTCGATCGCCGCGCACACCGGCACGACGCGCGCACCCTCGGCCGCCGCGCGCCGCTCGACGGCCGCGAGCAGCGGGTTATCGCGGAACCCGCCCTCGGATACGTTGGCGATGTACATCACGGGCTTGGCTGTGAGGAGCTGCAGCTCGCGCAGATCGCGCCGCTCCTCCTCGCCCAGTGCAAGCGCCCGCACCGGCCGGCCGGCGTCGAGCTGCACCCTGACGCGCTCGAGCAGCGTACGGCGGCGCAGCGCCTCCTTGTCGCCGCTCTTGCCTGCCTTGATCGCGCGCTCGAGTCCCTTCTCGAGCGTGGCGAGGTCGGCGAGCGCGAGCTCGGTGTCGATGGTTTCCATGTCCGAGAGCGGATCGACCTTGCCGGCGACGTGGATGACGTCGCCGCCGGCGAAGCAACGCACCACGTGGGCGATGGCATCGACCTCGCGGATATGCGCCAGGAACTGGTTGCCGAGCCCCTCACCCTGGGAAGCGCCGGCCACGAGTCCCGCGATATCGACGAATTCGACCGTGGCGGGAACGACCTTCTCGGGGTGCGCGATCGCGGCGAGCTGCGCGAGGCGCGGATCGGGCACCGGGACCACGCCGACGTTGGGATCGATGGTGCAGAAGGGGTAGTTCTCGGCGGCGATCTGCGCGCGCGTCAGCGCGTTGAAGAGCGTCGACTTGCCGACATTGGGGAGACCGACGATGCCGCAGCGGATCGGCATGGGAGTCAGGAGCGGTCCGCGGTGTCCGCGGGCGGCTCGCGGCTGTGCAGCTGGTTCATGGCGATCTGCGCGCCCTCGTTGAGCAGCACCGGCACGAGGTCGGCGGCGGCGAGGATCGCTGCGCGGATCAGCTCCGCCTCCCCGCCGGGCGGACGGCCGAGCACATAGTCGAGCACTTGCGTGCGGTCGCCCGGATGCCCGATCCCGAGGCGCAGCCGCCAGAAACCGTCGCCCATCTGCGCGATCACGTCACGCAGGCCGTTATGTCCGGCAGCTCCGCCGCCCTGGCGGAGCCGCACGACCCCGGCGGGAAAGTCCAGCTCATCGTAGGCCACCAGGATCTGCTCCAGCGGCACCTTATAAAAGGAGGCAATGCTCTGCACCGCATCGCCGCTGTGATTCATGTAGTTCATGGGCTTCAGCAGCCAGAGGTCGCTACCCGCGATTTGCGCACGTGCCAGCTCGGCGCGGTGACGCGGCTCACTCCTGAAGGTGGCACCATGGCGCGCGGCGAGCTCGTCGGCGAACTGGAAGCCGGCGTTGTGCCGCGTGCGTGCGTATTCGGTGCCCGGGTTGCCGAGCCCGACGATCAACTTGAGCGCTTCGCCTGCCATGGGTCCGGCATCACCGCAAAAGCCGCCGGCCGCCGCAGAGCGTTTCAGGCTCGCGCGGCGGCCGGCGATCGAGGTGCGTGCGTGCGGCGGCTACTTCTTGCCGCCCTCCTTCTTGCCGGCAGCCTCCTTCTTCTCTTCGCCCTTCTTGGCATCGGCTGCGGCGGCGGGTGCGCCCGGCGCACCGGCGGCGGCCGGCGCCGCGCCCGGAGCACCCGGGGCTCCCGGCGCGCCTGCGGCCGGTGCCGCACCTTCGGCGGGCACCGCGGCGGCGGCCTCGGGCACCGGCTCCGGCTCCTCGGCACGCGGCGCGTGGATCGACACCACCGGCGCATTGCGCTGCGTCAGCTCCGGGATGGAGACGCCGGGGGGGAGCGGAATGTCAGCGAGGAACTTGGTGTCGTTCAGGCTCATGGCAGACAGGTCGAGCTCGAGGAACTCCGGCAGGTCCTTCGGCAGGCAGCTCACTTCGACATCGGCGCGCATGTGCGACACGACGCCACCCTCGTTCTTGACCCCGGGCGCAACGCTCTGCCCCTTGAAGTGAATCGGCAGGCGGATGCGGATCTTCTCGGTCGCGACCACACGCTGC
>DATMRG010000107.1:0-7938 GCA_035566495.1 Steroidobacteraceae bacterium | reverse complement strand
ACCTGTCCGAGAACGCCGAGTATCACGCGGCGCGCGAGCAGCAGGGCTTCATCGAGGGACGCATCACCGAGATCGAGCGCAAGCTCGGTAACGCCGAGGTCATCGATCCGGCGACGCTGCCCCACACCGGCAAGGTCGTCTTCGGCGCGAACGTCGAGCTCGAGGACCAGACGGGCGGCGCGCGCGTCGTCTATCAGATCGTGGGCGAGGACGAGGCGGATATCCGCGCCGGGCGCATCTCGGTCACTTCCCCGATCGCGCGTGCGCTCATCGGCAAGTCCGAGGGCGACGTGGTCGAGGTGGCGGCGCCGGGTGGGGTGCGCTCCTACGAGATCGTCGCGGTCAAGTTCGGCTAGTCCGGGATCAGGATCCGCGGCAGCTCCGGGTGCGGCCGGTACAGCACGGCGACGTTGCCGATGCGATGCACGAGGGAGCTCGAGGTACGGGCGGCGAGGGCGTCGAAGAGCGCATCGCGTGCCTCGCGATCGCCCCCCGGTGCCTTCACCTTGATGAGCTCGTGGTCGGCCAGGGCACGCGCGGTCTCGCGCGCGATCGCCTCCGTGAGCCCGGCGTTGCCTAAGCGCACCACGGGCTTCAGGGGATGGGCGAGTCCCCGCAGGTGGCGGCGCTGCCGCTCGGAGAGCTCGGGCGGTGCGGAGCTCGCGCCCGCCGCCGCGAGGGCGGCTGCCGCTGCCGGCTCCGCCTTTCGGGGCGTGGTTTTCCTCATGGACTCATTGTAGAGGTAGATTCGGCGTCGATGCCTAAGCGGTCGAAAAGCAGCGATCGATGGCTGAAGGAGCACTTCCGGGACCCGTACGTGCAGCGCGCCCAAAGCGGTGGCTGGCGGTCGCGGGCGGTGTTCAAGCTCGAGGAGATCGATCAGCGCGAGAGGCTCCTCAAGCCCGGCGCGCTCTGCCTCGACCTTGGGGCGGCGCCTGGGGCCTGGAGCCAGTACGCACGCGGGCGGGTCGGGCCGAAGGGCCGGGTGGTGGCCTCCGATATCCTGCCGATGGAGCCGCTCGATGGGGTCGAGTTCGTGCAGGGCGATTTCCGGGAAGACGAGGTGTTCGGGCGGGTCCTGTCCCTGCTCCCGGAAAGCCAGGTGGACGTGGTGCTCTCGGACATGGCCCCGGCCATGAGCGGGGTCGACGTCACCGACCAGGCCCGGTCGATGCACCTGGCGGAGATCGCCCTCGATATGGCCCGGCGCGTCTTGAAGCCCGGTGGCGACGCCCTGATCAAGGTCTTCCAGGGATCCGGCTTCGAGGATCTGGTAAAGGGTGCCCGCCACGAATTCGGGCGGGTGAAGGTGGTCAAACCGCAGGCTTCCAGGGCCCGGAGCCCTGAGATGTACCTGCTGGCCATGAAGTTTCGCTTGGTGTAGGTTCGGGGGGAGGCGCCCCTGCCTGAAGGACGGAAGCCTTTGAACGACTTGACAAAGAATATCCTGCTCTGGGTCGTCATCGTGATCGTGCTGCTGCTCGTCTTCAGCCGTTACATGCCGACCGCGGGACAGCCGCAGCAGATCGCCTACTCCGCGTTCCTCGATGACGTGAAGAACAACCGCGTCGAGTCGGTAGTGATCCAGGGCGACATGATCTACGGGGAGCACAAGGACAAGACCGCCTTCAAGACCTTCAACCCTGAGACCGATTACACCGCGCTCATCGGCACGCTCGAGAAGGCCGACGTGAAGATCGAGGGCCAGCCGCCGAAGCCGCCGAACTACATGGGCCAGCTGCTCCTGCAGCTCGCGCCGGCGCTGCTCCTGATCGTGGTGTTCGTCTACATGCTCAGACAGATGCAGGGCGCGTCGGGGGGCCGCGGAGCGATGTCCTTCGGCAAGAGCCGGGCGCGCCTGCTCGGTGAGGATCAGGTGAGCGTTACGTTCGCCGACGTCGCCGGCGTCGACGAGGCCAAGCAGGAGGTCGGCGAGATCGTCGACTTCCTGAAGGACCCCGGCAAGTTCCAGAAGCTTGGGGGCAAGATCCCCAAGGGCGTGCTCATGGTGGGATCACCCGGCACCGGCAAGACACTCCTGGCGCGTGCCATCGCGGGTGAAGCCAAGGTGCCGTTCTTCACCATCTCGGGCTCGGACTTCGTCGAGATGTTCGTCGGCGTCGGCGCCTCGCGAGTGCGCGACATGTTCGAGCAGGCGAAGAAGCACGCCCCCTGCATCATCTTCATCGACGAGATCGACGCCGTCGGCCGTCACCGCGGCGCGGGGCTCGGCGGCGGGCACGACGAGCGCGAGCAGACGCTCAATCAGCTGCTGGTCGAGATGGACGGCTTCGAGGGCAACGAGGGCATCATCGTCATCGCCGCCACCAACCGTCCCGACGTGCTCGACCCGGCGCTGCTGCGCCCGGGCCGCTTCGACCGCCAGGTGGTGGTACCGCTGCCGGACGTGCGTGGCCGCGAGCAGATCCTGCGCGTGCACATGCGCCGCGTGCCGCTCGCCGATGACGTCAAGCCGGCGCTCATTGCGCGCGGCACCCCGGGCTTCTCGGGCGCGGACCTCGCCAACCTGGTGAACGAGGCCGCACTGTTCGCGGCACGCGCCAACAAGCGCATCGTCGGCATGGACGAGTTCGAGAAGGCCAAGGACAAGATCATGATGGGCGCCGAGCGGCGCTCGATGGTGATGAGCGAGGCCGAGAAGAAGATGACGGCCTACCACGAGGCCGGGCACGCGATCGTCGGCATGACGGTTCCGGAGCACGACCCGGTCTACAAGGTGACCATCATCCCGCGCGGCCGCGCGCTCGGCGTCACCCAGTTCCTGCCCGAGCAGGACCGCTACAGCTTCTCCAAGCGCCGCCTCGAGAGCGCGATCGCGACGCTCTTCGGCGGGCGCATCGCCGAGGAGCTCATCTTCGGCCCCGAGTCCGTGACCACCGGCGCCTCCAACGACATCGAGCGCGCCACCGACCTGGCGCGCAACATGGTCACCAAGTGGGGCCTGTCCGATAAGCTCGGGCCGCTCACCTACTCGGAGGAGACTGGTGAAGTGTTCCTCGGGCGCAGCGTCACCCAGCACAAGCAAGTGTCGGACGTCACTGCGCACGCGATCGACGAGGAAATACGGAGCGTGATCGAGGCCAACTACAAGCGCGCGCGAGAGATCCTCACGAGCTCGCTCGACAAGCTGCACACGTTTGCCGAGGCGCTCATGAAGTATGAGACCATCGACGAGGAGCAGCTGAGGGACCTCATGGCCGGCAGAGAGCCCAAGCCGCCCGCGGGCTGGGACGAGAGCCTCTCGAACAAGCCGCCGCCGCCGAAGGCGGAGCCACCGAGCAGCGCGATCCCGGCGGGACAGCACTGAGCGGCGCTGTCTTTTGAGAATGCGTCCCCGAGCGAAATAAGCACTTCCGGGGACGCCGTGAATCCATCCATGGAGGCTCCGGCGGCGACATCCCTGTCGCCGACGGCCCCGGAAATGCTTATTTCGCACGCGGCCGCACTTCAATCCTCTGCGCCTAAGATGGCTGTCCACCCGGCATTGCTCAGATGCGGAGATCGAACCGTGGACCTGAGCCCTCCGGTCGTGATGGGCGTACTCAACGTGACGCCGGATTCGTTCTCTGACGGGGGCCGTTTTCTCGACGCTGACGCCGCGGTGCGCCACGGTGTGCGGCTGGCGGAGGAGGGCGCGGCCTTCATCGACGTCGGCGGGGAGTCGACGCGGCCCGGCGCCGCACCGGTCGGCATCGAAGAGGAGCTGCGTCGCGTCATTCCGGTCATCGAGCGGTTGCGCGCCGCCACTTCCGCCGTCATTTCCATCGATACCAGCAAGCCCGAGGTCATGCGCGCCGCGGCGGCCGCGGGCGCCGGCCTCATCAACGATGTGCACGCGCTGCGCGAGCCGGGGGCGCTCGAGGCCGCGCTCGCGAGCGGCTGCGCCGTCTGCCTCATGCACATGCAGGGCGAGCCGCGCACCATGCAGCTCGCGCCCGCCTATCGGGACGTCGTCGGCGAAGTCCGCGACTTTCTCGCCGAGCGCGTCCGGGCGTGCCGTGTGGCCGGCTTCGCCGCCGATCGCCTGGTACTCGATCCGGGATTCGGCTTCGGCAAGACTCTGGAGCACAATCTGAGCCTGCTGCGCGGCCTGCGTGAGCTGAGCCCGGACGGGCTGCCGATGATGGTCGGGTTGTCGCGCAAGTCCATGGTGGGCAAACTCACCGGACGCCCCGAGGGTGAGCGCCTGCAGGGGAGCGTCGTGCTGGCAGTGCTGGCGGTGCTCGAGGGTGCGCGGATCGTGCGCGCCCACGACGTCGCGGCGACGGTCGAAGCACTGACAGTCGTCGCGACCGTAAGAGAGAGCTGAATGGGTCGACGGTATTTCGGAACTGACGGCGTACGCGGCAAGGTGGGCGACCACCCGATGACCGTCGACTTCGCGCTACACCTCGCCAGCGCCGCGGCGCGCGTGCTGGCGCCCGATGGCGGCACGGTGCTGATCGGCAAGGACACGCGCCTGTCGGGCTACATGTTCGAGTCGGCGCTCGAGGCGGGCTTCGTCGCCGCCGGCGTCGACGTGATGCTCATAGGTCCGCTGCCCACGCCCGGCATCGCCTTCCTGACGACCCGTTTCGATTGCGATTTCGGCGTCGTCATCAGCGCCTCCCACAACCTCTACGACGACAACGGCATCAAGTTCTTCGATGGCACGGGCGCCAAGCTCTCCGACGAGCTCGAAGAGTCGATCGAGAGCGAGCTGGCGCAGCCGCCGCTCACCCGCACCTCGCGCAGCCTCGGCCGCGCCACGCGCGTCGACCGCTCGCGCACCGTGTACCAGGAGTTCTGCGCATCGACCCTGCCGGCCGGGGTCGATCTGTCGGGGCTCAAGATCGTGGTCGACTGCGCCAACGGCGCCGCCTACAAGGTGGCGCCGCGGATCCTCGCCGATCTCGGCGCCGAGATCGTACCGATCGGCTGCTCGCCCAACGGTCGCAACATCAACGACGGCTGCGGCTCGACCGCGCCGGACCTGCTGCAGCTCACCGTGCCCGGAGTGCGCGCCAACGTCGGCATTGCGCTCGATGGCGACGGCGACCGCCTGGTGATGGTCGATCACCTCGGGCGTATCGTCGACGGCGACCAGCTCCTCTACGTGATCGCGCGCGCCCTGAAGCAGGCCGGGACGCTGCGCGGACCCGTGGTCGGCACGGTGATGAGCAACCTCGGGCTCGAGTTGGGACTGCGCGCCAGCGGCATCGAATTCCGGCGCGCCGCGGTCGGCGACCGCTACGTGCTCGCCATGCTGCGCGAGCATCAGGGCATGCTCGGCGGCGAGACCTCGGGGCACATTCTCTGTCTCGACAAGACCACGACCGGCGATGGGCTGGTGTGCGCGCTGCAGGTGCTGGCGGTAATGCAGGAGACCGGCCGCCCGCTCGCCGAGCTCGCCTCGGGCATGCAGAAGTACCCGCAGGTGCTGCTCAACGTGAAAGTGGCGAAACGCTTCGACCCCGCGGGCGTGCCCGCGGTGCAGGAGGCCATGGCGCGCATCGAGCGCAGCATGGGCGCCGAGGGGCGCGTCGTGCTGCGCCCTTCGGGCACCGAGCCCGTGATCCGCGTGATGGTGGAGGGGCGCGATGAGGGTGCGACCCGGGCCGCGGCCACCGAGCTCGCCGACGTCGTCAAGGCGGCATCGGCCGGGTGATCCCCGGCGTTGCACCACCCCCCCTCGATCGCTATCATCCCGCGCCCCTTTGGGGGTTGGCCCCCTTTTTGAGAGCGAGTCCAAGGCTTTGAATTCCGAGCGCCGTCCGATTGTTGCAGGGAACTGGAAGATGCACGGCTCGCGCGCCGACAACGCGCGGCTGGCCGAGGAGCTCCTCGCCCAGGCGCCGGCTTCGTCCGCCGCTGACTGCATCGTCTGTCCGCCGCTCGTCTATCTCCAGGAGGTCGGCCGGCTGCTGCGCGATTCGCTCTTCATCCTGGGAGCCCAGGACGTGTGTGCCGACAGCCAGGGGGCCTTCACCGGCGAGGTCTCGGCGGCCATGCTGAAAGACATCGGCTGCCGGTACGTGATCGTGGGTCACTCGGAGCGGCGCCTCCTGTATCGCGAGAGCGACCAGCTGGTGGCCCGCAAGTTCTCCGCGGCGCACGCCAAGGGCCTCATCCCGATCCTGTGCGTCGGCGAGCAGCTCGCCGACCGCGAGGCGGGCCGTACCCGCGAGATCGTGGCGCGGCAGCTGGACGTGGTGCTCGAGCTGTGCGGCGCCGGAACGCTCGACAAGGGCGTGATCGCCTACGAGCCCGTGTGGGCGATCGGCACCGGGCGCAACGCCACGCCCGATCAGGCTCAGGAGGTGCACGCCTTCATCCGCGGCCGGATCGCGGCCCGGGATGCTAGAATTGCCGCCGCCACCCGCATCCTCTACGGCGGTAGTGTCAAGGCCGGAAACGCGGTCGAGCTGTTCAACATGCCCGACGTCGACGGCGGGCTGATCGGTGGCGCCTCGCTCAAGGCCGATGAGTTTCTCTCGATCCTGGCTGCGGCGCGGCCGGGCTGAGTAAGTGCCATGTTACGAATGTTGCTGACCGCGGTTCAGGTGTTCTCCTCGCTGGCCATCATCGGCCTCGTGCTGCTTCAGCGCGGCAAGGGGGCCGAC
This sequence comes from Steroidobacteraceae bacterium, assembly GCA_035566495.1. Classification (GTDB taxonomy): domain Bacteria; phylum Pseudomonadota; class Gammaproteobacteria; order Steroidobacterales; family Steroidobacteraceae; genus 13-2-20CM-66-19. The sequence goes on along the minus strand of DATMRG010000107.1, from coordinate 1,315 downwards.
GCAGGCGCGGGTTTCGGCTCGGGCGCTTCGGGAACCGTGTTCGGTGCGCGCGGCGCCACGACGGCGTTGTCGCGCGCCACGGCGGTGTTTGCCGCGATCTTCATGATCAACAGTCTCGCGCTCGCGTACCTCGGTACGACCGCCAGCAAGGAACAGCAGAAGACGATCCTCGAGGAGGCCGCGGACAGCGGTAAGCCGGCCGCGGCGACTGGTACGCGGCCGCCCGGAAATCCGCCGGCCTCGCTTCCCGCGTCCGCGCCCGGCATCGCACCGGCACCGGCGACGACGCCGGCACCGGCGCCGGCTCCGGTGCAGCCGCCGAAGTAGCAGCACGGCCCGGACATCTCAATGTTGCCGACGTGGTGGAATTGGTAGACACACTAGCTTGAGGGGCTAGCGCCGCAAGGTGTGGGAGTTCGAATCTCCCCGTCGGCACCAAAAGGTCGATCGCACTGCTACAATGCCTGGACTTTTGTCTGGGGCAGGTCGGAGTGATCTGCCTTTTTTACGGCCCTCGAGCATGTTGCTGAATTACCTGCCGATCCTCATCTTCCTGGTGGTCGCCGCGGCGCTTGCCGCGCTTCTGCTCGCGCTCGGTACCGGGCTCGGACGCTACTTCGCGCGCTTCCACTCCGACCGCGCCAAGCTCTCGCCCTACGAGTGCGGCTTCGAGGCCTTCGAAGACAGCCGCATGAAGTTCGACATCCGCTACTACCTGGTCGCGATCCTCTTCATCGTCTTCGACCTCGAGATCGCTTTTCTCTTTCCGTGGGCGGTGGCGCTCGGCAAGATCGGAGCCGCAGGTCTCGTCGCCATGGGCATCTTCCTCGCGATCCTCGTCGTAGGTTTCATCTACGAGTGGCGGAAGGGAGCGCTCGAGTGGGATTAGCGGTCGCCGAGGGCCCGGAGACGTTCGCGCAGCGCGGGTTCGTCACTACCCAGCTCGACAGCCTCGTCAACTGGGCGCGCACCGGCTCGCTCTGGCCGATGACCTTCGGTCTCGCCTGCTGCGCCGTCGAGATGATGCACGCGGGGGCCTCGCGCTACGACCTCGACCGCTTCGGGGTGGTGTTCCGGCCGAGCCCGCGCCAGTCGGACGTCATGATCGTGGCCGGCACGCTGGTCAACAAGATGGCGCCGGCGCTGCGCAAGGTGTACGACCAGATGGCCGAGCCGCGCTGGGTGATCTCGATGGGCTCGTGCGCCAACGGCGGCGGCTACTACCACTACTCGTACTCGGTGGTGCGCGGCTGCGACCGCATCGTCCCGGTCGACATCTACGTGCCGGGCTGCCCGCCGACCGCGGAGGCGCTGC
>DATMRG010000106.1:0-3498 GCA_035566495.1 Steroidobacteraceae bacterium | reverse complement strand
CGAGAACCGCATCCCGGAAGCCGAGGCGCGGTTGCGCGCGCACCTCCGCATCCACCCGACCGACGTCGCGGCCTTGCGCATGCTGGCGGAGGTGGCGGCGCGGCTGCGCCGCTGGCGCGACGCGCAGACGCTGCTCGAGCGCTGCCTCGAGCTCGCGCCCGGCTTCGACGCCGCCCGTCACAACTACGCCCTGGTGCTCAACCGCCAGGGCAAGGCGACCGCCGCGCTCCCGCACGTCGAGCAACTGCTCGCCCGGGAGCCGCGCAACCCCGGCTACCGGAACCTCAAGGCTGCAGTGCTGGTCAACCTCGCCGAGTACCAGGAGTCCGCCCGTATCTACGCCGGGGTGCTGGCGGAGTTCCCGCAACAGCCGAAGGTGTGGATGAGCTACGGGCACTCGCTCAAGACCACGGGCCAGGCCGCCGAGGCGATCGCCGCGTACCGCGGCGCGATCGAGCGCGAGCCGACGCTCGGCGAGGCCTGGTGGAGCCTCGCGAACCTCAAGACCTTCAGCTTCTCGCCCGCCGACCTGACGGCGCTGCGCGCGGCGCTCGCGCGCGCTGATCTCGGCGACGAAGATCGGCTGCATTTCGAGTTCACGCTCGGCAAGGCCCTCGAGGATCAAGGGTCCTACGAGGAATCCTTCCAGCACTACGCGGCGGGCAACGCCCTGCGCCGCAAGTCGCTGCCCTACAGCGCCGCGGAGAACGCCGCCTTTGTACGCCGCTCGCGCCAGCTCTTCACTCGCGAATTCTTCGCGGCGCGCGCCGGCGCAGGCTGCGCCGCCCGGGATCCGATCTTCATCCTCGGCCTGCCGCGCGCCGGCTCAACCCTGCTCGAGCAGATTCTCGCGAGCCACTCGTGCGTCGAGGGCACCATGGAGCTTCCGGACGTTCCGCAGATCGCGCGCGACCTGGCCGAACGCGACGCCGCCGAGCCCGGCGCGGGCTTCTTCGCGGCCGTAGCCGCCCTCAGCGGCGCGGAGCTACGCGCGCTCGGCGAGCGCTATCTCGATGGCACCCGCCCGCTGCGCAAGCGCGGCGCGCCCTTCTTCATCGACAAGATGCCGAACAACTGCCTCTATGTCGGCCTGATTCATCTCATCCTGCCGAACGCCACCATCATCGATGCGCGGCGACACCCGATGGGCTGCTGCTTCTCATGCTTCAAGCAGCACTTCGCCCGCGGCCAGAGCTTTGCCTACGCGCTCGACGACCTGGGCCTCTATTACCGCGACTACGTCGGGCTCATGCACCACTTTGATGCAGCGCTCCCCGGCAGGGTGCACCGCGTGCTCTACGAAGACATGGTCGCGGACACGGAGCACGAGGTGCGCCGGCTGCTGGCGCACTGCGGCCTCGAGTTCGAGGCCGAGTGCCTCAAGTTCTACGATAACGAGCGCGCGGTCCGCACCGCGAGCTCCGAGCAGGTGCGTCAGCCGATTTTCACGACGGGCCTTGAACAATGGCGACATTACGCGCCGTGGCTCGCGCCGCTCGAGAGCGCCCTGGGAAATGTGCAAACGGCCTACCCGGAGGTGCCTTCTGATGTGACAATGGAATTGCCATAGCAGCGGTAACAGCCGCGCTCAATTCGGGGGGAGCTAACATGACACGCAGCCGACGCAGAAAACTCACGCGTGCAGCGGTGACTCAGGCCAGGCCGCGCGCACCGTTGCGCGCCGGCCTGCCTCTGGCCTCCGCGGTGCTCGCAGCTATCCCGGCCGCTTACGCGCAGCAGGCGCAGCCGGCCCCACAGGCCGGTGCCGGCACGCCCGGTCTCGAGGAGATCGTCGTCACCGCGCAGAAGCGCAGCGAGAACCTCCAGGACGTGCCGATCAGCATCCAGGCGCTCGACACGCAGAAGCTCGAGCAGCTCAACATCACCGACATCGACCAGTACGTGAAGTACCTCTCCGGCGTCACCACCGTGAAGGGTCTCGGCCAGGGCGGTAACGGCGTCGGCACCACCCACATGTACATGCGCGGAGTGGTGAGCGGCCAGGACGGCAACCACTCGGCCTCGCAGCCGAGCGTCGGCACCTACCTCGACGAGCAGCCGATCACGACCATCGACGGCACCCCGGACGTCCATGTCTACGACATCGCGCGCATCGAGGTGCTGGAAGGGCCGCAGGGGACTCTGTACGGCGCGAGCTCGGAGGCCGGCACCATCCGCATCATCACCAACAAGCCCGACCCGGCCAAATTCTCGGCGGCCTATGACCTCGGCATCAACTCAGTAGCCCACGGCGGCATCGGCTCCGTAGCCGAAGGCTATGTGAACTTTCCGCTGTCGCCGATCGCTGCGGTGCGCCTGGTCGGCTGGGATGAGCACGACGCCGGCTACATCCGCAACGTCGCCGGCACCAACGCCACCGGCGGCATCTTCGACGGCGTACGCACCTTCCCCACCTCGGGTCTCTCGATCGACAATGCGGGCGAGACCAACAGCCAGTACAACACCGCATCCACCCTTGGGGCACGCGTCGCGGGGCTGGTCAAGCTCGGCGACAGCTGGACCGTCACGCCGAGCTTCCTGGCGCAGTCGATCAATGCCAACGGCTTCTTCGGCTACGACCCGGCGGTCGGCGATCTGCAGGCCGTGCGCTACGGACCGGAGGGCAATCACGACTCCTTCACCCAGAGCGCGCTCACCATCGAGGGCAAGGTAGGCGACTTCGACATCACCTATGCCGGCGGCTGGTTCGTGCGCGACCAGCACATCCTCTCCGACTACAGCGACTACACGTATTACTACGACAAGTTCTTCGCCTCCGGCTGCAACTGGGTGACCCAGGCCGGCGCCAATTACCTGGCGGCCAACCCGGCCGCGCACGGCAACTGCTACGCCGGCACCCCCTATCCCGCCGGCGACTTCACCGAGCCGCAGGAGTACGTGATCACCAACGGCAACTACACCAAGTGGAGCCACGAGCTGCGCGTCACCACGCCGCAGGAGTATCCGCTCAAGGCCATCGCCGGCCTGTTCGCGGAGCGCCAGGTGCACGAGATCTGGGAGCAGTACACGATCCCGGGAGCGGGCGGTAGTCCCTACACCCAGAATCCGCAGGGCTTCGCCCCGAGCCTGAGCATTCCGGGCGTCAACGGCAACACCATCTGGCTCACCGACGAGGAGCGCGTCGACCGCGACGAGGCGGCCTTCGGCCAGGCAACCTGGGACCTCACCAAGAACTGGGAAGTCACGGGCGGCGTCCGCTTCTACCAGTACAAGAATTCGATCCAGGGGTTCTACGGCTACTCGGCCAACTACCAGAATCTCACCGGCTATTTCCCGGGGCAGAACATCTGCGGCCCGAACCCCGCCGCGCCGGGCGCGCCGCTGACGCCGAATTACGCGCCATTCCACGGCGCGCCCTGCACGGATCTCAACTCGACGGTGTCCGACAACGGCCGTACCTACAAGGCGAACCTCACCTACAAGATCGACCCGCGCAAGCTGGTCTACTTCACCTGGTCGACCGGCTTCCGTCCGGGC
>DATMRG010000105.1:0-2201 GCA_035566495.1 Steroidobacteraceae bacterium | reverse complement strand
TAGCCACCGCGTCGCGCGGCTGGAGGACCGGGCAACGTGACGTGCCATAGCCCTAGTTTGACCTCTGGGCCCCGGGCCCCGGTGGCTGTTAGAGGCCGACGACCGCCGCGCCGACGTCGGGCAGCGCTGCGCGGAGCTCCTTGCGGGAGCTGACCCCGAGCTTTCCGAACACCTTGCTCAGGTGCCACTCCACCGTGCGCGGACTGAGGAACAGCTGGGCGCCGATCTCCGGGTTCGTCTGCCCGCCGGCCGCCAGGCGCGCGACCTGCACCTCCTGCGGGGTCAGCTCGTCGAGCGTCTCGACCGTGCGCTTGCGCACTGTCTCGCCGGTGGCCAGCAGCTCGCGGCGGGCGCGCTCGGCGAACGCCTCCATGCCCATGTCCGAGAGCATCGCGTAAGCGACGCGCAGCTGCTCGCGAGCGTCGACGCGACGATGCTCGCGCCGCAGCCATTCGCCGTACAAGAGGTATGTGCGGGCCAGCGTCGCGCAGGTTTTGACGTGCGACAGCCGTTCGACCGCCTCCCGGTAGAGCCGCTCGGCGGCTTCTCCCTCGGCCAGCATCGCCGCCGCGCGCGCGTGGGTCCCGAGCGCCCAGTCAGTGCCGGCGGCCTGCGCAATCTCAGCGAGCTGGGCGAGCGGACCGGTCGCGCGCTCCGCCTGGCCGCTGCGCACGGCGGCCTCGACCAGTTCCGCCAGCAGCAAGATCGACGGCCCCAGCCCGCGTGCGGCCCCGGCGGCCCGCTCGGCCGCGGCCAGGGCGTCCTCGTATCGGCCGAGCCCGTTATAGCGAATCGCGCTGCCCCAGTCGTTGGCGGCGAGCCAGAGCCCCTCGCCGCGTCGCAGCACATCCTCCCGGCGCGCCTCGATGAGCTCCAGCGCCTCGGCGTCCCGTCCCCGCCAGTTCGCCAGCACGAGCGAGGTGCGCAGCGTCAGGTGACTGCCGGTGGCCTCGACGACGGCGTCCGACTCGGCGGCCAGCGACATAGCCACCCCGTTCCGGCCTGAGAACAGCTCGACGAGCGCGCGGTCGGTGAGAGCGACGGGCAGCGCGGAGAACGCGCCGGCGCGGCGCGCGACATCGAGATGGCGCGCGGTGAGTTCGTCCCACGCCCCATCATCGGCCAGCGCCCGGGCGATGCGGCAGGCCAGCCACAGCCAGCGCAGCTCGTCTTCCTCGGAGAGCGGCTCGTCCCGGAACGCGCGCAGCGCGACCTTCAACGCCGGCGCCCCCGCGACGTAACCCTCACGAGTGAGGAGGGCGAGCCCGTCCAGCAGCAGATCGCAGGCGCGCGTGGAGGGCTCCCAGCCGGCGGCCAGAACGGCCGCGGCGACCTCGCGCTCATCGCCCCCGCGCACTAGGCGGTCGGCGGAGAGCGCAGCCGCGAACGCCTCGAGGTACGTCTCGCGGGCGAGCCTCGGATCCAGTGGCTCGAGCCGCCTGGCCGCCTCCAGCAGCAGGGGGGGAGCGTCGCGGCCGCGCGTCATCGCGAACGTGATCTGCGCGTGCAATAGCTGCGCGCGGGCTCGCTCGTGCTCGTCCAGCGGCCCCGCCTGCGCCATCGCCAGCAGCCGGAGCGCCGCATCGGGCGCACCGGCCTGGTGCTTGCCCTGGGCGGCGAGGAGCGCACGCTGCGCCCGGCGCCTCAGATCGGGCGTCAGCTCGACGGCGCGCTCGTAAAATGCCGCTCCCGCCGCCAGGCCGCCGCGCGCCCGCGCTCTCCCGGCCAAGCGCTCCAGCTCGGCGGCGACGTCCTCGTCGAGCCCGGCTGCCGCCTGCGCGCAGTGCCAGGCGCGGCGATCCGGATCGACGTCGGCATCGGTGGCTTCGGCGAGCGCGCGGTGCACGCGCCGGCGCTCCTCCGGCGCGCCAGCGCGGTAGACCGCCGAACGCACGAGCGGATGACTGAAGCGCACCTGCGCGCCGAATTCAACTAGTCCCTCGGCGGCCGCCGACGCGGCCGCGTCCGGCCCGATGCCGAGCGCGGCTGCCGCCCGCCACACCAGCACCGGATCCCCGGCCGGCTCAGCCGCCGCGACGAGAAGCAAGAGCCGCGTCGACGGCGGGAGCGGCGCCAGCCGCTCCCGGAAACTCTGCTCGATCCGCGCCGGCACCGCCGGGCCGCCGGACAGTCCGAACCCGCCCGCGAGCTCGGCGGGCGTCCGGCCACGTGGCAGCTCAAGCAGCGCCAGCGGGTTGCCG
>DATMRG010000104.1:0-11618 GCA_035566495.1 Steroidobacteraceae bacterium | reverse complement strand
CCACGGTCTCGGCGACCGTGCGGGACGAGGGAATGCGCATGACACCCGACTCGGCCAGGGTTGAAGCGACCATCGGGACCTCCGCAGGATTCGGGAGCCCCGGTATTTGATCATGGAAGCGGGCCCAGGTGCGGCTGCACTAAGGAGGCAGTCTGATACGTCTCTCTCAGGAGACCCCCGTCCGGCACGGATGACGCCCCGGTATCATGCAGCTCATGAGATCACTCGGACGAAAGCCCGCCGGCCCCCGCCTCGAGCGCATCGCGGCCTCGCCGCGCTGGTCCGGCGAACGCTTCATCAACCTGCAGCCGATTCTCCCCGGCCTGCGCGATCCCAACGCGCCGATGCCGACGCTGCGCGAGTTTCTCTGCGGCGGCGAGCGGCGCGTGCCGCCCGGTCCGCTTCCGGCGCTCGATCCGCTCGAGACCTGGTCGAAGCCGCCGGGAAGCGGGCTGCGCGCCACCTGGCTCGGACACTCGACGGTCTTGATCGAGATCGACGGCCTGCGCGTCCTCACCGATCCGGTGTGGGGAGTGCGCGCCTCACCCTCGCGGCTGATCGGCCCGAGACGATTCCAGCCGGTTCCGGTGGCGCTGCGCGCGCTGCCACCGATCGATCTGGTCGTGATCTCGCACGATCACTACGACCACCTCGACTATCCGACCATCCGGCAATTGCGAAAAAGCGCGGTACCGCTGGTGACCTCGCTCGGGGTCGGGGCGCATCTCGAGGCCTGGGGTGTAGCGCCCGAGCGCATCGTCGAGCTCGACTGGTGGGAGTCCTATTCGCTCCCAGGCACGGATCTCAGCGTCAGCGCCGCGCCTTCGCAGCATTTCTCCGGGCGCACCATCAAGACACGCAACTCGACGCTGTGGTCGTCGATGGTCATCCGCTCGGCGCGGCACGCGGTGTTCTTCAGCGGCGATACCGGCCTCACCACCGAGTATCAGGTGATCCGCGAGCGGCTCGGGCCCTTCGACCTGACCATGCTCGAGGTCGGCGCCTGGCACCCCTCCTGGGGCGACATGCATCTCGGGCCCGAGAACGCGCTCAAGGCGCACGCGCTGCTCGGTGGCGGAGCGTTTCTGCCCATCCATTGGGGAACCTTCGCTCTGGCGATGCATGCCTGGGACCAGCCCGCCGAGACCTTGTTGAGGCTCGGGCCGGCGGGGGGAGCTCAGCTCCTCATGCCGCGCCTCGGCGAGCCGGTCGAGCCCGCGCACGGCAAGGACGTCGAGCCCTGGTGGCGCACGGAGCGCCCCGAGCGCGGGCATCCGCTGCGCGACACCCTGACGGCCGCGGCACTGCCGAAGTCGATCAGCGTTCCGATGGACTAGGCGGAGCGGCTGCGCACCCAAGGACGCAGCAGTTGCCTCACCGGAGACGTGACCGTCGCGGTGACGCCCGGATCAAGGGCCGGGGAGTCGACTTCGTTTCCGAGCCGCAGCAGCAGCCGTGGGGGACGTTCGCGATCTTCAAGGATCCCGACGGCAATCAGTTCGTGCTGTCATCGCCGTAAGGCCGCGGCCACTGCATCGAATAACCGCTCGAAGCCGAACGAGACATCCTGAATCCGGCCGTTGACGAAGAAGCCGGGCGTGCCGCGCACGTGGCTGCGCCGTCCGCTGTCCTGGTGCTCGCGGATGCGCTGCGTGTAGACGTGATCGTCCATCTCGGAGGTGAACTGGGCCAGGTCGAGTCCGAGCCGCTCGGCATAGGAGTGCAGGTTCTTCGGCGAAAGATGCTCCTGGTTGGCGAACAAGAGATCGTGCATCTCCCAGAACTTGCCCTGCTCGCCGGCGCTCTCGGCCGCCTCCGCCGCCGCCATCGCACTGGCATGCGCCTGCTCGAGGGGAAAGTGGCGGAAGGCGAAGTGCACGCGGTTGGCGAAGCGCTCGAGCAGCAGCCGCACGGTCGGCGCGGCCTGTTTGCAGGTCGGACACTGGAAGTCGCCGTATTCGACTACGACGACCGGTGCGTGCTCGGGGCCGAGCGTGTGATCGGTGGGGCCGACGGGTACCGCCAGGTCAATTGCGTGAACGGGATGCTCGGGCATGCGTGACACCTCTTCGACGGGATTCTAGCGCGTCGGCCGCCGGCTTGGACGCGCTTGCCGCACCTGGGAAAAGAGCGTATCGATATCAGTCATGGCACACGCGACGGCCGACATCGGCACGATCAATTATGCAACGGCCCTCGTGGCCGGACATCACACGCTCACCGCCGACGAAGGCGCGGCGCTCGGCGGCCAGGACACCGGAGCCGCTCCCCACGAGCTCTTGTGCGCGGCGCTGGCGGCCTGTACCGCCATCACGCTGCGCATGTACGCCGGACGCAAGGGCTGGCCGCTCGCGGCGGCGCACGTCGACGTGTTGTTCCGGCTCGAGGGGGACAAACGCCTGATGACGCGGCGGCTGCGGCTCGAGGGAGAGCTCGACGAGGCGCAGCGGGCGCGGCTCGCGGACATCGCCGAGCGCACTCCGGTGACTCTGACCCTGAAGCAGGGCGTGGCGATCACCACGACACTCGAGCCGACCGCGCCGGCCTGAGCCGGCCCCTCAGGATTGCCGGCGCTCGTGGCGCGGCAGCGTCGCGGCCGAGACCAGCACGCCGCCGAGCGCGAGGCCAGCCGCGATCCATAACGCCATCCGCACCGTCTCGTCGATCGAGGCAGCGACGATCGCGTGAACGCTGCGCCGCTCGTCCGGCGGCAGGCTCGCCGGAATCGGCGGGATGACGAATCCGCCACGTGCGGCCTCCACCGCCTGCCGCACTTCGGGCGGCGCGCTGGCGCTCGCCAGGTGCCGGTCGAGGGAGTGCGACATCGCCCCGACCGCGAGACTGCCGAGCACCGCGATCACGAGCAGGCTGCCGACGGAAGCGACCGCGTTGTTGATCCCGGAGGCGACGCCGGTGCGATGGGTGGGGACGGCGTTGAGGACCGCGGTGGTCAGCGGCGCGACCGTGACGGCCATGCCGAGCCCGAGGACGATCATCGGCACGAGGACGGTCCAGTAGGGCTCACGGCTGATCGCGAGCAGCGCAAAGCCGCCGGCCGCAATCGTTGGTCCGATGATGAGTGGCCCGCGCGCCCCGAAGCGGTCGATCAACCCTCCCGACCAGCGCGACAGCGCGCCCATGATCACGGTGAAGGGCAGATACGCCGCGCCGGCCGCGGTCGCCGAGAACCCACGCGCCTGTATGAGGAGGAACGGCAGGAAGAAGAACCCGCCGCCGAGCCCGCCGTAGAGCAACAGGGTCACCAGGTTGATGCCGCTGAAGGTGCGCGAGCGGAACAGATCGAGCGGCATCATCGGCGCGCTGCTGCGCCGCTCCGCGAAGACGAACAGCACCAGCAGCCCCGCGCCGAGCACGACCGAGCCCGTCACCGCCGGATGCGTCCAGCCGAGATCGGAGGAGGCGATGAGTCCGTAGACGAGGCTGCCGAGACCGGCGAAGGCGAGCAGGCTCCCCTGCCAGTCGATGCCCGGCGGTGCCTCGGCGTCGCGGCTCTCGGGTACGCGGGTCAGGGCGATCCACAAGGTGGGAATCGCGAGGATCGGATTGATGAGGAAGATCACCCGCCACGACCAGTGATCGAGGAGTCCGCCGCCCAGGAGCGGTGCGGCTCCCGCGGCGATCGCGGAGGCGCCCGACCAGATTCCGATCGCCGCGCCGCGCTCCTTCTCTTCAAAAGCCGTGCTGATGAGCGCGAGCGAGCAGGGCACGAGCAGCGCCGCTCCGATCCCGGACACGGCGCGCCCGACGAGCAGCAGCGCGGCGCCGTTTGCCAGGCCGCAGGCCAGCGAGGCCAGCGCGAACAGGCTCACCCCGATCACGAACATGCGGCGCCGCCCGAAGCGGTCCGCGGCCGCACCGCCGACCAGCAGCAGCGCCGACATGGAGAGGGTGTAGGCGTTGATCACCCACTGCATCACGGGGAGCGTGGTGCGCAGGTCCGCCTCGATGGCGGGCAGCGCCACGTTGACCACCGACTCATCGATGTAGGCGAGGGTCGAGCCGAGCACCGCCACTGCGAGCACCCAGCGCTTGCGGGCGGCGCAGGCCGCCACGCTCGGGTGCGAACGGATCGCCAGCTCATCGGAGGGGAGCGGTTTGGGATTCGGCAAGTGCAATCACTCCAGGTGCTTGAGCTGCACCTCGGGAGCATAGAGGCCGAGCAGGTGCCGCTGCCACCAGACTCCGCGCGCCTTGGCAGCGGCGTCGGCATAGGTGTAGTCGTAGAACTTGGCGCGCAGGTAGAGCGGTGGCTTGTCCGGAAAAGGGTTCCGGGCGAGGAGCGCGGTCACCGCCGGCTCGCCGTGCAGCAGTCGCTCGAGAAACAGCCAGAACCAGCGCGAGCGCTGCGGACCCTCGAGCGCGGCGAACCACATCTGCCAGTCGAGCCGCGGCTGATGCGGGATGTTCCAGGGCGGGCGCCGCGCCGGGTCGCCGGGCTTGTAGCGGAATTCGTATTCGCGCCACTCGCGGCCGTCGTTAGAGCCCTCGATGACGATTTCGTCGCGTCGGGTGGTCATGACGGCGAACAGGCCGTAAGGACTCACGAGATGCAGCGGCTCGAGCGCGGCGTCGAGGGCGCGCGCGGCCGTGGGCGGATCGCCGCCGAAACGCAGGTCCATTTCGACGAGGCTGCAGAACACGAGCAACCCTGCGAGCGCGCCCGCCGCGAGCGCGGCGGGCGGACGCAGCCGCTGCACAGCGGGGAGCGAGGGCAGGCGGGCGGAGAGCCGCCGCGGCAGGATGCTCAGCAGCGCCGCGTCGTCGAACAGCACGAGGCACAGCAGCATGGTCTGAAGGTTGAACCAGTTGTAGTTGCCGGTCATCAGGATGCCGGCCTGCAGGAGAAGGATGCCGAACGCGGCGCAGAAGCGCAGCCGGCGCGGAGAGAAGATGAGAAACGGGAGGCCGAGCTCGATGACGAAGGTGCTCCCGGCCGCAAACTCGAGCAGCGCCGGCGACAGCTGCGCCGCATACCACGCGAGCGGCGTCGGCAGCGGCTCGGTGAGGAAGTGATAGGAGAGTGCCGAGAGGTTCCACCAGCTCGCGTCACCGCTCAGGAGCTTGACCATGCCCGACATGAACATGAAACGGAACAGCAGCCAGCGCAGCAGCCAGATTCCCGGGGTCAGGGCCCAGCTGAGCACGAGCGCGAGAAACCCGGCCTCGAGGAGGAACGTGTCCCACTGGTAGGTCATGAAGACCTGGCCGGCGTAAAGGAGCGAGAGATAGAGGATATAAAGGAGCAGCAGGCTCAAGCGCGGCAGGAGGTTGAGCGTGAGCAGCAGCGCCAGCGCGGCACCGCCCCAGCAGACGGCGAGGATCGCGCCATCGCTCGCGCTCAACCAGAACAGCATCGGCATGAGATAGAAACGCTCCCAGCCCGCGGCGTGCCGCAGCGCGTCCGTGAGCTCGGCGAGCGGCAGGATGCCGTGACTGCCGATCAGGCCCTGGGCCTGCACGGCGAAAGACACGAAAGCCGCGAGATAGATGAGCCCGAACAGCCGCAGGAACAGGAACCGCAGCAGCTCGCAGCGGGGCGGCCGATGCTCCCGCCCCCACAGCCAGAGGCTCAGGCGATAAAAGCCGGGCCGGTGCGCGGCGATGAAGGCGTAGGTGCGCTCGGCGGCGGCCGCGAATCCCGGCAGGTGCCGGTAGAAGGCGAGCCAGAGGCCCCCGCCGGGCGCGTGGCTCAGCGTCAGGAAGCTCGCCTCGGCGGCGCTCGCACGGCGGCCGTCGGCGGCCAGGTACTGAACGGCGCGCCGAAAATCCGCCAGCGGGATCGCCGGATGCTGCGCCGCCACCTCCTGGTAGGTGCGGTATTCGACCCGCTCGCCGGTGAGCTCCTGCCAGTAACGCGCCCAATAGGCGCAGAACCCGCAATCGCCGTCGTAGATGAGGCGCGGCTTGCCGAGGCTCGCCATGACGGGCCATGGTCGCGCATCCACCGTGCGCCCGGCAACGGCGAGGATTATGCTGGCGGGCAGGGAAGAGAAGTCATAAGTTGGATCCGCCGTCGAAGGCGCACGAGGCTTTCGTCATGAGCAATACAGATTCCTCCCGGAAGGTAGTCGCCATCCTGGGAAACGGAACGGTGGGCACGGCGCTCGCGCAGGGCTTCGCCGGGCTCGGTTATCAGGTGATCTTCGGCACGCGCGACGTCGATAGTGACAAGACCCGCGCGGCGCTCGCGGCGGTACCCGGAGCGCGCGCGGCCTCCTTCGCCGAGGCGGCCGCCGCCGGCAGCGTCGCGGTACTGGCGGTGCCCTGGAGCGGGATGGAGGCGGTCATTTTCACCGCCGGGCCTGACAACCTGGCGGGCAAGCTCGTCATCGATCCCAGCAATCCGCTCGACTTCTCGGGCGAAGTGCCGACGATGGCCCTCGGCTCGAGCGACTCGGGCGGGGAGCTGGTGCAGCGCCTCTTGCCGCGCTCGCACGTCGTCAAGGCGTTCAACATCGTCACCGCCGCGCACATGGTGCGACCGCGGCTGCCGGACGGAACGCCCGACATGCTGATCGCCGGCAACGACGCTGATGCCAAGGCACGCGTCGGCGAGATCATCAAGGGCTTCGGCTGGCGCGCGCCGATCGACGTCGGCTCGATCGTCGAGAGCCGCTTACTCGAGGGGCTGGCGATGCTGTGGGTGATCTACGGCTTCCGCAACGACCACTGGACGCACGCCTTCAGCCTGCTCGGGCAGAAGGGCTGAGCGCTCACTTGAAGTAGGCGTGGATGACGTCGATGAGCTCGTCGGCGGCTTCGGCGCGGGTACCGGCCGAGACGCGGCCGAGCACGTGCTCACGCACGTGATCCTCGAGCACTTCGGCGAGCAGGCTGTTGATGGCGCCGCGCGCCGCGGTGAGCAGATGCATGACGTCGGAGCAGTCCGCGTTGCCTTCGAGGGTGCGCTCCACGGCTTCGACCTGGCCGCGGATGCGGCGGATGCGGTTGAGGAGCTTCTGCTGGTCGCGGACGGTATGTGCCACGCGCGCCTCCCGGATAGTCGTTGAGGTTAATCTATAGCGTTAGCACGCTGCTTGAAAGGGAGAAGATATGTCACGCTCATTTGCTGCATTGTTGGGTGTAGTCCTGCTGCTCGCGGCCGCCACCGTCCGCGCCGACCCCTACAGCGACACGACCGAGCTGTTCAGGAACGCGGGCGCGAGTGCGGAGTTCTTCAAGCATTGCTACGGCTATGCGGTGTTTCCTACGATCGGCAAGGGCGGCATCGCGGTCGGCGCGGCGCACGGCAAGGGACGCGTCTACGAGAAGGGCCAGTACATCGGCGACACCACCGTGAACCAGGTGAGCGTCGGGCTGCAGCTCGGCGGCGAGGCCTACAGCCAGATCATCTTCTTCGAGGACAAGCGCGCGCTCGATGAGTTCACGAGGGGCGACTTCGAGTTCGGCGCTGACGCGAGCGCCGTGGCCATCACCGCGGCGGCGGACGCGAGCGCCGGAACCTCAGGTGCCAGCGCCAGTGCCAGCGGCGGCAAGAAGGACGCCAACACGAGCGGCAAGTACTTCAAGGGCATGGCCGTCTTTACCATCGTCAAGGGTGGCGCCATGTACGAGGCGGCGATCGGCGGGCAGAAGTTCAGCTACAAGCCGAAGGGCAAGTAGCGGCCACGCGCGCCGGCGTGCGCGCGGCCCTCAGCGGCCGGTATCGGGCAGCTCGCGGATCCAGACGTTGCGGTAGCGGACCGGATCAGCGTGGTCCTGCAGGGCCAGCGGGAGTTTGTCGGGCTGAGCGCTGTAGGGCGGACGCTGGTGATGCGCGGTGGGTCCGGTGAGCTCGACGTCGTCCTGGACCAGGACTCCGTTGTACAACACCGACATCCGCGCCGGCCGGGTGAGATGGCCCGCGGCATCGAAGCGTGGCCCGTGGAAGACGATGTCGTAGCTCTGCCAGACCCCGGGAGCCCGTGAGGCATTGACGAGCGGCGGGAACTGACCGTAAAGAGCGGCCGCCTGGCCGTCGGGGTAGGTCGGGCTCTGGTAGGAATCGAGTACCTGCACTTCGTAGAGCCCGTGGAGGAAGACTCCGCTGTTGCCGCGGTTCTGATCCTCCCCCTTGGGAGGATCGGGCTCGGCGAACTCAACGTGTAGCTGGCAGTCGCCGTAGGCGTCGCGCGTGTATAGATAGCCACTGCCCGGAACGACCTCGAAGTAGCCGCTGCCGATCTTCCACTTCGGCGCGCTGCCGTCCTGATGGCGCCAGTGTGAGAGATCACGCCCGTCGAAGAGCACGATGGCGTCCGACGGCGGACGGCCCGGGGTCGCCTGAGTGCTCGCCGTGCCGGGATCGACCACAGCCGGTTGGGGGCGAGTGCGGTCATGGATCGGATAGTTGGGATCGACGTGGGTCTCGGCCTGCGCCAGCCACGCGGCTGCGAGTAACCCGATCCCGGGGAATGCTATCGACGCGACTCGCTTCACGACACGTCCCCTCGAGGGCGCACAGGTGCGCCGATTCTAACGTTGCAGCGCCTGGTCCGCCTCGTGCAGCCACTCGTCGCGGTCGGCCGACGCCGGCTGCGCCGCAGCCGCTTCGCGGGCCTGCCGGTAGGCCGCGCGCGCGCCCGGCGCGTCACCGCTCCTTGCCAGGGCTTCGGCCAGCGCCAGGAGATTGGGCGGATACTGCGGGCGGAGCTCGGCCGCGCGCCGTGCGGCAACCACGCCCGCCGCCGGGTCCCCCGGACCGAGCGGCCAGCCGGGCGCCCGGATCAACACCAGCGCGCGTACGCGCGCGGGGCCGGCCTCGTCGTAGGCCGGATCCACCGTCTCGGCGGCCTCGAGGTCGGCGAGCATCCGTTTGAGCGACTCGCCCGCATGCACCGGATGGGCCCGCGTCTCCAGGCCGAGTGCGATTGCGTGTCCGTAGAGACAGGCGGCGGCCTGGGGCTCGGCGGCCAGGCACGCCTCGGCCTGGCGGCCGGCATCCTCGGCCAGCTGACTGCGCGCGGCCGGATCGACCTCGTGCTCGGCCCGGCGTGCATCCGCGACGATCTGCGCGACCCGCACCGCCGTCGGTGCAGGGGGCAGGGGCGTCTCGGGTCTCGGCGCTGGCCCAGCGCAGCCCGCCCCGAGGAGGGCGATCGCAGCGCCTGCTGCGAAGCGCCTCACGGCGAGGCTGTGGCGCCGGGGAGCTCGGCGGGCACGAAGCCCTTAAGACGCATGGATGCGAGCAGCTCCGTGTTGGCCGGCTCGTGGCCGAGCGCAAGGAGCGCCGTCCGCAGACCGCGCGCGCGCGCCGCCGGCAGCCGCGAGCCAACCATCGCCACCACGGCGACCGGCAGCTCGGGAGATTGCGCGACCGACTCGAGATCCCCGGCAAACGGCAGGCCCGCGAGCGCCGCCGTGCCGCTCTGATCGAGGAGCACGGCGACGGGCTCGCCCGCGGCCGCGCGGCGCAGCGCGCTCAGCACCTGACCGGTCGCTTCGATGTGGACGTCGGGCGGCAGCGTCCAGGCGGCCAGCGCGCGGGTGACGAACGCGGGGGCGTAGCCGGCCGTGCTCACGAGCGTGAAGCCGGCGAGCGATGCCGCGCCTTTCACGCGGCCGCGTTTCGCGATCAGCTGCCAGCGCTGTCGCGGGCCGGTGTCGGTCGTGTCCGCCTGGACCAGTGGCGCGAGACGCAGCTGCTGCGCGTGCGCGACGAAGAAGGGGTAAGGCACGAAGGCGAGCGCCGCGGCAGGCTCCGCGAGCCGGGTCAGGCCCCCCGACTCGGTCGGATCGTAGACCGCCGCCAGGCTCCCCTTCGGCCAGCCGGCTGCCGCCGCCACCGTCTGCGCGAACTGATCGACATAGGGCTGAGCATCCCCGGCCGCGCCCGGATATCCGGGCGCGCAGAAGACCAGGGTTGCCGCTGCGGCGGCCAGTAATGTTGCCATTCGTTTAGGCTATCACTCCATGAGTGTGCCGGCCTCGCCCGCGGCGATATTCACCCGCATCCTGCGCCTGCGGAGTTGGATCGCGGCCGGCTTTCTGGCCCTGACGGCCGCCGGCATCTATGGGGCGCTGCGTATCCCGGACGATCTCGCCATCGAGCATCTGATGGTGCCGGGTGACCCGGCGGCACGAGCCACGCGCGACTTCGAGCAACACTTTCCCGAAGGAGAGCAGGCGCTGCTGGTTCTCGAGACACCCGATCCCCTGAGCCCCGAGGCGGTCGGCGCGGCCAGCGCGCTCGAGCGGGAGCTGGCGCGCATCCCGGGCGTCGAGCCGCACAGCCTCCTCACTCTCTATCGTCTCGCGGTGCCCGGCGCGCAGGTCGGCGGCCCGCAAGCGGCGCGCCTGCGCAGCTTCGCGACCGGCACGGCGATGTTTCGCCGCGCGGGGCTCCTCGGGGACCACTATCTCGGCATCGCGCTCGAGTTGCGCGTGCATTCTCCCGCCGAGCGCGACCGGGCGCTCGCGGCGATCGAGGCGCGGCTCGCGCCGCTCGCAGCCCGCGGCTCAGCGTTCACCGCGGTGGGACGCGTCGGTTCGCCCTGGCTCGATGCCTGGCTCGAGCGCCAGACGGGACTTGCAACCAAGCGCTTCATGCCGCTCTTCGGCCTGTTCCTCATGGCGCTGGTGCTCATCGTCTATCGCTCCTGGCGGACGCTCGCGGCGATGATACTGACGCTCGCCGCGGTGGTCGCGATCGCGATGGGCCTCGCCGACCTGGTCGGTTTCACGCACACGGTGGTCTCGGCACTCGTGCCGCTCACGGTCATGGTCACGACTACCGCCACGCTGGTCTACATTCACTCGCGCTACCTCGACGCGGACGACGCCATGACGCCGCTCGAGCATCATGCGCGCGCGCTCGCCGACAAGTTCCTGCCCTGCAGCGCCTCGATCCTCGCGACCGCGGTCGGCTTCGCCGCGCTCGCGGTCTCCGACATCCGGCCGGTGCGCGAGATGGGCCTCTGGACCGCCGGCGGACTGCTGGTGGCCTGGATCGCGAGCTTCAGCCTCTTTCCCGCGCTGCAATCGCTGCTGCGGGTGCCGCGCCGTGCCGCGCGCGCGCCCGCGCTCGCCTGGTTCGAGGGCTTTGCGGATTGGCTGGTGCCCTTCACGCGCCGCTGGCGCTGGGCGCTGGTCGCCGCCGCGCTCGTCCTGATGTCGTGCGGGGCGGCGGCGCTGTTCGGCATTCCCGGCCGGATCGCGCCGCTGCCGCTCGAGACCGACGCGCTGAGCTACGTCAACCCCAACGAGCGCGTGGCGCAGGACACGCGGCGCTTCCGCCAGCTGAGCGGGCTCGACGTCGTGGAGCTTTGGTTACAGACGACTCCGGGTCAGGCACTCGATCCCGAGTTCCTGCGCGCCGTCGAAGAGCTCGGCGAGCGCCTCGAGCGCGATCCGCGCATCACCGCCGTCGACGGCCCGACCTCGGTGCTGCGCTGGGCGCATTACGTGCAGAGCGGCTCCGATCGGCTGCCGGCCGCGCCGGCCGACTGGCCCAAGCTCGCCGCCGATCTCGAGCAGATCCTCCTGACCGAGCCGGGTGCGCGCGGTTACGTCGACCTGGGCGATCTCGCCAGCGTGCGGCTCAGCGTCCGCGGCCGCGGCGAGCTTTTCGGGCCCGGGTCCGCGATGCGTGCCTGTAT
>DATMRG010000103.1:0-4280 GCA_035566495.1 Steroidobacteraceae bacterium | reverse complement strand
GCGCCGTAGATGATGCGCTCGGCGGCGGACTTCTTGCCGCTCTTCATGATGACGTTCATGAACTTGGCGAGCATCTCGTTGTTGAACTTCGGGTCCGGGAGGATGCTGCGGACCGGTGCCTGGGCACGACGCGACATGGCTGAGTCCCCTTACTTCTTCGGACGCTTGGCGCCGTACTTGGAGCGGCCCTGCTTGCGCTCGCCTACGCCGGCGCAGTCGAGCGTGCCGCGGACGGTGTGATAGCGCACGCCGGGGAGATCCTTCACGCGGCCGCCGCGAATCAGCACCACCGAGTGCTCCTGGAGGTTGTGACCCTCGCCACCGATGTAGCTCGTGACCTCGTAGCCGTTGGTGAGGCGCACGCGGCAAACCTTGCGCAGCGCCGAGTTCGGCTTCTTGGGCGTCGTGGTATAGACGCGCGTGCAGACACCGCGCTTCTGCGGGGAAGCCCCGAGCGCCGGTACTTTGGTTTTCTCTGCCCCCAGCCGGCGTGGTTGCCGGATGAGCTGACCCGTGGTCGCCATCGTTACACTCGTCTCCAAGCTCAGGTGCGGGGTTGGTACTCGCACAAAGGGCGACCTAGAAGAACACCGGGCCGCCTGCGTCAGGCGGCCCGGTGCTTCTAAGTCGCTGTTTCCGGTGCCGGCGTGCTACTAAAGGGCCGGCCCGACAAAGGCCGGCGATTCTAGGTAGGGACCCCCGGAGTGTCAACCGCCCCCGACGGCACTTTGCTGCCCTGCGATTGATTTGGAGCGCGGGCCCATTACGATAGGCATAAACGGGCCTGGACGCTCCCGCGTCCGCCCCATACCAAAAAGGCGCGGATCCCACCCGGTGCCTTCAGGAAGTTCGTGCGCAGCAGGGGTGTCAGCTGGATTTTGGGTGTGGCGGCGTGCCTGCCGGGCGCGGTCCTGGCCGTTGGCCTTGCCCCGGTGCCCTCTGCGCCGGGTCCCCGGGCGGCACCTCTGGCGGTCGAAGTCCTCGACTCGACGGGCATAAGTCCGACCGAGGCCGAGGTCACCGGCGGCGCCCTCGATGCGCGGTTCCAGCCGTTCAAGACGCGCGGATCGCACCTCATCAAGACGATCCTCTGGCTCCGGCTGGCCCCGCCTGAGGGGGCGGCGGGCGGCGAGACGCCGGTGCTCCTGGTGCGCTCGGGGCTTGACCAGCCGGTCGAGACCTTCTCGCGGCGGGGCGGCATCGCTGTACCCCTCAGGGCGGCTACGGTGGTGCCGAGATTCGGTGGGGCGCAGGACTCGGTCCTTCCCCTGAATCCGCCCCCCGATCCCGGCACTCCTCTCTATGTGCGCGTCTCCCGGACCGGCGGTACGACCACGGACCTGCAGTTCACCACCTCGACGCTCGAGCGCACCCTGAGCCGCGCCGCCGACCATTCCCGCGTGATCTCCTTGATCTTCGGGGCGCTCATGGCGATGGCGGTCTCGGCGCTGCTGGTGCGGTTCCTCCTCACCGATCCCCTCTACCCCCTCTACGGCGCATTGTTCGGGCTGCATGCCATCTATCTCGCCTATTTCTCCGGCGAGGGGTTCGGCTGGCCGCTGCTCTCGGTCGCCCGGCCGCTCGGCAGCTACGCCTGGAACGTGCCGATCGCAGTGTGCGCCGCGGCGGCCTGCCTGTTCGTGCGCGAATTCGCCAACCTGCGGTTGTTCTCGCAGCGGGTATACCGCGCCTTCGGCTACCTCGCGGTCGCCTTCCTCGTGCTCGCGGCTTCGAATCTCCTGCGGCTCTTTGGGCTCGGGCCGGTCGTCGCCACCGTCGGCAATCTCATGTTCCTCGGCGGCGCCATCTTCACGCTGACCGTCTCGTTCCTCGCCTGGCGTCGCGGCAACCGCGCGGCCGGCTGGTTCCTCATCGCCTGGACGCTGCTCTGCACTTTCCAGATCGCGGCGGCGCTCTGGCTCCTCTACGGGCGCGCCGACGATGCCGACGCCTTCCTCTGCTACGGCTACGCCCCCTCGGTGGCGGCCGCCGCGGTGCTGATCGCCCTCGGCGTCGCCGACCGCATGCGGGCCCAGAACGTCGCGCTCACCGAGGCCGAGCGGCGTGCACAGACCGACGCCCTCACCGGGGTGCTGAACCGCCCGACCCTCATCGAGCGGCTCGATGCCGCGTGCCTGCGCCTGCAACGGCGCGGGCTGCCGGTGTCGGTACTGTTCATCGATCTCGACCACTTCAAGCAGATCAACGATTCCTACGGGCATGCCGCGGGCGATGCCTGCCTCGCCGCCGTGGTCGCGCCGATCCAGGCGGAGCTCCGGCAGTCGGACATTATCGGACGTTACGGCGGTGAGGAGTTCGTGGTGGTGCTCACCGGGGCGGATGCCGCGGAGGCCGCGCCGGTGGCGCGGCGAATCTGTCAGCGCGTCTCCTTGACCCGCGTCGAAGGCTTCGGCACGTCCATCCGCCTCACCTGCAGCATCGGAGTCGCCAGCAGCGACACGCTCGGGGTCTGGGGTCAGCACCTCGTCGCGCAGGCCGACTCGGCCCAGTACGCCGCCAAGCGCTCCGGCCGCAACCAGGTGCAGTTCGCCGCCGCGCTCGCGGCGTGACTCACGGGCGCATCCCGTGGAGACGCGCGCCGCTACCCCCAACGATATCCCGGCGCTCCTGTCGCTGGTGCGGCGCTACTGGGAGTTCGAGGGAATCGAGGGCTTCACGGCGTTGCGCGTCGAGCTGACTCTCGCGCGGCTCCTCGCCGAGCCGCAGCTCGGGGCGGCCTGGGTGGCCGTGGAGCACGGCCAGCTCGCCGGCTACCTGATCGCCGTCAAGGTTCTGAGCGTCGAGCACCAGGGAATCATGGCGGAGATCGATGAGTTCTTCGTGTTGCCCGAGGCGCGCTCGCGCGGCGCCGGCGCAGGGCTCCTCGCGGCGGCGGAAGCTGCGCTCGCACACCAAGGCTGCGTGCGCCTGCAATTGCAGCTCGGGGCCGGTAACGTTGCCGCGCGTGGCTTCTATGAGCGCCGCGGCTACCGCGCGCGCGATGGCTACCGGCTCTTCGACAAGGCACTCGCCGGCCCTTGAGCCACACGCCGCCGGGTTCCCTCGCTTCATCGCACCCACCTGCCCTCGCGCGAGCGTCGCCGTCATACTCTTAGCCCTCGGGCGGCGGTGTCCGCCGGGAGTACGCCATGTCTGCCACAAATTCACGCCTCTCGATTCTGACTCTCGGCGCGTTGCTCGCCCTCGCCTCCGGAGCGGTGGGCGCCCATCCGGACATTTATGACGCGGCCGTCGCCCATCCCGGGCGCAGCGCCGATGACCTCAAGCGCGACCCCATCGATCATCCGGCCGAGGTACTGCGGCTCGCCGGTCTCAAGCCCGGCATGCAGGTCGCGGACTTCATGGCGGCTGATGGCTACTACAGCGAGCTCGCGAGCTACATCGTCGGCCCGAAGGGCCACGTGCTGCTCCTCAACAACGCCACCTGGGACTACTGGAGCGGCGATCACTGGAAGGAGCGCATCGCGGGCCGTCTGCCCAACGTCGAGCACCGCACCATCGACGCCGAGCACGTCGACGTGCCCGATCACTCGCTCGACGCCGTGCTCCTCATCAAGGCCTACCACGACTTCTACGCGATCGACGACGATCCCAAGGCCAGGTGGCCACGTTTCGACGTCGGGCGCGTGGTGGACGAGATCGCGCGCATGCTCAGGCCGGGCGGGATCCTCTTGCTCGAGGATCACTCCGCCAAGCCCGGCACCGGCACAACGGCTGCGACCCCGCTGCACCGGATCGACGAGGCGTACACGCGACAGGAGTTCGAGAAGCACGGCTTCAAGCTCGTCCGCTCGAGCGATCTGCTGCGCCGTCCGGACGATCCGCGCGATGCGATCAGCTACAAGGGGCCGATGCTCGGCAAGACCGACCGCTTCGTGCTGGTGTTCCGCAAGGGCAAGTGACCCGGGGGGCCAATCGCCGGCCCGATGGGAAGCCAGATGACAGATCCCCATGAGCTCGTGCGCTTCCTCGAGGCGCAGGAGAGCTGCTACGCCCGGGTGCTCGAGGAGCTGGCCGCGGGTCAGAAGACGAGCCACTGGATGTGGTTCATCTTCCCGCAACTGCGCGGCCTCGGAGTGAGCTCGACCGCGCGCCGCTTCGGGCTCGCGGGGCTCGACGACGCGCGCGCCTATCTCGCGCACCCGGTGCTCGGCGCGCGGCTGCGCGAGTGCGTGCGCTCAGTGCTCGCGGTCGAAGGCAGGAGCGCCCATCAGATCTTCGGCAGCCCCGACGATCTCAAGCTCCGCTCGTGCCTGACG
>DATMRG010000102.1:0-7703 GCA_035566495.1 Steroidobacteraceae bacterium | reverse complement strand
CCATATCGGGCGCGACACCAAGAGCACCATCGTCTCCAAGGGCATCTCCGCCGGGCACGGGCAGAACACCTACCGTGGGCTCGTCAAGATGCTCCCGGGCGCGCACGGGGCGCGCAACTTCACCCAGTGCGACTCGCTCCTCATGGGCGGCCAGTGCGGTGCCCACACCTTCCCGTACGTCGAGGTGAAGAACCCGACCGCGACCGTCGAGCACGAGGCCAGCACCTCCAAGATCAGCGACGACCAGCTGTTCTACTGCCTGGCGCGCGGCATCTCCGCGGAGGATGCGGTCAATATGATCGTCAGCGGCTTCTGCAAGTCGGTGTTCAAGGAGCTGCCGATGGAGTTCGCGGTCGAAGCGCAGAAGCTGCTCGCGGTGAGCCTGGAAGGCGCGGTGGGTTGAGATGACGCGAACCCCGACCCCGCTCCTCTCCATCCGCGACCTCGCGGTGACGGTCGACGGCAAGAAGATCCTGAACGGCCTGTCGCTCGAGGTCGCGGCGGGCGAAGTGCACGCCATCATGGGCCCGAACGGCTCGGGCAAGAGCACGCTCGCGCACGTCCTGGCCGGACGGCCAGGCTACGAAGTGACCGCGGGCAGCGTCAGCTACCAGGGACGCGACCTCCTCGCCCTGCCGCCCGAGGAGCGCGCCCGCGCCGGTGTGTTCCTCGGCTTCCAGTACCCGGTGGAGATTCCGGGCGTCAACAACGTCTATCTCCTCAAGGCGGCCCTGAACGCCGCGCGCAAGGCGCGCGGCCAGCCCGAGGTCGACGCCTTCGAGTTCCTGGGTCTCGTGCGCGGGAAGATGCAGCTCATGCAGATCGAGGACTCCTTCCTGTCGCGCGGCGTGAACGAGGGGTTCTCGGGTGGCGAGAAGAAGCGCAACGAGGTCCTGCAGATGCTGGTGCTGGAACCGAGGCTCGCGATCCTGGACGAGACCGACTCCGGGCTCGACATCGACGCGCTCAAGGTGGTGGCGGCCGGCGTGAACTCGCTGCGCTCGCCCGAGCGCGCCTGCGTGCTGGTCACCCACTACCAGCGCCTGCTCGAGTACGTCGTGCCGGATTTCGTGCACGTGCTGGTGCGCGGCCGCATCGCGCGCAGCGGCGACCGCACGCTGGCTCTCGAGCTCGAGCGTCGCGGCTACGACTGGGTGAGCGGCCAGGCCGCCTGAGGCAGCGATGACGAGCGCCCTCACCGCCCGCATCTCCGAGCAGCACGCCAACACGGTGCGCGCGCTGTCGGCACGGCTGCCGGGCGCCGCGCGCCGCAGTGCGGCGATCGAGGCGCTGGCGGCGGCCGGCCTCCCGGTCACGCGCGATGAGAACTGGAAGTACGCGAACCTGCGGCCACTCGAGCGCCAGAGCTTCTCGCCGGCCGCGCTCACGCCGCCGGCGGATGCCGCGGCGGCGGCGCGCCTGGCGGCCGATCTCCCGGCCCGGCTCGATGGGTTCGCGCGCTACGTGTTCGTCGATGGAGTGTTCACTCCGCTCCTCTCGGACGCGCTCGCTGCGTCCCCCGCGCGCATCACGCTGCTCGCGTCTCGGGCGGACGATGCGGGTGCGCAGCCCGAAGTATCCCGGCGCGAGCTCGGCGTCGATCAGCGCTTCGCGCTCCTGAATGAGGCCTTCGCGACCGACGGCGCGGTCATCGCCGTGCCGGCGCGCCAGGATGCCGCACACCTCGAGGTCATCTTTCTGGCGAGCGCCGAGGCGCAGCTCGGTGCCTCTTACCCGCGCGTCGAGCTGCGGCTCGACCCCGGGGCGCGGCTCGCGCTCGTCGAGCGCCACCTGAGCGCGGGCGCCGCGGCCAGCTTCGTGGCGAGCGCGGTGACTGCGGAGGTCGCGCGCGGCGCGACTCTCGATCACTACCGGCTGCAGGAGCTCAGCCCCCGCGCGATCCTCTTCGACACGCTCGGCGCCACGCTGGCGCAGGAGGCACGCTACCGCCTGCATGCGTTCGGGAGTGGCGCGGCCGCGGCCCGCTCGACGCTCGATCTGCGGCTCGCCGGCGCGCGAGCGGAGCTCGGCCTCTCGGTGGTGACGCTCGGCGACCGCCAGCAGGTTCAGGACACCTACGCGCGCGTCGAGCATCTCGCGCCGCACGCGCGCACCGAGGAAACCTTCCGCGGCATCGCCGCCGGCCGTGCCCGGGTCGCCTTCAACGGCAAGATCGTAGTCGCGCGCGAGGCCCACGGCACCGACTCGCGCCAGTCGCTGCGCGGGCTGCTCGCGGGCCCGGAGGCCGAGATCGACGTGCGCCCGCAGCTCGAGATCTACACCGACGAGGTGCGCTGCAGCCACGGCGCGACCGCCGGCAAGCTCGACGACAACATGCTCTTTTATCTCCTGTCGCGCGGGCTCGACCGCGATGCGGCGCTGCGTGCGCTCAAGTGGGCATTTCTCGGGGACGTGATCGCCCGGATCGAGGTGCCGGCTCTGCGGCGGCAGATCGAGGCGCGCCTCGCCGGGCAGATGCAGGACGGGGCCGCGCTCCGGGAGCTCATCTGATGGCAGCCGAAGTCTCACCGCTGACGCTGGCTTACGACGTCGCCCGCGTGCGGCGCGACTTCCCGATCCTCGCGACGCACGTCAACGGGCACCCGCTCGTCTATCTCGACAGCGCCGCCTCCTCGCAACGCCCGCTGCCGGTGCTGCGCGCGGTCGAGGACTACGAGACGCATTCACACGCCAACGTGCACCGCGGCGTGCATGCCCTGAGCCAGGCGGCCACGGCCGCCTTCGAAGGTGCCCGCGAGCGCACGCGGCGCTTCCTCAACGCGCGCTCGACCCGCGAGATCATCTTCGTGCGCGGCACGACCGAGGCTATAAACCTCGTGGCGCAGTCCTATGCGCGGCCGCGCTTCGGCCCCGGCGACGAGATCCTGATCACGGCGCTGGAGCATCACGCCAACATCGTGCCCTGGCAGATGGTGTGCGAGCAGACCGGCTGCACGCTCAAGGTGGCGCCCATCGACCGCCGCGGCGAGCTGATCTACGAGGCGTTCCTCGAGCTCCTCAATCGCCGCACGCGTCTGGTCGCCGTTGCGCAGGTCTCGAACGCGCTCGGCACCGTCCTGCCCGTGCAGCGCATCGCCGACGCCGCCCACGCCCAGGGGGCGGTGGTGCTGGTCGACGGCGCCCAGGCGGTGCCGCACTCGCGCATCGACGTGCGCACGCTCGGCGCGGATTTCTACGCCTTCTCGGGCCACAAGATGTACGCGCCGACCGGCATCGGAGTGCTCTACGGGCGCGAAGAGCTCCTCGCCGCCATGCCTCCCTGGCAGGGAGGCGGGGAGATGATCCGCACCGTCTCGTTCGAGCAGACGACCTACAACGAGCTGCCGTGGAAGTTCGAGGCCGGGACCCCGAACATCTCGGGAGCCGTGGGGCTCGCGGCCGCGATGGACTATCTCGAGACTCTCGGGATCGAGGCGGTCGCCGCGCACGAGTCGCGCCTGCTCACGCTCGCCACCCGCGAGGTCGGCCGGATCCCGGGTATCGAGCTCATCGGCACGGCACGTGAGAAGGCCTCGGTCCTGTCCTTCACGCTCGCCGGCGTGCACGCCCACGACCTCGGCACGATCCTCGACACCGAGGGCATCGCGGTGCGCACCGGCCACCATTGCGCGATGCCGGTCATGACCTTCTTCGGGATTCCGGCCACCGCGCGCGCCTCCTTCGGCTGCTACAACACCGAGGAGGAGGTGGCGCGGCTCGTGGCGGGCCTCGGCCGGGCGCGCGAGGTGTTCGGCTAATGGATCTGCGGGAGCTCTATCGCGACGTGATCCTCGATCACAACCGCCAGCCGCGTAACTTCGGCCGCCTCGAGCCGGGCGGCGCGGGCGGTGCGGGCGGCGAGCTACGGCACGCCGACGGTCACAACCCGCTCTGCGGTGACCGCCTGACGGTCTATGTGCGCATGAGCGGCGAGCGCGTCGAGGACATCCGCTTCGAGGGCTCGGGCTGCGCGATCTCGACCGCCTCGGCCTCGCTCATGACGGAAGCGGTCAAGGGCAAGGACCGGGCGGCCATCCGGCGGCTGTTCGACGCGGTGCACGCGACCCTCACGCATCACGACGCCGAGCCCGGCGCGGCGCTCGGCAAGCTCGCCGCACTCTCCGGGGTGCGCGAGTTCCCGGCGCGGGTGAAGTGCGCGACCCTGAGCTGGCACACCCTGAACGCGGCCCTCGAGCACGGCGCCGCCAGCGTCTCGACGGAGTAGCCGATGCGTCGGCACGAGAACGAGCCCTTCGTCGTGAGCCGCGAGGTGCGCGCGGTGATCGTTCCCGCGGGACAGGAGCTCACGCTCAAGCCCGGACAGGCGGGCTACATCACCCAGGCGCTCGGCGGCAGCTTCACCGTGTACCTCGAGGGAAACCTGTTCCGCATCGCCGGCGAGGACGCCGACGCCATCGGCCAGGAGGTGGTCAAGCCGCCCGAGCTCCCGCCCAACGCCACCGTCGAGGACGTGCGCAAGCTCGCCTGGGAACAGATGCGCAGCTGTTACGACCCTGAGATCCCGATCAATATCGTGGATCTCGGACTCGTGTATGAATGCGATGTGAAAGAGAACGACGACGGCAGCCGCACCGTGCAGGCGCAGATCACGCTCACCGCGCCCGGCTGCGGCATGGGGGACATCCTCGTGGACGACGTACGCGACAAGCTCGAGCGGATCCCGACCGTGCGCGAGGCGCACGTCGAGCTGACCTTCGACCCGCCCTGGAACCAGTCGATGATGTCGGAGGCCGCGCGGCTGCAGACGGGGATGTTTTGAGCGGGTGGATCGACATCGGCGCGGCCAGCGAGCTCGGCGAAGGCGTTCCCATGCCGGCCGAAGTCGACGGCGTGGCGGTGGTCGTCGTACGCTGCGGGAGCGATCTGTACGCAGTAGAAGACCGTTGCACGCACGACGGCGAATCCTTTGCAGGCGCCCAGGTGGAATCCTGCGAGCTTATCTGCCCCCGGCACGGCGCGCGCTTCGACCTGCGCACCGGGGATGCGCTCACGCCGCCGGCCTACGAGCCGGTGCGCACCTACGCCGCGCGCGAGCAGAACGGCCGGGTCCTCATCGAGGAGCCCTCCTGAGGCGGACCGCGTGAAACGCCTGACCGTCATGCGCCACGCCGACGCCCGCTGGAAGGACGCGGGGACCGACGATTTCGCGCGGCCGCTGAATCGCCGCGGCCTCGCCGGCGCAGAGGCCATGGCCAGGCGCCTGCTCGAGCTCGAGCTCGTTCCCGATCGCCTCCTGGCCAGCACCGCGCGGCGCGCCGAGCAGACCGCCGACATCGTGGCGCGCGAGCTCGCCCTCTCGGTGCGCCACGTGCAGCGCGAGGAGGCGCTCTACCTTGCCAGCGCCGCCGACATGTTGCGGCTCATTCAGGAGACCGGCCCGCGCATCGCGCACCTCATGGTGATCGCGCACAACCCGGGCGCCTCCGATCTCATCCACCTGCTGGTACCGCGCGGCGGCATCAGCACGCTCACCACCGCCGGGGTGTGCTCGATCGTCTTCGAAGTGGACCACTGGCACGCGATCGCGCCCGAGCTGGTGAAGGAAGTGCAGCACCAGTCGCCGCCCTCGCTGCTGCGTTGGCTTATCGGCTGAATCAGCACTCCGGTACGTTGACCGCGAGCCCGCCCTGGGAGGTCTCCTTGTAGATCGTCGACATGTCGGCGCCGGTCTGGCGCATGGTCGCGATCACCTGATCGAGCGATACCTTGTGCGTGCCGTCGCCGCGCATCGCCAGCCGCGCCGCGTTGATCGCCTTGACCGCCCCCATGGCGTTCCTCTCGATGCAGGGAATCTGCACGAGGCCCGCGACCGGATCGCAGGTGAGCCCGAGGTTGTGCTCCATGCCGATCTCGGCGGCGTTCTCGACCTGTTCGTTGGTCCCCTGCAATGCCGCCACGAGTCCCGCCGCGGCCATCGAGCAGGCGACGCCCACCTCGCCCATACAGCCCATCTCGGCGCCCGAGATCGAGGCGTTGCGCTTGTAGAGCATGCCCATGGCCGCCGCCGCGAGCAGGAAGCGCAGCACGCCCTCCTCGTTCGCGCCCGGCTCGAAGCGCCGGTAATAGTGCAGCACCGCGGGCACGATGCCGGCCGCGCCGTTGGTCGGCGCGGTGACGACGCGCCCGCCGGCCGCGTTCTCCTCGTTGACGGCGAGTGCGAACGCGTTGACCCAGTCCATGACGTCGAGCGGTTTGGCGGCGCCGCTCTCGGTGAGCTGGCGATAGAGCCGCGGCGCGCGGCGGCGCAACTTGAGGACTCCGGGCAGCACGCCGCTCTGGCGGAAGCCGCGCTCGACGCAGTCCTGCATCACCTGCCAGATGTGCAGCATTCTGGCGCGCACCTCCGCCTCCCTGGCCCAGGTGCGCTCGTTCGCCAGCATCAGCTCGAAGATCTCGAGGCCGTGCTCGCGGCACTGCGCCAGCAGCTCCGTGCCTGAGGTGAATGGGTACGGCGGCGCCGCGTGCGCGCTGGTCTCGCGCGCCTCGGGCTCCTCGCCCCGCACGATGAAGCCGCCGCCGATCGAGTAGTAGTCCTCCTCGCGCAGCACACCGTTGACGGCCCCGAGCGCATCGAAGCGCATGCCGTTCGAATGGCGCGGCAGCCGCTCGTGATGCATGAAGAGCAGCTGCATCGGCTCATCGAAGGGGATCTCGTGCTCGCCGAGGAGACGAATGCGCCCGCTCGAGCGGATGCGCTTCACGGTGGTCTCGATGCTGTCCGGGTCGACGCTCTCGGGATCGGCCCCCTCGAGCCCGGCGAGCACCGCGCGATCGGTGCCGTGGCCGAGGCCGGTGAGGGCGAGAGAGCCATAGAGCCGCACGGCGATCTGCTGCGTCGCGGCGAGCTGCCCCGCGTCCTTCAGCGCCAGCACGAACTCACGCGCCGCGCGCATCGGGCCCATGGTGTGCGAGCTCGAGGGGCCGATGCCGACCTTGAAAATGTCAAAAACGCTCAGGGTCATGGACGCGAACCTCGGCGGCGCGGGGCGGCCCCCGGGGAGCCCGCCGCCGGCTTGAGTCTGCATCCCCGGCGTGACACCCACATGCTTTGCGGCGACGTCCGTGGGCTCAAATGCGACCCCGCAGCCGGCGCAACTGCCGCCGCTCGCGCTTGTCGGGCCGATCCGCGGGCCTGGGAGTGAGGGCGGCGGCGAGCTTCATGCGCTGCGCGAACTCCGCGCGCCGGGCGACGCTCGCCGGCGTCTCCTCGTAGCAGCGCGCCGCCGCCTGTGCCGGGCCGCGCCGCGCCGGGATGGCGCCGACGGTGCATTCGAGCTCGACCCCGCCGCGCATCAGGCTCAGCACATCGCCGCGACGCACCTCGTGCGCGGCCTTCACGCGCTCGCCGTTCAGGTGCACGCGGCCGCCGACGACGGCCTGCGCCGCGAGCGCCCGTGACTTGAAGAGCCGCACGGCGAACAGCCAGCGGTCGATGCGCGCGGCCCCGGGGCCGGCGGCGGACTCATCGGACATAGCGCCTCTAGTATAATTGCGCGCATGAATCCCGCCGTCATCGAACGACTGCGCGGCGACCTCGCCGCCCTGCGCGAACAGGGGTTGTACAAGAGCGAGCGCGTGCTCACGAGCCCCCAGGGCGGCGTGGTGCGCGCCGGCGGGCGCGAGGTCATCAACCTCTGCGCCAACAACTACCTCGGCCTCGCCAATCACCCGGCGGTACGCGC
>DATMRG010000101.1:0-2562 GCA_035566495.1 Steroidobacteraceae bacterium | reverse complement strand
TGAGCCCCCCCGCCGACACGGCGCTGCGGGTGCGCAACAGAGCTCCGCATCTCTCGCCTCAGGACCTGCCGCACCTGACCGAGCGTTTCTGGCGGCGTGCGGCGCGCGACAGTAACGCCGCCTCAAGCGGTCTCGGGCTCGGGCTGTGGGTGGTCGCCGGCTTGTGCCGCGTGCTGGATTTGAGTCTGAGCTTCGATCTCGACGCCGATCAGCGCCTGAGTGTGTGCGTCAGTGGATTTCGCAGTGTCTGAGCCACGCTGCCGCTGGGCGCGGGACGCAGACGCGCAGATGCAGCGTTATCACGACCGGGAATGGGGCCGCCCGGTGCACAATGACCGGCGGCTGTTCGAGATGCTGACCCTCGAGGGCGCGCAGGCGGGTCTCTCCTGGTCGACGATCCTGCGCAAGCGTGCCGGCTACCGTCGCGCGTTCGCGCGCTTCGATCCACGCAAGGTGGCGCGCTTCGACGCACGCCGGCGCGCCGCACTGATGCGCGATGCGGGCATCGTCCGCAACCGGCTCAAGATCGACTCGACCGTCACGAACGCACGCGCCTTCCTCGAAGTGCAGCGCGAGTTCGGCTCCTTCGACCGCTATCTCTGGGCGTTCGTCGCCGGCAAGCCGGTCGTCGCTCACCGCCGCAGCCGCAGGCTCCCGGCCCGCACCGCGCTCAGCGACCGCATCTCGCGGGAGCTCGGGCGGCGCGGCTTCCGCTTCGTCGGCACGACCATCGTCTACGCCTTCCTGCAGGCGGTCGGAGTCGTCGACGATCACTCCCGCGACTGCTTCCGCAGCCGGCAGTAGCCTTAAGTCACGACCGCCTCTTAAGATAGCGGTCCTTTTCACTCTGCTCGGAAAAACACGTATATGAAAGTCCTTCCTGTCCTCGCGGCCACGGCGCTGCTCTCGGCCGGTGCGGCCTACGCCGACTGCCCCTACCCCGCTGCTCCCGACAAGCTCCCGGACGGGGCCACCGCCACGCTGCAAGACATGCTCGCGGGACAGAAGACCGTCGCGGATTACAACAAGGCCGTCAACGAGTACGTGGCCTGCATCGACAAAGAGGTCACGGACGCGATCGCCAAGGGGGGCGAGCAGATCAAGCCGGAGCAGAAGGCCGATATGCAGCGCGTCGAGACCCAGAAGCACAACGCCGCGATCGATCGGCTGCAGAGCGTGGCGGACCGCTTCAACGAGCAGGTAAAAGTCTTCAAGGCCAAGGCCGCGGACGCCAAGAAGCCCTGAGTGCTCACTCCCGCTGAAGCCGACGCCCTGGTCGGACAGCACCTGCAGTGTCTGCCGATCGAGTCGCTACCCCTCGCGCAGTGTGCGGGGGGTGTGCTGCGCGAGAACATCTACGCGGAGCGTGACCAGCCGCCCTTCGACCGGGTGGCGATGGACGGCATCGCGCTCGCCAGCCGGGCCGTGGCCTCGGGCCGGCGCGCCTTCCGCGTACAGGCGACCCAGGCCGCGGGCGACCCGCCCCTCACCCTCGCCGCGCCGAGCGCCTGCATCGATGTCATGACGGGTGCGGTTCTGCCCGCCGGCTGCGACAGTGTCGTGCCGGTCGAAGAGCTCACGGTAACGGACGGTGAGGCGGTGTTTGGCGCCGCGGTGCGCGTCGACCCCTGGCAGAACGTGCACCGGCGCGGCAGCGACACTCGCCAGGGGACGCTGCTCGTGGCGACCGGCACTCGACTACATGCGCCGGAGATCGCCGTCGCGGCCTCGGCCGGCATGGCGCGCATCCGCGTCAGCGGCCAGCCGATGCTCGCGGTCATCTCGACCGGTAACGAGCTGATCGAGCCCGGCGAGCCGGTGCTCGCCCACCAGGTGCGGCGCTCGAACGCGTACGCGATCGTGAGCGCGCTGCGCGAGCACGGCTTCCAGCGCGTCGCCGACGATCACATCCAGGACGATGCGGAGGAGCTGCGCGAGCGCCTGCGATTTCACCTCGAGACCCACGACGTGCTGGTGCTCTCGGGCGGGGTCTCGATGGGCAAGTTCGACCTCGTGCCGAGGGTGTTGGAAGAGCTCGGCGTGCACGCGATCTTTCACCGGGTGGCGCAACGACCGGGAAAACCTCTGTGGTTCGGCGTTGCGCCCTCGGGCGCCGCCGTCTTCGGCCTGCCGGGCAATCCGGTTTCGACCCTGGTGTGCCTCAGCCGCTATGTGCTTCCCGCCCTGTTTGCGAGCCTCGGGCAGAATCCGCGGCCGCCCGAGCGCCTGGCGCTCGGCGCGCCGGTGACGGTCACCCCGCCGCTGACGCACTTCTTACCGGTACGGATCGAGCAGGACGACTGGGGACGTCCCTGGGCCATGCCGGCGCCGACCAACGGCTCGGGCGACTTCACCTCGCTCGCCGGCACCGATGGATTCGTCGAGCTGCCGCCGGGCCCGAATACCTATAAGAAGGGGTTCGTCACGCGGTTGTTCCGCTGGTCGTGAGCGGCGATTCGCGGCGCGCGCGGCATCCCCCTTTACGCCGATAGCCAGCACCCCGCCGCCGTCCCATACTTAAGGAATGTCTGCTCCGGAAGTCATCGTTCCGCTCACCCGGCG
>DATMRG010000100.1:0-16350 GCA_035566495.1 Steroidobacteraceae bacterium | reverse complement strand
TCCGATCCGCCAGCCCACACCGCTCCGAGCCCGAGCGCAAAGCGCCGGGCATCTTCATCGCCGGGGCGGCTGAACGCAAACACGCGCCGGCCCTCGATTCGCGCGACCTGGGTGAGGAGGTGCGCCGCGGCGCCGAAGCCGTAGAGTCCCAGGTTCCGCGCCTCGCCGGCGGCGCGATAGGCCCGATAGCCAATGAGGCCGGCGCAGAGCAGCGGGGCCAGCTCGGCGGCGGACCCGGGCGGCAGCGGCAGGCAGTAGCGCGCATCCGCCAGCAACTCTTCGGCGTAACCGCCGTCGCGCGTATACCCGGTAAATCGCGCCTGGACGCACAGGTTCTCGCGCCCCGAGCGGCAGTAGGGACAGACGCCACAGGTATGGGCGAGCCAGGGAACACCCACCCGATCGCCCGGACGGAAATTCTCGACTGCGGGGCCGGCCTCGAGCACCCGGCCCACGACCTCGTGGCCGAGGGTGAGCGGACAGTGAATATCCGGTAGCTCCCCGTCGAGCACGTGCAGATCCGTGCGGCAGACGCCGCAGGCCTCGACGGCGATCAGGAGCTCGTACCCGCGCGGCGCGGGGAGGGAGACTTCGGTGAGCCGCAGCGGCGAGCCGGGCGTCACGAGGCGCATCGCCTTCACGGACTTAGGCCGCGGGCTTGGCGACCTGCGACTTGACGGCCGGATGGGCTGGCACGACCACGCCGCAGGTGATGATCATCTTGAGGGCGGCGTCCACCGACATGTCGAGCTCGCGCACCATCCGGCGCGGCACCACGATGAGCCAGCCGGCGGTGGCATTGAGAGCCGAGGAGACGTACACCGCCACGTGGTTCTCGCCGGTCTTCTGGCTGATCTCCGGCACGTCCTCGGCGGTGAGGAAACCGATGCTCCAGGCACCCTCGCGCGGATACTCCACCATCACCACCTTGCGGAAGGAGTTGGACTGCGAGAAGACGCTCTCGGCGAAGCTCTTCACGCCGCCATACACGCTGCGCACGACCGGAATGCGGTTCAAGAGCTCCTCGCCCCATACCACGAGCCGCCGGCCGATCAGGTTGGTGACGAGCAAGCCGGTGAGCAGCAGCAGCACCAGCGCCAGCACCAGCCCGGCCCCCGGGATCGAGAACCCGAGCAGCGCCTCGGGCCGGTAGGCCGGCGGCAGCAGCAGCAGCGTCCGGTCCATCAGATGCAGCATGAAGTCCACCACCCAGATGGTGGCGAGGATCGGCAGCCACACGAGGACGCCCGCGACCAGATAGCGACGCAGCGTCCTCTTCTTCGGGGCGCCTTCCGCCTTCTTTGCGCTGGCTTCGGTGGGTGGCATCGATTGCTCCCCGGTGCCGCGGCTTCCTAACGCCGCGTCCGCCGCGTGCTCTTGCGCCGGGCAGTCTTGGCTCGACGGCGCGCGGCGCCTGCCGGCTTCCCTTCGGCGCCCTTGGGCGCCGCAGCCTTGGCATCGGTCGCCTTCGTATCGGCCGCCTTGGCCTCCTTCGGCTCGGCCTTGCCGTCTTTCGGCTCCGCCTTGCTCTCCGGCTTCGGCTCCTCTTTATCCGCGCCAGAGAGGTTGCGCTTCTCCTCCTTGTCGGACTTGAAGTCGGTCTCGTACCAACCACCGCCCTTCAAGCGAAACACCGGTGCCGACACCAGCTTCTTCAGGCGACGCTTGCCGCACGAGGGGCACTTGGTCAGCGGCGCGTCGCTGATCTTCTGCATGACCTCGGCGTAGAACTTGCAGGCCTGGCATTCGTATTCGTAGAACGGCATGAGTCGGTTGTCAGAACCTCAAAACTAACCGGCGGGGATTATAACGGACCCGCCCCCGGCGGCCTGTGCCGCCGGTGCGGACGCACGCGCGGATGCTCAGGCGCGGGCCGCTTTGCGCTCGTCGACCTTGCCAAAGGTCAGCTGTCCGTCGCGGACACCGATCCGGATGCGGTCCCCGGGCTGAAACTCGCCCTCGAGGATGCGTTGTGCGAGCGGATTCTCGATCTGCTGCTGGATGGCACGCTTGAGCGGCCGGGCGCCGTACACGGGATCGAAGCCCGCCTCGCCGAGCAGATCCCGCGCCGCGTCATCGAGCGTGAGATCCATGTTGCGCTCGGCGAGCCGCTTGCGCAGATAAAGGAGCTGGATGTCGACGATCGCCCGAATCTGCCTGGTCCCGAGCGGGTGGAACACCACGATGTCGTCGATGCGGTTGATGAACTCGGGCCGGAAGCTCTGCTGCACGACCTCCATGACCGCGAGCTTCATCTTCTGGTAGTTCTTCTCGCCGGCGTACTCCTGGATCTGCTGCGAGGCGAGGTTGGAAGTCATGATGATGATGGTGTTGCGGAAGTCGACGGTGCGACCCTGGCCGTCGGTCAGGCGACCGTCGTCGAGCACCTGCAGCAGCACGTTGAACACGTCGGGATGGGCCTTCTCGACCTCATCGAGCAGGATCACGGAATAGGGCCGGCGGCGCACCGCCTCGGTGAGGTACCCGCCCTCCTCGTAGCCCACGTACCCCGGAGGTGCGCCGATCAGGCGCGCCACCGAATGCTTCTCCATGAACTCCGACATGTCGATGCGGATCAGCGCCTCCTCGGTGTCGAACAGGAATTCGGCCAGCGCCTTGCAGAGCTCGGTCTTGCCGACACCGGTGGGCCCCAGGAACAGGAACGAGCCGTTGGGGCGGCGCGGATCGGCGAGTCCCGCGCGCGAGCGGCGAATGGCGTCGGAAACGATGCGCAGCGCCTCGTCCTGACCCACGACCCGCTTGCCGAGCGCCTCCTCCATGTGCAGGAGCTTCTCCCTCTCTCCCTGCAGCATCTTGGACACCGGGATCCCGGTCCACTTGGAGACCACTTCCGCGATCTCCTCCTCGGTGACCTTGTCGCGCACGAGTGTCGGGGCCTTGTCCTCGGCCGCCTGCGCGGCGGCGAGGCGCTTCTCGAGCTCCGGGATCTTGCCGTACTGCAGCTCTGCCATGCGTCCGAGATTGCCGGCGCGGCGCGCGGCATCGAGCTCGAGGCGCACGCGATCGAGCTCGGCGCGGATGTCGGCCGTGCCTTGCACCGCGGCCTTCTCCGACTTCCAGATCTCCTCGAGGTCGGCGTACTCCTTGCCGAGAGTGCCGAGCGTCTCCTCGAGGGTCGCCAGGCGCTTGCGCGAAGCCTCGTCCTTCTCCTTCTTCAACGCCTCCTGCTCGATCTTGAGCTGGATGATGCGCCGCTCGAGCTTGTCGAGGGCCTCGGGCTTGGAGTCGATCTCCATGCGGATGCGCGCCGCGGCCTCGTCGATCAGGTCGATCGCCTTGTCCGGCAGCTGACGGTCGGCGATATAGCGGTGCGCGAGGGTTGCCGCGGCGACGATCGCGGGATCGGTGATCTCGACCTTGTGGTGCACCTCGTAGCGCTCCTGCAGTCCCCGCAGGATCGCGATCGTGTCCTCGACCGAGGGCTCGTCGACCAGGACCTTCTGGAAACGCCGCTCCAGCGCCGCGTCCTTCTCGATGTACTTGCGGTACTCGTCGAGGGTGGTCGCGCCGACGCAATGGAGCTCGCCACGGGCGAGCGCGGGCTTCAGCATGTTGCCGGCGTCCATGGCGCCCTCGGCCTTGCCGGCGCCGACCATGGTGTGCAGCTCGTCGATGAAGAGGATGACCTGGCCTTCCTGCTTGGCGAGATCGTTGAGCACGCCCTTCAAGCGCTCCTCGAACTCGCCGCGGAACTTGGCCCCGGCGATGAGCGAGCCCATGTCGAGCGCCAGGATGCGCTTGTCCTTGAGGCCCTCGGGGACCTCGGCATTGACGATGCGCTGCGCCAGTCCCTCGACGATGGCGGTCTTGCCGACCCCGGGCTCGCCGATCAGCACCGGGTTGTTCTTGGTTCGGCGCTGCAGCACCTGAATCGTGCGCCTGATCTCGTCGTCACGGCCGATGACCGGATCCAGCTTGCCGGAGGAAGCGCGCGCGGTGAGATCGATCGTGTACTTCTCGAGAGCCTGACGGCCCTCCTCGGCGTTGGCGTCGGCCACCTTCTCCCCGCCCCGCACCTCCTCGATTGCCTTCTCGATCGCGCCGCGCACCATCCCCGCTTCCTTGAAGACGCGCGCCAGCGCGCGGTCCTCGAAGGCGGCGAGCACGAACAGCTCGCTCGCAATGTACTGATCACCGCGCTGCTGAGCGAGCTTGTCGGTAACGTTGAGGATGCGATTGAGATCGTTGGAGACGTGGATCTCGCCCGGGGCGCCCTCGACCTTCGGCAGCCCGTCGAGGAGCGCGAGGAGTCCCGAGCGCAGCTTGTTGACGTCGGCGCCCGCCTTCAGAAGCAGCGGGCGCACTCCGCCGCCCGAGCTGTCGAGCATCGCCAGTAAGACGTGCGCGGGCTCGATGAACTGCTGATCGCGGCCGAGCGCAAGCGACTGCGCGTCGGCCAGCGCCTGCTGGAACCGGCTGGTGAGCTTGTCCATCCGCATGGGAATTGGCCGTGACTAGGGTAAGTGCTCGATTTGTGGGGACAAACCGCAGTCCGTTCAAGGGGCTGCGCTGCCGGTGCTCCGGTCTGCGGCTGCACGCCGAGGATAGCGCAGGGCGGCAGGCAGTGCTCGCCCCCGAAGGCAGGCCCGTGGTCAGCCTGAAGGTGGGCTCAGTCCAGGTCCTGGAGAGCGCGCAGCGGGCCGATGAACTTCTCGTAGTGGCGCCAGCGCTCGACCGAGCTTCGATAGATCTTCTCGCGTACCTGCCAGTTGCTCACGGTCGCCACCACGCGCTTCGCACTGTGGAACTGCATGCACCGATCGTCCCAGGGGAGTCCGAGAAATTCGATGATCCGACGCGTCCAGGTCTCCTGGTCGGCCGTCAGCTCCTCGTACGGAACCTCCAGAAACGCCTCGGGAGGCAACACGCTGCGCCAATGCGCCACGATCTTGTGGTGCAGCCCGTACAGATGGGCCAGGTCCGAGAGATCGTGCGTGAAGCTCAACGACGGTGGGAAATCAGCGAAGTAGCACGACAGGCAGGTGTCGATCGGATTGCGCTTCATGCAGATGAGGCGCGCACGCGGAAACACCGCGTGTATGGCACCCAGGTACATGAAATTGAATATCGATTTATCGACGACGCGCGTCGCGTCCGCTGAATCTGCGGTAAGCGCCTTCAGGTACCCCTCGCCCAGCGTCCGGCTCGTCGCTTCATCCGGAGGTGCGGTAGCGAGACCCGGATGCCGATTGCGGACCGTGTTCGCCCAGAAATTCAGCTCGCCAACCCCGGCTGCGGCCGGGTGCGAGGCGATGATTTGCTCGACGAGTGAGGTGCCGGAGCGCGGCATGCCGGTGACGATGACCGGCAGCTCGGACTGGGATGCTCCGGGACGCCCGCGCGCGAGCGCCTCGCGGTCATAGGTGCGAACCCAGGTTTCGATGGTCGCTTCGGCGTCGCGCCTGTTGTAAGTCGCGCCCGCGGCCTTCACCAGCTCCTTGGCACGCCGGAAGCTCTTGAACGCCTTGTCGTACTCGCCTAACTGGTCGTAGTACTTTCCGATCGCAGAGTGCACGCTCGCCTCACTGAGCGGTGCCAACCCGCTTGCGGCGCTCGCCTGCGCTCCCTTGAGCCAGTCGGCGTCCGACGCCGTGAACTTGCGCAGTTCGCTGATCCCGACCCACGCGAGCCATGCGTTCGCGTCCACTTCCAGCGCGCGCTTGTACCAGGATTCAGCCTCCTCCCTGTTTCCCTCCAGGGCGACCGCTCTCCCCATGTGCATCAGAGCATCGAGA
Source organism: Steroidobacteraceae bacterium (assembly GCA_035566495.1). Taxonomy (GTDB): domain Bacteria; phylum Pseudomonadota; class Gammaproteobacteria; order Steroidobacterales; family Steroidobacteraceae; genus 13-2-20CM-66-19. The sequence goes on along the minus strand of DATMRG010000100.1, from coordinate 10,594 downwards.
TTGCGCGGCGCGACGCGCAGAGCCTTCTCCAGGAGTTGCCGCGCCTCGGCCGTCTTCCCCAACATGAAGAGCGTTGCGCCCAGGCTGATCTGCGCGTCGGTGAAGGACGGCTTCAGCTTCAGAGCCCGGCGCAGGTGCCGCTCGGACTCGATCAGGAGCCCCTGTGACCGCAGCAACCCGCCGAGGTAACAGTGAGCGTCCGGATGACTCTCCTTGATATTGATCGCCTGTCTGAACTGCTGACCCGCTTCGCTGTTGCGACCCAACCGGTATAGCGTGCCACCGAGCGCATTGAGCACCACCAGGTTGCGCGGGTCGGCCTTTGATACCTCCTGAAAGCATTCGAGCGCCCGTTCCCATTCGCCACGGCCCGAGTACTCCGTCCCCTCGGCGAACAATGCCTCGAGGGCCTCGCGGCGCGGTCGGGCCTTCTTGCCGGCGACCGCCGCCCCACCTGCCTGATCTGCCGGTACGCCCACCGTGAGCCGCAGCACGAGCGACTGCGTCAGCTCATTGACCAGGCTCCGCTCGACCCCTTTTTCGAGGAGTCGCCACTTGAAGGAATTCGCCAGCGCGGCGCGGCTGAAGATGTTGAGCTTCAGCGCAGCCGTCTCGCGATCGACTTGCTGCATAAACTTGGGAAGCGCCTTCTGCAGGCTCAGGTTCTGCGAGCCGGACTCCGGCCCCGCATGCACGGCGAGGCCGTCCGCGAGCGAGCCACCGATCTCGGCGACCTTGCCTCCGCTCAACCACTTGAACATCGTTCGCGCCCACCGATCGCAGAATTAGGTTAAATCTTATCCGATGGCCGATTGGCGGGTTCGCGAACTCGATCCCAGATTCGGCCGCTCGGGGTCGCCCATGGCGGGTTGCCCCGACCTAGACACCACCGAGCGATTCGGCGAGTGCAATGACGCAGATGCCGGCGGTAATAAAGAACACCTGAATAGCGCTGCTGACGGGATCGACCCGGCGATGGAGCCCGGGGATAAGGCCGGCAACCGCAATATAGAGAAACCCGGCCGCCGCGAACGCCAGCGCGTAGGGCAGCACCCAGAGTGCCTGCTGCAGGCCGTAGTAGGCGGCCACCGCACCGATAACGGAGGCGATCCCCGTCCCGAGATTGAGCAGCAGCGCGCGCGAGCGCGAGAAGCCGGCGTGCACCAGAATGCCGAAGTCCCCTACCCGGTGCGGGATTTCGTGGGCCGCGACGGCGAAAGTGGTCACTAGTCCTAGCGACAGGCTGGTGAGGAAGGCCGCGGCGATGAGCACCCCGTCCAGTGCGTTGTGAACACTGTCTCCGACGAGCACCAGGACTCCGAATGCGTGATCGCGGGCGTGCGAGTGCCCAATGTGCGAGTCGTGCCCCTGCGCGCCCGGATGGTTGCCGTTGTGCCCGGGCGGCGCCTCCTCACCACGGGTATGCCACCACAGAACGAGCTTCTCGATGACGAAGAACACTCCTAGTCCCGCGATCAGTGTGAGACCGAGAGCGTGCGCCGCCGCGACTCCGGCGCGCTCGATCGCCTCGGGGAGCAGCGCGAGCAGCGCCGCGCCGAGCAGCGCGCCGGTGGCGAAGCTCACGAAATGCGGCAGAATCCGGGCCGCGTGCCGCTCGGGAATCCAAAGAAACACCACGGCGAGCGCGGCACTGGCGATACCGCCGAGGGCCGAGAACGCCACGATCCATGCGAGCAGCGGCATTTCTTCAGATCCGGCCCATCACGTGAGCCAGATCAGGGCCGCCATGCGCCCGCAGCGCCCGTCGCGCCGGAAGGAAAAAAAACGCGTGGGATCGGCGTAAGTGCACCAATTTCCTCCCGAGACCTCGGCAACTCCCAGCGCGGCGAGCCGCTGCCGCGCGAGCGTGGCGAGGTCGCATAGCCAGCGCCCGCGCGGGTTCGCAACAAACGCAGCGCGAGCACCGGGATCGCGCTCGAGAAACGCCGTACGCACTTCGTCTCCAACCTCGAAATGCCTCGCCGAGATCGCGGGGCCGAGCCACGCAATGAGCTCTCGTCCTGTAATCCCGAGCTTGGCCACCGTGGCCTCCAGCACCCCGGCCGCCAGCCCGCGCCACCCGGCATGCGCGACCGCCACTGCCGAGGCGTCCCGCGCGGCAAAGAGGATCGGCATGCAGTCGGCCACCTGCACGGCGCACACCTTCCCCGCGCGGCGCGTCATGACGGCGTCTGCGGGAGCGTGGCCGGCCTCGCCCGGCGCGTCGAGGTCCGCGACGCGAGTGCCGTGGACCTGTTCGAGCCAGGCGGGCTCCGCCGGGAGATTGAGCCCTGCATTCACGCGGCGCCGGTTCTCGGCTACGGCGTCAGGGGCGTCGCCGACATGCGCGCCGAGATTGAGTGAATCGAACGGCGCGATGCTCACGCCTCCGCGGCGCAGCGTGAACGCCGCACGTACGGCGCGTGGGGCGAGCCACTCCGGTGTAAGCACTTCGGGAGCTGTCGCAATACCGCTCACACCGCATCCTCCTCGAGCGCCGCTAGCAGGCCCTGCATGTCAGCGGCGAGCGGCGCCTGCCACTCCAGCCTTTTTCCGGACAACGGGTGCGTGAGCGCGAGGCGCTCGGCGTGCAACGCCTGCCGATGGAAGCCGGCAAGCGCCTCAGCCAGCGCCGGTGTACAGCCCGCCGGGATGCGCCGTCGCCCGCCATAGAGTGGATCGCCCACGATCGGAAAGCCGATGTACGCGAGGTGCACCCGGATCTGATGCGTGCGGCCGGACTCGAGCTCGGCGCGTACCAGGGTGTGTGCGCGAAAGCGCTCGAGGATCCGATAGTGCGTGACCGCCGGGCGGCCGTCACGTCGTACCGCCATTTTGAGCCGCTGCGCCCGGTGCCGGCCGATCGGCTCATCGACCGTGCCGCCGCCCGTCATCACCCCGGTGCAAACGGCCAGGTATTGGCGGGAGATCTCGCGCGCGGCGAGCGCCGCCACCAGCGCCGTATGCACTTCGGGCGTGCGTGCCACCACGAGGAGTCCCGAGGTGTCCTTGTCGAGCCGGTGCACCAGCCCGGCGCGCGGTACCAGAGAGAGCTTGGGATCGCGTCCGAGCAGGGCGTTTTGCAGCGTGTGGCGCGGGTTGCCGGCGCCCGGATGCACCACCATCCCCGCGGGTTTGTCGATCACCAGCAGGGCACGGTCCTTGAAAACGACCGTGAGCGGCAGCTCCTCGGCCCCCACGTCGTCACGGCTCTCGAGCTGCGCATGGATCCGCACCCGCTCCCCGCCCGACACCCGGTCCTTGCCCCGCAGTGTCCGCCCCTCCGCCTGAGCCGCGCCCGACTCGATCCAGGACTTGAGTTGCGCACGCGAGTACTGCGGCAGGGCGCGCGCCAGTGCCTGGTCGAACCTGAGGCCGGCTGCTTCGGCGGGCAGATCGAGCTCGTGTGAGCGGAACTCGGCCGGCCCGGCAATGGTCCCAGGGTCTGCAGGACGATTCGTTATAATGTTCGGATTCGTTCGGCGCGAAGCCAAAAGAAAGGTCCTCTCCAGATGCGTTTGTCCGGTCCGGTACGCGGCGGTGCGGTCGCGTTGTGCGTGGTGCTGCTTGCCGTCTGCGGCTGCAGCTCGCACCGCGAGAAGGCGTTGCAGAAGCAGACGCCCGAGCAGCTCTTCAAGACCGCCAAGAAGGACCTCGCCAACAACGACTTCAACGGCGCCATAAAGGCCTATGAGGCGTTGACCGCGCGCTTTCCCTTCACCGACGAGGCGCGCCAGGCGCGCATCGATCTCATCTACGCATATTACCGCGCCGGCGAAGGCGAGTCGGCCACCGATGCCGCCGATGCCTTCATTCGCGAGAACCCGACCCACCCGCGCGTCGACTATGCCTACTACGTCAAGGGCCTGGTCGATTTCGAGCGTACGCCCAATGCGATCGAGCGCATCTTTCGCGCCGACATGACCCAGCGGCCGCCGTCCAACGCACGCAAGTCGTTCGCGTCCTTCAAGATCGTGGTCGAGCAGTATCCGAAGAGCGAATACGCGCACGATGCGCTGCAGCGCATGGTGTACCTGCGCGACCGCCTGGCGAGCTATGAGGTGCACGTCGCGCGCTACTACCTCAAGCGCGGCGCCTACGTGGCAGCCGCGCAGCGTGCCAAGGGCGCCGTGGAGCAGTACGACGGGGCGCCTGCGACGCGTGAGGCGCTCGCGATCATGATCGAGTGCTACGACAAGCTCGGCCTCGAGCCGCTCGCAGCGCAGGCCCGCCAGGTGTACGAGGTGAACTACTCTGCTGACGTACGCCAGTCCGAGGCGGTCGCCAAGCGGGCGTGGTGGAAGTTCTGGTAGCGGGCGCTCAGCGGCGGTAGCCGTTGGTGATCGGATAGCGCCAGTCGCGCCCGAAGGCGCGCCGGCTCACCCGCACTCCGGGCGGCGCCTGGCGGCGCTTGTACTCGTTGCGCTTCACGAGATCGAGCACGCGCGCGACCGTCGCGCGGTCGAAGCCGCGCGCCTCGATCTCATCCACCGACAAATCCTCTTCGATGAATGCCTCGAGGATCGGATCGAGAATCTCGTACGGCGGCAGCGAGTCGGAGTCCTTCTGTCCCGGACGCAGCTCCGCCGAGGGCGGCCGGTCGATCACGCGCTGCGGAATCACCCGGGACAGCGAGTTGCGGTAGTTCGCCAGGCGATACACCAGCCCCTTGCTGCAGTCCTTGATCGGCGCGAAGCCGCCGGCCATATCGCCGTAGAGAGTGGCATAGCCGACCGCCATCTCGCTCTTGTTGCCGGTGGTGAGCAGCATCCGACCCGTCTTGTTCGAGATGCCCATGAGTAACAGCATGCGGCAGCGCGACTGAATGTTTTCCTCGGTGGCATCCGGCTCGCGGCCCGCGAATTCCCCCTTGAGCGTCGCGAGCGTACTCTCGAACATCGCCTCGATCGTCAGCACGCTGTAGCGGACCCCGAGCGTGCGCGCCTGCTCGGCGGCGTCCTCGAGGCTCATCGGCGAGGTATAGCGCGATGGCATCATGACCGCCTGCACGCGATCCGCGCCCAGTGCATCGACCGCGATGGCCAGCGTGAGGGCTGAGTCGACCCCGCCCGAGAGCCCCATCACGACTCCCGGAAACCCGTGCTTGCCGACGTAGTCGCGCACGCCCAGTGTCAGCGCCCGGCATACGCTCGCCTCGTCGCTGAGCTCGGGGGAAACGTGTCCGGGGCGTGGCACGACCTTGCCGCGCGGGTCGCGCTCGAAGCGGACGGCGAAGCTCCCTTCCTCGAACGAGGCCGCCCGCAGCACCACTTCGCCCTGCGCATTCATGACGAACGAGTTGCCATCGAACACCAGCTCGTCCTGCCCGCCGACCAGATTCACGTACGCGAGCGGCAGTCCGACGTCCATGACACGCGCCCGCGCGATGTCCTCGCGCTCGCGCTGCTTGTGGACCTCGTAGGGGGATGCGTTGATCACAGCGAGGAGCTCGGCGCCCGCGGAGCGCGCCAGCTGCGCAGCCTCTCGCTCCCAGATGTCCTCACACACGAGCAGCCCGATCCGAAAGCCCTTGAGCTCCGCCACCGTCGGCTGGGCGCCGGGGCGGAAGTAACGTTTTTCGTCGAACACCTTGTAGTTGGGCAGCTCTGACTTGCGATGAATGGCGGCGATCTCACCGCCGGTGATGAGAGCCGCGGAGTTGTAGATCGCGGCGCTCGTGTATTCCGGGAAGCCGAGCATCACCGCGGCCTCGCCGGCGTCGGCGCGCACGCGTGCGAGACCCGCCTCGATCTGTCGGCGGAAGCCGCGATGAAACAACAGGTCCTCGGGCGGATAGCCACTCAAGGCGAGCTCGGGAAAAAGCACCAGATCGGCGCCGAAGTCGGCCCGCGCGCTGCGCGCCGTCGCGATCACCCGTGCAGCGTTGCCCTGCACGTCGCCAACGAGGAGGTCGATTTGCGCGAGGGCGATGCCGAGGGTGTCGCTCATGGCGGTACGGCGCCTTCAGCGCCGCCTGCCGCCTCCCGGACGCCGGGCCGCGGGGCGCGAACGCGCGCGGGCGGTGGCGCGCGCTCCGGCCTTGCGTCGGGGCGCCACGGGCCGCGCCTTGGCACGTGAGCTGCGCGGAGCGCGGCGCGGCCTCGCGGGCGCGGGCGCGACGCGCGCCGCCAGAACGGCTCTGCGGGCGCGGCGGCGGCCGAGCAGCTCTGCCATCGTCGCGCCGAGCAGCGCCGGTGATTTCACCGTGCGCACTCCGGCGGCTTCGAAGGCTGCGTACTTGTGCGCGGCCGTCCCCATCCCGCCGGCGACGATCGCGCCTGCGTGGCCCATGCGCTTCCCGGGCGGCGCGGTGACGCCGGCGATGTAGGCGACGACCGGCTTCGTGACATACCGGCGGATGTAATTGGCCGCGGCTTCCTCGCCCGTGCCACCAATCTCGCCGACCAGGATGATGCCTTCGGTGCGCGGGTCGCGCTCGAAGAGATCGAGCACGTCGATGAAGCTCATACCTGCGACCGGGTCGCCCCCGATACCGACGCAGCTCGACTGTCCGAGGCCGGCGTGCGTGGTCTGGAAGACCGCTTCGTAAGTCAGAGTGCCCGAGCGCGACACGATGCCAACCGTGCCTTTCTTGTGAATGAAGCCCGGCATGATGCCGATCTTGCATTCCTCGGGCGTGATGACACCCGGACAGTTGGGGCCGACCAGCCGCGTGGCGGAGCCCGCGAGCATCGCCTTGACACTCACCATGTCCCGGACCGGCACGCCTTCGGTGATGCAGACGACGAGCTCGACCCCTGCGTCCACCGACTCGAGGATCGAGTCCGCGGCACCGGCGGCGGGTACGTAGATCACGCTCGCCGTCGCGCCGGTCTCGCGCACCGCATCGCGCACGGTGTCGAATACCGGGAGCCCAAGGTGCTTCTCTCCGCCGCGTCCCGGGGTGACACCACCGACGAGCTTCGTGCCATACGCGAGCGCCTGCTCGGAATGGAAGGTCCCCTGCTTGCCGGTGAATCCCTGGCAGATGACGCGGGTGTGGCGGTTGACCAGAATGCTCATGCCTTGCCCTTCGCGAGTGCGACCACCTTGCGGGCCGCGTCGGTAAGATCCTCGGCCGGCGTGATGGCGAGGCCACTGCTCGCCAACATGGTGCGCGCCTTGTCGGCGTTGGTACCCTCGAGCCGCGCGACCACCGGCACGCTGACCCCGACCTTCTTCACCGCCTTGATCACGCCCTCGGCGATCAGATCGCAGCGCACGATGCCGCCGAAGATGTTGACCAGCACCGCCCGCACCCGCGGGTTGGAGAGAATGAGCTCGAAGGCCGCCGTGACCCGCTCGGCCGTGGCGCCGCCACCGACGTCGAGAAAGTTGGCGGGCGCCCCGCCGTGGAGCTTGATGAGGTCCATGGTTGCCATCGCAAGTCCGGCGCCGTTCACCATGCACGCGATGTCGCCGTCGAGGGACACGTAATTGAGATCATGCTCGCTGGCGCGGCGCTCCATCGGGTCTTCCTGGCTCACGTCGCGTAATGCGGCGAGCTCGGGGTGCCGGAACAGCGCGTTGGCATCGACGTCGATCTTGGCATCGAGCGCGAGCAGGTTGCCCTCGCGCGTCACGATCAGCGGATTGATCTCGACCAGGCTCAGATCCTTCTCGATATAGAGGCGATAGAGCGCCACGGCGAGCGACTGAAATTTCCCGATCAGGTTGCTCTCGAGCTTGAGCCCGTAGGCGATCTCGCGCACCTGATAACCCTGCAGCCCGGCCGCCGGGTGCACGTTGATGCTCAGGATCTTCTCCGGCGTGGTGTGCGCGACCTCCTCGATCTCCATGCCGCCGGCCGCGGAGGCGATCAGCGCGATGCGGCCGCGCTCTCGGTTCAACGTCATCGACAGGTAGAGCTCGCGGGCGATGTCCGAGCCGGTTTCGACGTAGACGCGATCGACCGGCAGCCCCTCGGGACCGGTCTGCTTGGTGACCAGACGCTTGCCGAGCATTCCGGCCGCCGCGGCGCGCACCGCCTCCAGATCCCGTGCGAGCTTGACGCCACCCGCCTTGCCGCGGCCGCCGGCGTGCACCTGGGCCTTCACTACCCACACGCCCCCACCGAGCGAACGCGCCGCCTCGACCGCCTCGTCGGGGCCGGCGGCAACCCTGCCGGCCGGCACCGGGATCCCGGAGCTGCGAAAAATATCCTTGGCCTGGTACTCGTGCAGGTTCATCGCATCGCCCGTCGGGTAAAGCCTGCATTGTCGCGAAATTGCCCGGCAGTGGCCAGCCATGCGATGCGGGTCGCGTCCAGCGCGTCAATGAAGATGCTAGAGTCCATCGCATCTGCAAACGGCCCGCGAACGGTCCCCCGCACTGAAAATGCCGGCCAGTATCGCCGCCCCCGCCGTGACACCCAGCGATCTCGTCTGGCGGGTCATCGGGCTGCTCAACCTCTACCGGCTGCTGGTGCCGCTGCTGCTGCTCATCATGCAGGGGCTGTCCGGTCCAGCCTGGAGCGTGGTGCCGGCGCACCCACAGCTCTTTGTCGGCGCCTGCATCGCCTACTTCACGGCGGCGCTCCTCCTCATCATCGCACGACGGCTCGAGTGGTCGAGCCTGCGCATCGTGGCGCTCGTCAACGCCAGCGTCGACGCTATCGCGATCGCCTTCATTCTGTATGCGGCGGGTGGTGTCGCCAGTGGACTCGGGATCCTATTGGTGCTGCCGGTGTTCGCCCTCGCGGTGCTGGCCGACCGCCGTGACGCTTTTCTGATCGCCGCGGTCGCCGCGATTGCGGTGCTGGCACAACAGGTGTTCTCGGGGTTAACGGATGCGACACCCGCGACGGACTACGTGACCGCGGGGCTCATCGGGGTAGCGCTGTTCGGGACCTCGCTCGTCACCTGGCCGGTCGCGAACCGGCTGCGCGAGAGCGATGCCCTGGTGCGCCGGCAGGAGCTCGACCTCGCCAACCTCGCGCAGCTCTCGCAGTACATCGTGCAGCACCTGCGGGAGAGCATCCTGGTGATCGACGCCCAGGACCGCGTCCGTCTCATCAACGAGTCGGCGGCGGAGATCCTCGGCGACCAGAACGCCTTCCCGGATGCTCTCATCGGTGAGGCCTCGCCGCGCCTGGTGTTTCTGCTCGAATCCTGGCGCAAGGGCGCCGCCAGCGGCGGGCCGGAATCGTCCGCGGATGCAACCTTCGTGGCGGCCGACGGCTCGCGGGTGATCCGCCCGCACTTTGCGGCGCTCGGCTCGAGCGGCCCCGGTCCGGTGCTGATCTTCCTCGAAGACACCAGCATCCTCGCCGAGAGGGTGCAGCAGTCGAAGCTCGCCGCGCTCGGGCGCCTCAGCGCGAGCATCGCCCATGAGATCCGCAATCCGGTCGGCGCCATGAGTCATGCGGGGCAGCTGCTCGCCGAGTCGCCGAGCCTGACGAGCGACGACCGCCGCCTCACCGAGATCATCCGCGCCAACGCCACGCGCGTCAGCGGCATCATCGACAACGTACAACGCTTGTCGCGGCGCGAGCCGGCGCGGCTCGAGCGCTTGACCTTGTCGGCGTGGACCGAGGAGTTCCACGCCGAGTTCTGCGACACCATGCAGTTCCCGCGCGCACGGCTGACGGTCGGCAGTACGGCCGACCTCGAGGTGCGCGCGGATCCCGATCAGCTGCGGCAGATCCTGTGGAACCTGTGCGACAACGCGATCAAGCACGCCGTGCTGGGCGACCCCACGCGGGCCGTCGAGATACGATACGGACGCATGCCCACAAACGCCCGCCCGTTCCTCGAGGTTGCCGATCGCGGCGAGGGAGTGAAACCCGAGATCGCGGAGCGCATTTTCGAGCCGTTCTTCAGCGCCGGGCGAGGCACGGGGCTCGGCCTCTTCCTGGCGCGCGAGCTCGCGCAGGCCAACGGCGCGACGTTGCTCTACGAGGCGCGCGCCGGTGGTGGCAGCGTCTTCCGGCTGGTGTTTCCGGACAGGCGGCGGTGGGAGATCTGATGAACGAGGCGGCATCAGGCTCGCGCACCACATCCGCCCAGCCGATCGTGCTCATCGTCGACGATGAGCCGGACCTGCTCGAGCTCGTGAGCCTGACCTTGAGCCGCATGAATTTCAGGACCCGCACCGCTCCGGACCTCGACACGGCGCGGCGCTTGCTGAAGACCGAGAGCTTCGACCTGTGCCTGACCGACATGCGGCTGCCCGATGGCGACGGGCTGGACCTCGTCGCCTGGATCCAGGAGAACCGGGCCACTGTGCCCGTGGCCGTGATCACCGCCCACGGCAATGTCGAGTCGGCGGTGCGTGCCTTGAAGCTCGGCGCCTTCGACTTCGTCTCCAAGCCCCTCGACCTCGGCGTGCTGCGCAAGCTGGTCGGCAGCGCCTTGAAGCTGCGCGCCGCGGCGGACATTCAGGCGACCGCCGCCACATTCGCCGGCCCGCGGCTCCTCGGCGCATCGCCCGTCATGGAGCAGCTGCGTGACATGATCGCCCGCGTCGCGCGCAGCCAGGCGCCGGTGCACATCTCCGGCGAGTCCGGCACCGGCAAGGAGCTGGTCGCCCGCATGATTCATGAGAGCGGCGCGCGCCGTGAGGGTCCCTTCATCGCGGTGAACTGCGGCGCGAT
>DATMRG010000099.1:0-5597 GCA_035566495.1 Steroidobacteraceae bacterium | reverse complement strand
CTCGGCGTCGACTACGCGCAGGGCTACGGCGTCGCCCAGCCGCAACGCGTTCTCAAGTCCGCCGTCGCCTGAGGCCGGCCAGCGCGCGCTTTACTCGCGGACCGATGGCGAGGGCGCGCACGGTGGGTCCAAAAACGGTTTTTTGGCCGATTGTTAGAAAACCATCTAAGTGACACCCCTTGAGGCCGGATTCAGGCCCTCAAGACGGCAAATTAGATGGATATCTAACATTCGGGTCGAAAAGCGCCCGCGGAGACCTCACAGCGCGGAGGCGTGAGGCGCCGGCGGCCTCACTTCCCGGGCGCGAAGAAGTAGTAGTCGGCGCTATACGGAATCCACGTCTCAGCGTTCGGCTTCGACGGGTCGCACTTCTCGGCGGGCGGCGCCACGCCACCCTTGGTGTGAATACGCTGAATGCTGGTGACGCGCGTCAGTACGCCGTTGCCCTCATGGCTCGCGACGGACACAAGGAGCCAGGGGATCGACGCAGGGTCGGGCGCAGGCGCCTTGGCCACCATCTTGCCGGTCACCGAGCTGCCATCGATATGCTTCCAGGAAGGCCCCGCGGCGTGATGGCCGATCAGCGCGCCCTTCGCGTCGCGCAGCTGCGCCTCGGGCGCCTTCAGCGTCCACTGCGCCTTGCCGTCATCGCCCTTGCCGCAGGTGTAGATCTGAGATCCCGCGGCGTGCGCCACGAACACGACTGTCTCTCCCGCCGGCGCCTTGATGGCGTCGGGGACCTCGGGACGCGCCGCGACCTGAGCGCGGGCGGTGGTGGCGCAGGCGAGGAGGGCGGCGAGCGCGCCGACGCTCAGGGAAGCAGTTGCGTTGCTCATGGACACGGCGCGCATCCTACGCTAACAATCGCCGACCGTGTCACCGCGACCCGACGCAAATACTCCCAAGGCCTTGCGCAGCCGCGCGGGGCTCGGACCTCTCGAAACCCGGCTGCTCGAGCTCCTGTGGGAACGGCCGCGCGCGGCCAGGGTACGCGAGCTGCAACGCGCCTGCCCGGGGCTTGCCTACACCACGATCATGACTACCCTCGATCGGCTCTACCGCAAGCGGCTGCTGCTGCGCCGGCGGGACGGACGTGCCTTCGCCTACGAGCCCCGCTGCTCGCGTGATGAGCTGCTGTCGGAGTTGGTCTCGGGACACGTCAGTGACCTGCTCGGAGCCTCCGGGCGCGCCGGAGTCATCCTCTCGACCCTGGTGCGCGCCGTGCGCGACACCGACGCGGCGCTCCTCGATCAGCTCGACGCGCTGGTGCAGGCCGAGCGTCGCAGGCGCAGGAGCGAGCGCAAATGAACCCGGCGGTGCTGCTCGGCCTCGTGCTGCTGGCGACCTTCTCGCTCGTGAGCCTGATGCTGGCGGCGCTGCTGGCACTCGCGTGGCGTGCGGGGCTCGCGCATCTCCGCGCCACGTCGCTCGATCTTCTGGCCCTGCGCCTGCTGCCCTCGGCCGGGGCACTGCTCATTGCGCTCACGGTCGTGCTGCCGGCATTCGTCGGGTTCGAGCCCCATCGCGAGCGCGAAGCCGCCGGCCCGCTCCTGATCGTGCTGGCCGTGCTCGCCGTCGCCGGCCTCACCGCAGGGATCTGGCGCGCAGGGCGCGCCGTGCGCGCGGCGCGGGCGCTGCTCGAACGCTGCCGGCCCGGCCCCGACCGCATCGGGCATGAGGCGGTGCACGTCGCCGAGACCTCGGAGCCCATCGTTGCGGTGATCGGGGCGTGGCGGCCGCGCATCGTGGCCACCGAGTCGGTGCGCGCCGCCTGCAGCGGCGAGGAGTTCCGCGCCGTCCTGGCGCACGAGGCCGCGCATCTCGCGGCGCGGGACAATCTGAAGCTCCTGCTGCTCACGGCCGCGCCCGATGCGCTCGCGCTGACGCCGCTCGCCGCGGCGTTGGCCGAACGCTGGCGAACCGCGGCGGAATGCGAGGCGGACCAGCGTGCCACCGGCGCCGACTCCGAGCGGCGCCTGGCGCTCGCGTCCGCCCTCATCAGGGTCGCGCGCCTCATGCAGAGTCGCGGCGCGCCGCAGCCAGCCCTTGGAATGCCGGTGGCAGCGGACGACGTGCCGGGGCGCGTGCGCACGCTGCTCGCGCCGCCGACGCCGAACTCGCGTGCGCGCATCCTGGCCGTGCTGACCGCGGGCGCCCTGCTGCTGCCGCTTCTGGCCCTGCCGTGCTATGCGCTGCTGCACGAGCTCATCGAGCGGCTGGTCGGGCTCGGTAGGTGAGCCGCAGCCACAGCGTGCGCGCGTTGAGCAAGTAGAAGGACTCGCTGCCGAACTCGCTGGCGCTCACCGGCGGCCGCTGGTTGGTGAGATTCGTGCCCTCGAGGTCGAGCTCGCAGTGACCGAAGCGATAGCCGAGGGTCGCATCGAGCTTGCTGTACCCGCCGACCGGCGCGATGTTCTCCTCCTCGAGGAAGCGGCGCCCCACATAGCTCAGCACCACCGTCGAGTTAAAGCCCTGCGCGGGCTGGTAGAGGATGCCGGCAGTTGCGAGCTGGCGCGGTGAGAGTGGCAGCTGATTGCCCGCTACGTCGACGTAACTACCGGTCTCGGGATCGAAGAACTGGTACTGGGTGAAGTGCGCGTCGTGATAGGCGAAGTTGGCCGCGACCGAGAGGTCGCGCGTAATGGCGTAGCGTGTCTCGAGCTCGAACCCCTCGAGCCGCTCGCCCGCGGCGTTGGTGAGGAAGCCCGTGTCGGTGGGTACCACGAGGTTGGTGAAGTCGAGGCGAAAGGCTTCGGCCTGCCAGCTGAGCTGCCCGTCGGCCGCCGCACCCTTGAGCCCGACCTCGTAGCTCCTCGCGGTCTCCGGCAGCAGCACCGCCGGCTGGTAGTCCGGCCCGAAATCGAGGGCCGATGGCTTGAAGGCGTTGCGGAAGTCCGCGTACACGACGACCTCGTCCTTGCCGGAGCGAAGGGCGCGATAGCTGACGCCGGCGGTCTCGGTGGGGCGGGTGACGTGGCGGCTCGCGCTCTGCCGGTCGTAGGTAGCGGTGAGATCGCTCGAGAGCTTGTCCTCGCTGGTCTCGTTGAGGCGCAGTCCGACGATCAGATCCCAGCGCTCATCGGGCTTCCAGTCGAGCTGGGCGTACTGTCCGGCAAAGAGCCGCTTGTCGGCGACGAAGCCCACTTCGTTCACCGGCAGCTGCGAGGTCGGGGGCGGCACCACCGAGCCATCGAGCGGCACGTTGTAGGCGCTGTTGCCGTTCAGCGTGACCTGCCGCCCGTAGCCGTAGAGCAAGTCCGCGCCGACCAGGAGTGACGTGTCACCACCCAGCTCGCCGGCGAGGTGCGTGTCGAAGTAATCGTCGAGGATGGTGCGATTCTGGTTCTGCGTGTCGGCGTTGCCGCTGAGATCCGGGTGCAGGAAGGCGCGGACGTCGTCGACGTGCGAGCGGGAGAACGAGGCCAGGGTCTCCCACGTTCCCCAGGGAGTTGGCCGGCTGTAGTCGAGGGCGAGCTGATACTTGTCCTCATCGAGCGCCGCGTCGGCGGGATTGAAGTTGGCGTTGATCGGAGTCAGGGAAGTGAGCGCGCTGCCTTCGCGGATGACGGGACTCGGCGGCACGTCGCGCACGATGCTGAGATTCGCATCGACGCGCAGCACGCCCGAGCCGAGGTCGAGCGCGCCGCGATACAGGAGCCGGCCGTCCGCGGTCTTCTCGCGCCCGTCCGCAAAGCCGAGCTTCTCGCCATCGGCCGCGAAGGATTGGCGGTAGCTGCCCGAGGGCGGCAGGGCGAAGGCTGCCGCGCCGCGCACCGAGCCGTAGCTGCCGAACGCCACCGAGGCGTCGTCCGAGGCTTCGCCCGCCGGATAGTGCAGCACGTGCACGACCCCGACGAAGGAGGTGGCGCCGTACATGACCGGCGCGGCGCCCTTCAGCACCTCGACGCGCTCGACGTCGTTCAGGTTGAGCGTCGTGATGGCCGGATTGAACGCACCTCCCCAGGGTACCTGGTCCACGACGAGGAGGAAGGCGTCGAACTCGTGCAGTCCCCAGAACGCGGGCACCGCGCTCGAGGGGCCCGCATCGCCTCCGGCCGGAGCCTCGACGCCGGAGACGAGGCTGAGAGCTGAAGCCATGTCCCACGAGTCGCGCGCCCGGAGCTCGCCGCCCGAGACCGTGGAGACGGTCGCCGGAATCTGATCGATGGGCTCCGGAATGCGCGTGGCGGTGACCGTCACCTCGCTCAGCGCGGAAGTCTCCGCCGCCGCGGCCGTTGCGGCGACCGCCGTGCCGCAGACCGCGGCCAATGACACGCTCACCAGGAGCTCCCGCACCACGTCTCTTCCCCGCATTGGACAGCCGCTCACAGCGCGGCGCGGACGGTTTACACGCCGCCGCCGACTACTACCAGCGATAGGACAGGAGGCTCGCGCGCAGCGCGCTCAGGGCCGGGCGGCGCTGAACTCCAGGCGCATCGACAGGTCCACGGCGCGCACCTGCTTGGTGAGCGCACCGATCGAGATGTAATCGACGCCGGTCTCGGCGACCGCGCGCGCGGTCTCGAGCGTCACGCTGCCCGAGGCCTCGAGCAACACCCGCCGGGCGCTCCCGCGGTTGAGCGCCACCGCCGCGCGCAGGTCGGCCTGCGTGAAGTCATCGAGCATCACGATGTCGGGCGCCGCCGCCAGCGCCTCCTCGAGCTCGGTGAGCGACTCGACCTCCACCTCGATCGTCATGCCGGGCGCATGGCTGCGCGCGGCGCGGATCGCGCCGCCGAGCGAGCCGGCGGCGGCGATGTGGTTCTCCTTGATGAGCACGCGGTCATAGAGACCCATGCGGTGGTTCTGTCCACCGCCGCAGAGCACCGCGTATTTCTGCGCGGTCCGCAGTCCCGGGATGGTCTTGCGGGTATCGAGGATGGTGCAGCCGGTGCCGGCCACGGCGTCGACGAAGCGCCGCGTCGCGGTCGCGGTCGCCGACAGCAGCTGCAGGAAGTTGAGCGCCGTGCGCTCGCCGGTCAGCACCGGGCGGGCGCCGCCGGCGATCTCGAAGACGACCTGATTGGCGGCGATCGGCTCGCCGTCGTTGGCATGCCAGACGAGCTGTATCTGCGGATCGAGATGGCGGAAGGTCGCATCCACCCAGGGCCGGCCGGCCAGTACCCCGGTCTCACGCGTGATGACGCTGCCGCGCACCCGCTGCCCCGCGGGCACCAGCGCAGCGGTGATGTCGCCGCTGCCAATGTCCTCGCGCAGCGCCGTCTCGACCTGCGCCGCGAGATCGCGCGGAGGCTCGGGCATAGGGCCGCCCGGTGTGCCGCACTCAGCCGGGCATGAACGGCAGGCCGTGACTGGCCCCGGCCATGCACATGATCATCGGGATCGACAACACGAAGTTGACGCGCGAGGCCATGCCCGCCGTCTTGCGTGCCTTGGCCTTCTCCTCGTCAGTGGCGGCGACGATGCCGAGGATCTTCTTCTGATTGGGCCAGATCAGCACCCAGACGTTGAACAGCATGATGGTGCCGAGCCACGCGCCGATGCCGATGATCAGAAAGTAGTGCGTCGGATCATCGAGGCCCGCGCCGAGCGTAAAGGCACCGACGAACTTCGGTCCCAGCAGCCACGCGCCCCCC
>DATMRG010000098.1:0-3653 GCA_035566495.1 Steroidobacteraceae bacterium | reverse complement strand
CAGATCCGCTCGATGGCCCGCACCCAGTCGTGCGCCCGGCGCTTGGCTGTGACCAGGGCCTGCAGCCGCGCGGTGGTGGGCTGGGCCGCTGCCCTCTGCGCATCGCTACGCACCTGCTCGCTCAGCGCGAGAAGATCCTGCCGGAGCCGTACGAGCAGCGCGTTGACCGCCTGCAAGTGTCCCTCGCTGGGTGTCGCCGGGCCGACGCCGAACTCCCCAACCCGGAAGGGGCGCAGCGCGGCGGCATGCCTGGTGACGCTGATTCCCTGCGAGCGGATCCACGGTCCCCGGATCTCGCCGGTCCGCCGCGGGACGAACGACACCTGCGCCCGCGCGGTGCCCGGCTCCGCGGCCGGCAACCCAGCTGAAGGCACCGGAGGCGAAGGCGCCGGACTTGAAAAAGTGGCGGCAGTCATCGTTACCGGAACCGTCAGCCGGGGTAGCCGGGCGACGGGTAACCGCCTCGCAGCGCGGGCACCGGGACCCACGCTACAGAAAGGGCAGGCGCGTAACGCTGCTGCCGTGGATAACCGGGTGCGTAGCCGTATCCTGCCCGGGGCCGGTAGCCGGGGCGGTACCCGGTCGGCCGTGGCGCTAGAGCCCGAACTGCCGTAGCGCTGCGGGCCGGAACAGCCAGCTGGCCGGTACGCGTGGACCGGTGATAACGGCGGTCCAGGGTCTGGGAACGGCGCAGGGCGCGGTTGCACACACGCGGGCTGGACAGGGCGGCCGCGGTCTGGCCGGCCAGGGTCCGGACTGCGCGCTGCGCCGTGATCGGACGGCCGCGGGCCACCTGACGAGCGAGGCTTCTGGTGGTGCCGGTCACGATGGTGGGCAGTACCCGTACGAGCCGCCGGGTGGCCGGGTTGCGGCGCAGGGTCCGGGTCACTCTGGACAGACCGCGTACGAGCTGCGGGGTGGCGCGGGCGATCATCGGAGCGGCCGAGCGCGCCAGCCCCGCGGCCAGCGGAACCAGTGCCCCGATGAAGGCCTCGGCTTCTGCCTCGGTTTCCGCCTCGGCGGCGGCGTGCCCGAGGTGCTCCATCATGGCGTCCGGGTAAACGCGGCGGAGCGGATTGGCCATTGCCTCGCTCTCCGCCTCGAACTCGCCCTCCCATTCCCCTTCCAGCTCGTACTCGCCTTCCTCCTCGAACTCGCCCTCGCCGAGCAGCCCTCGGACGATTCCGCCGAGGAACTCCTCGCCTTCCTCCTCGCCCTCGAACTCGCCTTCCATCTCGAACTCTGCTTCAAGTTCGCTGTCGGGCTGGCCAGACTGGCCCCCCAGGGAGCCGAGAACGGCTTGCGCGGCACGCCGCGCCAGGCCGCCGAGGAATTCCTCGCCTTCGTACTCACCCTCGACTTCTTGCTCGAGCTCGGGGAGTACACCGCGCTGGATCGTGCTCATGCTCATGACGTCGGCGTCCTTTCTGGCCAGTGGGCATCAGCGGTAGCTGTAGGCACGGCGCTGCCGAACCCCGTTCGCCCGGGGATGCCGGGCGTAACTGCGGCCCATCGACCGGTAGCCGCGGCGGATAGCGCTGGAGGCCTGGACATTGCGCCTCAAGGCGGCGGTGGTCTGCCGGGGGCTGCCCAGCACCGACCGCACCTGGCGGCTCATCACCCGGGCCGCGACACGACGGTTGACCGGTCTGCCCGTCGCCGCCCGCCGGGCCAGCACGCGCCCGCTGCGCTGGACGATGAGGGGCACGGCGCGGACAGCGGGCCGGGTAAGCCGACGTTGCCGAAGGAGCCTGGTGAGGACGCAGACGGCCCGGACCATGTGGGGCAGAAGCCGTCGAAGTTCGGCGCGGTCGCGCGGCGATAGCACGGTCACGGTGGCCGCGCCGATCATCGCCTCGGCCTCGGCCTCGGATCTAGCCTGGGCGGCCACGGCGGCCATCATCTCGGCCAGCGCCTCGGACTCCGTCATCGCGTGGGCCGACTCGGTCTCGAGCTCTTCCTCGTATTCGTCCTCGGCTTCATCCTCGAGCTCATCCTCGAGCTCGAACTCGCCCTCCCCGAGCGCGCGCGCCGCCACGCTGCCAAGGGCGCCACCCAAGGGTCCGCCGAAGGCGGTTCCCACCATCGGCGCCGCCACTCGCGCCACTTGACGTAGGACCGGCGCGGCGCGCCGCACGAAGGCCGCTATCCGGCCGAAGAACTCCTCGGACTCGTCCTCGTACTCGCCTTCACCGAGCAGTCCGCGAACGATTCCGCCGAGGAACTCCTCACCTTCCTCCTCGCCCTCGAGTTCCTCTTCGAATTCACTCTGGCCGAGGAGTCCGCGGACGATTCCGCCGAGGAACTCCTCGCCTTCTTCCTCACCCTCGAACTCGCTCTCAAGTTCACCCTCAAGCTCGAACTCGGACTCTAGCTCGGTCTCACGTAGCGCCATGACGCCTCCCTGGCGGTTCGGGACAGTTGCACCGTCCCTCACCGCGTGAGCTCGCGCCAGACGCACGAGTGAGGGGGACGTACTCAGGTGAGTTGGATCAAGCGTCGCTCAAACGTGTCACGGGCTCAGCCGCCGACGGCTTGCTAGAACAGAAGGGACAATGGACGGCCAGGCCTCGATGTGATTTTCTAGTGTGATCGCCGCGCCAAACCAGGTGGGTCGGAGTTCGGACACGGGATGACGCCATCTGTCGAAGCAGGATAGACAGGCGCCACCCTCGCTGCGGGGGGAGGACTGACGGTGGCGAATCTCATGAGCAGTGGCGGGGTGAGCCTATCCGAGGCGCTTCCCAGTGACATCGAGGATGTTCTCCTGTCCCTCGCGGGAAAGCTCGAAACATCGGCGTATTGCGACGGACAGGCCCGGAATGACGTGTTCAACCGCGGCCATGTGCTGCTAGACGTGGAAGTTGGCGACATCCGGCTGATCGCGTTGAGGCGGGGAAAGCCTAGTCCGATGTCAATGCTCAGCCCGCGCGAGCAAGAGATCGCGCGGATGGTTGCTTTGGGTTATCCAAATAAAACGATAGCGTCCATCCTGGATATCAGCTCGTGGACCGTAGCCTCACATCTACGTCGCATTTTCATGAAGTTGCAGGTCTCGTCGCGCGCCGCGATGGCGACCTGCCTGTTCGAGACGGAGCTTAATGCGGTTCCGGGCCTGGACACCGGCTATAAAG
Organism: Steroidobacteraceae bacterium; assembly: GCA_035566495.1. Classification (GTDB taxonomy): domain Bacteria; phylum Pseudomonadota; class Gammaproteobacteria; order Steroidobacterales; family Steroidobacteraceae; genus 13-2-20CM-66-19. The sequence continues at coordinate 519 of DATMRG010000098.1, read as the reverse complement.
TCCCTCGTCAGCTAGATAAACTCCGGGCTGCGCTTGGCGAGCGTTCGGTAGCCGGGCCTACGACTACGGTCGGCATGCCGAGCTCCGGGTAATCCGGAGCGCGAGCTACTCAGTCTGCGGCCTCGTGGCCCACGACCCGGTCGGCCAGCACGATGTCGCCGGACCAGCCACAGGCGCCGCAGAAGCAGACGAAGACGCGGTCCTGCGCGGTCCAGTACTCGGTAACCAGCCCCTGGCCGCCGTCGGCCAGCGAGAGCGCCGTCGCGCAGGCCGGACAGTACCGGGGCGCGTCCCGCCGGTGCCGTTCGGCGTCCGCCGGGAACCAGCCCCGGTGAACGTCACCCCCAGCAGGCGCCTCGGTACCTGCCGGAACCACGCTCACCCGGCCGCGGCCTTCCGGTTCTCGTGCGCCTTGATGTGCAGCTTCTTCAGCGCGTCGGCCTGGGGGCTGAACCGGGACGAGGCCCGCTCGATGAACTCGATGGCGAAGGACCCGCCCGCGTCGAACTTGTTCTTCTC
>DATMRG010000097.1:0-23679 GCA_035566495.1 Steroidobacteraceae bacterium | reverse complement strand
CCCCGAAACCATCCGCGCCCCGAACGCCGACCCGGGCGAGCTCGGCAAGTTCGACGCAATCGCCGCGCGCTTCTGGGACAGCCACGGGGAGTTCCGCCCGCTGCACCTCCTGAACCCGGTGCGTGCGGAATACATCGCCGGCCGTGCGCCGCTCCCCGGCGCGCGGGTGCTCGACGTCGGCTGCGGCGGCGGGCTGCTCGCCGAGTCGCTCGCGGCCGCCGGCGCCACCGTCACCGGCATCGATCTCGCCCCGGGGATGATCGAGGTCGCGCGCCTGCACGCCGCCGAATCCCGCCTGAGCATCGACTATCGCGTCGAGGACGCCGCCGGGCTCGCCGCCGCCAGGCCCGGCGCGTTCGACGTCGTCACCTGCATGGAGATGCTCGAGCACGTCCCCGAGCCCGCCGCCATGGTGGCGACCCTCGCGGCGCTCGTGCGTCCGGGAGGGGCGCTGTTCGTCTCGACGCTCAACCGCAACCTGCGCTCGTTCCTTGAGGCCATCGTCGCCGGCGAGTACCTGCTCCGGCTGCTGCCGCGCGGCACTCACGAGTACGAGCGCCTCATCCGACCCGCCGAGCTGGCGCGCTGGGCGCGCAACGCCGGGCTCACGCTCCTCGACCTGCGCGGCATCGAGCTGAATCCCTTCACGGGTGTCGCGGCGCTCTCGGGCAGCGTGGCGGTGAACTACCTCGCGCACTTCTCGGGCCGAGACGGCGCGCAGTGAGCATGCTCGCCGCGCTCCTCCTGGTGGCCGCCGCGGGGCTGGTAGCCGGCGCGGTGCTGGGCGGCCTCCTCGCGCACATCCGCGCGGCGCGCCGCATCGAGGCACTGCACGTCGAGCTCACCGCGGCGCGCGTGCGGCTCGAGTCGAGCGCCATGCAGGAGTCGGACCGCCTCAAGCTCCTCGAGCAGTCCGAGACGCGGCTGCGCGTCAGCTTCGATTCGCTCGCCGGCGAGGCGCTGCGCGCCAACAGCGAGCTGTTCCTGCAGCTGGCGCGCGAGACCCTCGGGCGCGATCAGGCGGTGGCGCAGGGCGCGATGAAGGAGCGCGAGGCGGCGGTCGCACAGCTGGTGTTACCGCTGCGCGCGGCGCTCGAGCGTACCGAGGCGCAGGTAAACGCGCTCGAGCGCGAGCGGCGCGAGGCGTTCGCGAGCCTGCGCACCCAGATCGAGAACCTCTCCGGCGGCCAGGCGCAGCTATCGCGCGAGACGCGCAATCTGGCGACGGCGCTGCGCCGCCCGGAAGTGCGCGGCCGCTGGGGCGAGCTCACCCTGCGGCGTCTGGTGGAGCTGGCCGGCCTGACCGAGCATTGCGATTTCACCGAGCAGCCGAGCGTCGCCGGTGAGGCGGGCCTGCTGCGCCCCGACCTCGTGGTGCACATGCCGGACGCGCGCGACCTCGTGATCGACGCCAAATCCCCGCTCGAGGCCTACCTCGCAGCTCTCGAGGCGCCGACCGAGGACGAGCGCGCCCAGGCACTCAGGCGCCACGCCAGCCAGGTGGAGGCGCGCGTGCGCGACCTCGCCAGCAAGAGTTACTGGAGCCAGTTCGAGCGCAGCCCCGAATTCGCGGTGCTGTTCCTGCCCGGCGATCAGTTCCTGTCGGCGGCGCTCGCCGAGCGCCCCGATCTTCTCGAGACGGCGCTCGGCCAGGGCGTGATCATCACCACACCCTCGACGCTGATCGCGCTCCTGAAGACCGTGGCCTACGGGTGGCGCCAGTCTGAGGTCGCGCACAACGCCGCGATCATCCGCGACCTCGGCCAGGAGCTCTACCGGCGGCTCGGGAGCTTCGATGGCCACCTGGCGCGCATGGGACAGCGCCTCGCCTCCGCCGTCGAGGCCTACAACACCGCGGTCGGCTCGCTCGAGCGCCACGTGTTGCCGCAGGCGCGGCGCTTCACCGAGCTCGGCGTGACCGCGGACGCGCCGCTCCCGGTGCTCGAGCAAGTGACCCAGCTCGCGCGCAACAGCGACGCAACTGAATGAGCCCGGCGAGGCCCGCGGCCTCGGCGACGCGCGCCCTGGCCTGGCTGTACGCACCCGGCAACCAGCGGCCCCTCCTCGCCGCGCTGTGCGCGATCGAGGACGAGATCGGCGCGAGCCTGCGGTCCGGTCTCGATCACCAGGTCGCGCATCTGCGCCTCGAGTGGTGGCGCGCCGAATGCGCGCGCAGCGCCGTCGGCCGGCCGGCGCACCCCTTGACCCGGGCGCTGGTCGACTGCTTTGCCGGCCGCGATCCGGCGCCGCTCGCGGGCCTCGTGGGACTCGTGGACGCCGCGATCTGGGATCTGGCCGCCGCGACTTTCGAAACGCGGCGCGAGCTCGCGGGCTACTGCGAACGCTGGGCGGATGCCATCGCAGTCCCGCTCGGTCAGTTCGCCGCGCCCGAGGTCGACGCCGCGCGCCTGCGCGCGCTCGGCGCGGCGTTGCGCGAGGCCGAGCTCCTCGGCCGGGTCGCGACGGACGCGCGCGCCGCCCGCCTGCGCCTGCCGCTCGATCAGCTGGCCGCCGCCGGCGTCGAGCCCGCGAGTGTCGCGACGCCGCCCTTCCCGCCCGCCCTGACCGCGCTCCTGCATGAGCGGCACGCGCTGCTGCGCGCGGAGCTCGCCGCCGCTCTCGCGCAGTTGCCGCCCGCGGTGCAGCCGGCCCTGCGGCCGCTGATCGTCTGGGCGGCGCTGGCGAGTGCGGCGTCGCGGCGGGCCGAGCGGCGCTTGCCGCAGACGCTCCGGGGAGGCGACGATCAGGGTCTGCTGGATGGCTGGCGCGCCTGGCGCGCCGCACGACAGGCCTCGAAGGGGTGTTTCGAGCCATGACTGAGACTTTCGACCCACGCGCACACCGTGCCCGGCCGGATGAGCTCGCCGGGCGCGTGATCGCCATCACCGGGGCGAGCGATGGCCTCGGACGCGCGGTCGCACTCGCCTGCGCGCGACACGGCGCGAGCGTGGTGCTGATCGGGCGCAGCGAGCGCAAGCTCGAGGCGGTGCATGCGGAGATCGCCGCCGCTGGCGGTCCGGAAGCGGCGATCGGCGTGCTCGATCTCGAGCGCGCGCTGGCCGCCGACTACGACCGCCTCGCGGCGGCGCTCGCCGAGCGCTACGGCCGGCTCGACGGCCTCCTGCACAACGCTGCTGTCCTCGGGACGCTCGCGCCCATCGAGCATTACGACGTGCCGACCTGGTGCCGGGTGCTGCACGTGAATCTGACCGCGGCGTTTGCGCTCACGCAGGTGCTGCTGCCGCTGTTGAAGAGATCCGCCGACGCCTCGGTCGTCTTCACCTCGAGCAGCGTCGGCAGGCGCGGCCGTGCCTACTGGGGTGCATACGCGGTATCGAAGTTCGGGCTCGAGGGGCTCTCGCAGGTGCTGGCGGACGAGCTCGAGGGCACGAGCGCCATCCGCATCAATACCCTGAATCCGGGGCGGGCGCGCACCGCGATGCGCCGGCAGGCCTATCCGGCCGAGGATGCGGCGACCGTGCCGCTGCCCGCGGACCTGACCGGCCCTTACATCGCGCTCCTCGGACCCGCGAGCCGCGGCGTCACCGGGCGGGCCTTTGACGGTCAGCCCCCGGCGTGCGGGCCCTCGGCCTCGGCCGCCGCGGCAGAGAGCAGCTCGCGCAGCTCCTCGGGTCCAAGCTCGCGCGCCTGACCGCGCCCGAGCGTGCGCTCGAGCACGACGGGCCCCAACTGCGTGCGCAGCACCCGGCTCACGAGCGCCCCCTGCCGCTCGAAGAGTTGGCGTACCTCCTTGCCGCTCGCCCCGCGCACGCTCACGGTGTACCAGCGATTGGCGCCTTCGCCCCCCGCCGCTTCGCAACTCGAGACCGTGAGTTGCGCGCCGCTGTCGAGCTCACCGCCGAGGACACCGGTCAGCTGCGTCTCGCCGAGCTCCCCCCGGACCCGGACGCCGAACTCGCTCGTGAGAACGTGGACCCGGCGCTGCAGGCTCTCGGCGAGCGCGCCGTTGGAAGTGACCAGCTCGAGCCCGCCGTCGACGCGCGGCATGGGGCTCACGGCGATGAAGCGCCGGCCGGCGCGCCGCGGCAGCCGCGCGATCGCCGCGGCGAGCTCCTCGCCGGGCGAGCGGTGACAGACGAAGACGTGCGCCCCGCCCGCCGCCGCGGGAGCCCGCACCAGCCGCCCGTCGAGCCGCACCTGGTCCCCGGTGTGCGCGCGGGTGCCGAGCGTGGCCGGCGTCCCGTTGACGGAGAGGCGTCCAGCCCGGATCCAGGCCTCGACCTCGCGGCGCGAGGCGAGCCCGGCGCGGGCGAGCAGCTTCTGCAGGCGCTCGGGGGGCGCGCCCGCCGCGGCCGGTGCCGCGCGCCTGCGCGGCCGCGTAGCCGCGGCACGCCTGCGCATCAGCCGTCCAGATCGCGGGGAGCGGCCACCAGCTCGTGCGAGCCGTCGCCGCCGGCGCTGAGCTCGTCATCCTCCGCGTCCGTCTCACCCTCGGTGGCGGCGTCGCCGGCGGCGGCGTCGCCCGCGCCCGCCTCGCCCGGTGCCTCATCGCCCGAGAGCGCGAGCTGCAGGTTGATGTCACCCAGCGCCTTGAGCTCGGCGAGCGGCGGCAGCTCATCGAGGCTGCGCAGGCCGAAGTAGTCGAGGAACTCGCGCGTCGTGCCGAGGAGCTCGGGGTGCCCCGGGACGTCGCGGTGGCCTACGACCCGCACCCAGTTGCGCTCGATCATGGTGCGGATGATGTTGGGATTGACCGCGACGCCGCGCACCGCCTCGATCTCGGCGCGGGTGATCGGCTGGCGGTAGGCGATCAGCGCCAGGGTCTCGAGCAGCGCGCGCGAATAGCGCGCGGCACGCTCGGGCCAGAGCCGCGAGATCTCCGCGGCCAGCTCGCGCCGCACCTGGATGCGGTAGCCGCCGGCGGTGTGCTTGAGCTCGATGCCGCGGCCCTGGTACTCGGCGGCCAGCGCCTCGAGCGCCACCTGCAGCTGCTGCGTGGTCGGGCGCGCGCCCTCCTCGAACAGACGGGCCAGCTCGGCGAGGGGCAGCGGCTGGCCGGCGGCCAGCAGCGCCGCTTCGACTACGTTGCGGATGTAGGACTCGCTCATGAGGGATCCTCCGCATCCTCCGCGGTGTTGTCACTCACCAGGTGCAGGGTGCGCGCGCCCTGCGCGGCGCGCACGTGCAGCGGCGCGTAGGCCTCGGCCTGCACGATGTCGATGAGACCCTCGCGCATCAGCTCGAGGATCGCGACGAAGGTGACCGTCACGCCCATGCGGCCCTCCTCGGGACGGAACAGGCGCGTGAACTCGAGGAAGCCGCTCTCTCCCAGCATGGCGAGGATGTCGCTCATGCGCTCGCCGACCGAGAGCCGCTCGCGCTCGATGTGGTGGTGCGCGAACATCTCGGCGCGTGCCACCACCTCCTTGAACGCCACCAGCATCTCCTGCAGCGTGATCTGCGGCAGCGAGCGCACCACGCGCCGCTCCTTGAGCTCCACCACGGTCGGCCACACGTCGCGCTCGAGCCGGTCGAGCCCATCGATCTCCTCGGCGGCGCGCTTGAAGCGCTCGTACTCCTGCAGGCGCCGCACCAGCTCGGCGCGCGGATCCTCGCCCTCCTCGGCCCCGCTCGGCGGCCGCGGCAGCAGCATGCGTGACTTGATCTCGGCGAGCGTCGCGGCCATCACCAGGTACTCGCCGGCGAGCTCGAGCTGCAGGTCCTGCATCAGCTCGATGTACTGCATGTACTGGCGGGTAATCTCGGCCAGGGGAATGTCGAGGATGTCGAGATTCTGGCGGCGGATGAGATAGAGCAGGAGATCGAGCGGTCCCTCGAAGGCCTCGAGGAACACCTCGAGCGCCTGCGGCGGGATGTAGAGATCGCGCGGCAGCTCGGAGAACGGCTCGCCGTTCACCACCGCGAAGGGCATCTCGACCTGCTCGGGCGCGCCCTCGGGCAACGGTGGCGTGGCCGGGGTGTTGGAGACGACGACGGTGAGGGTGGGTTTCATCAGTCGGGCCGCAGGTGCATGGCGCGGCGCACTTCGTCGAGTGTCTCGCGCGCGGCGGCTCGCGCCTTGTCGGCTCCCTCGGCGACGATGTTGCGCACCGTCTCGGGATTGTCCTCGAACTCCTGCGCGCGGCGGCGCATGCCGTTGATCTCCTCGACGATCCTGTCGATCACCGGCTGCTTGCACTCGAGGCAACCAATGCCGGCGCTGCGGCAGCCCTCGCTGGCCCACTTGCGCGTGGCCTCGTCGGAATAGATATGGTGCAGGTCCCACACCGGACACTTGTCGGGATCGCCCGGGTCGGTGCGCCGCACCCGCGCCGGGTCGGTCTTCATGGCCTTGAGCTTCTTTACCACCTCGTCCGGATCATCGCGCAGGCCGATGGTGTTGCCGTAGGACTTGGACATCTTGCGGCCATCGAGCCCCGGAACCCTGGGGGTGGCCGTCAGCAGCACCTCGGGCTCGGGCAGGATGGTGACGCCCTCGCCGTGCAGGTAGCCGAGCAGGCGCCCGCGGTCGGCGACCGTGATGCGGTTGTTGCCCTGGATCAGGGCGCGGGCGCGCTCGAGCGCCTCGGCGTCACCGCTCTCCTGGAACTTGCGGCGCAGCGCGCGGTAGTTGGTGGCATTGCGCGAGCCGAGGCCCTTCACGGCTTTCTCTGCCCGTGCCTCGAAGTCCGGCTCGCGCCCGTAGAGGTGATTGAAGCGGCGCGCAGTCTCGCGCGTGAGCTCGACGTGCGCCACCTGATCCTCGCCTACCGGCACGTAGGCGGCGCGGTACACCAGGATGTCCGCGCTCTGCAGCAACGGGTAGCCGAGGAAGCCGTAGGTGGCGAGGTCCTTCTCCTTGAGCTGCTCCTGCTGATCCTTGTAGCTCGGCACGCGCTCGAGCCAGCCGAGCGGCATGAGCATCGACAGCAGCAGATGGAGCTCGGCGTGCTCGGGAACGTGCGACTGGATGAAGAGAGTCGCCACCCCGGGGTTGAGTCCGGCCGCCAGCCAGTCGATCAGCACCTCGCGCACGTGCTCCTGCAGCTGCGAGGTGTCGTCGTAGCCGGTCGTGAGCATGTGCCAGTCGGCCACCATGAAGAAGCACTCGTACTGGTACTGGAGCTCGATCCAGTTGCGCAGCGCGCCGTGGTAGTTGCCGAGGTGCAGCCGGCCGGTGGGCCGCATGCCGGAGAGCACGCGCCGTGTCGGCGCGGGCGAGCTCACGTGCCTCCCCGCAGCGGGACTGCGGGCGTGCTATCGGTGGGGCCGCGGCTCACGGGGCGTAATTATAGCGCACGCCCCGTGATCGGGCCGAGCGCGCCCTTGCCAGCGCGCACGATCACGGGCGGCGACACGGACAGATCGACCACCGTGGTCGGCTCGACGCCGCAGTCACCGCCGTCGAGGATGGCGTCGATCTCGTGTGCGAGGCGCTCCTCGATCTCGCGCGCCCCGGTCAGCGGCTGCGGGTCCGAGGCGAGGATCAGCGTCGAGCTCATGAGCGGCTCGCCGAGCTCCTTCACCAGCAGCCGCGGCACCGCGTGATCCGGGATGCGCACGCCGATGGTGCGCCGGCGCTCGTGCTGCAGCCGCCGCGGTGTGGCGCGCGTCGCGCGCAGCAGGAAGGTGTAGGGACCGGGGAGGCAGGCCTTCAGGATGCGGAACTGCCAGGTCTCGATGAGCGCGAAGCGTCCAACCTCGGCCAGGCTCGCGCACACCACAGTGAAGTGATGATGACGGTCGGCCTGGCGGATGCGCCGCACGCGCTCGAGCGGAGCCTTGTCTCCCAGGTGCCAGCCGAACGCGTAGCAGGAGTCGGTCGGATAGGCGATGAGGCCGCCGCCGCGCACGATCTCGGCCGCGCGGCGGATCAGGCGCGGTTGTGGGCTGACGGGATGCAGCTCGAGGAACTCGGCCATTGCAGGTCGTGTCGGAGGGCTGTTCGCCGGGGATCACCCATGACAATATACGCGGCCGTTTGCCCCGTACACTCTTGCCCGCGCACCGCATTGCTCCATGCAGGCCCTGACCGAGTTCGCGCCGCTCGTGGCGTTCGTCGTGGCCTATTGGCTCGGCGGGCTGTATGCCGCCACCGCGGTGCTGATGGGCGCGATGCTGCTCCTGGTCGCGATCGACTGGCTGCGCACCCGCACCATCCCACCGATGCACGCGCTCTCCACCGTGCTGGTCCTGATCTTCGGCGGTGCGACCCTGGCGCTGCACGACCGCACGTTCATCCAGTGGAAGCCGACGGTGTTCTTCTGGCTGGTGAGCCTCGCCTTCATCGGCAGCTTCTGGATCGGCGAGCGCACGCTCACCGAGCGGCTGCTTGGCGGCCCGCTCGCGGAAGGATTCGGCGAGCGGCTGCGCGTCAGCCCGGCGCTCTGGCGGCGCCTGAATCTCCTCTGGGCGGTGTTCTATGCCCTGCTCGGCGCGCTCAACGTCGTGGTGCTGCGCTATCTCAGCGAGCGCGCCTGGGTGGCGCTCAAACTGGTCGACTTCGTGCTGATGGTGCTGTTCCTGCTGGTGCAGGTGCTGTGGCTGGCCGCGCGCGCCGCGCCCGCGGGTGCCGAGGCCGTCGGGAGCAGCGATGGCTCCTCCAAGTGACGTGCCCGCGACGATGCGCTCTGCGCTCGAGCGCGCCTTCGCGCCGAGCACACTCGAGATCATCGACGACGGCGCGCTCCACGCCGGTCACGCCGCCGCCGGCCGCGGGCACTTCCGCGTGCTGGTGGTGTCGGACGCCTTTCGCGGACGTTCGCGCCTCGAGCGCCACCGCATGGTCTACGCCGCACTCGCGCCGCTCCTCGAGGACGGCGTGCACGCGCTCGCCATCACGGCGCGCACCGCCGACGAGAACCACTGAAGTTTTGCAACCACCGGGATACTTGCCATGATCACGAACCTCTCGCGCCTCCTCCTGCTGGCCGCGGCCCTGGCCGCGCTCGGCGCCTGCCAGCCCAAAGCGAGCGCGCCGGCCGACACTTCACCGGCGGTGGCGACCGTGAACGGCGTGCCCGTCACGCGCGACTTCTACGAGTTCTACGTCAAGAGCGTCACCGGCAAGAATTCCGCGGAGCTCTCCGCCGACATTCGCGGCAAGCTGCTCGACAACATGGTGCGCGGTGAGGTGATCGAGCAGGAGGCCGTCAGGCAGGGCCTCGACAAGAACGGCGACACCGCCTACATCCTCGAGCTCTCGCGCCTCAACGTGTTGGGACAGGCGGTCGGCGACCGCTACCTGAAGGACAAGAAGCCGACCGATGCGGAGCTGCACGCCGAGTACGACGCCTACGTCGCCGCGGCCCCCAAGGCCGAGTACCACGCCCGCCACATTCTGGTCGCGACCGAGCCCTTCGCGGAGAAAGTCGTCCAGCGTCTCGGGCGCGGCGAGAAGTTCGAAGACCTCGCCAAAGCCGAGTCGATGGATCCCTCGAAGAGCAACGGCGGAGATCTGAGCTGGATCCGGCCGGAGTCGGTGCCGCCCGAGTTCATGAAGGCGCTCGAGTCCCTCAAGCCCGGCGAGTACACCAAGACGCCGGTGCAGACTCCCTTCGGCTGGCACGTCATCGAGCTCGTCGAGACGCGCCCGCTCGCGCCGCAGAGCTTCGAGCAGCGCAAGCCGCGCATCGAGCAGGAAATCGAGCGCAAGAAATTCAAGGACTACATGGACGACCTGATGCGCACCGCGCAGGTCACCAAGACGCTCGATCAGCCCGCCCCGGGCGGCACCGCGACGCCTGCTGCGGCGTCCGCGCCCGCGGCACCGGGAGGGGCTCCGGCCGCCGCTCCCGCTGCTCCCGCCGCAGCGCCCAAGAACTGAGGACGCCACATCCTTCCCGCCGAGCGGGCCGCCAATGGGCCCGCTCGCCGCGGAACGCGCGCGGCCTCAGCCGCCCTTCAGCATCTCGCGGAGCTGTTCCTCGTCGAGTATCGGGATCCCGAGCTCGCGCGCCCGCGCGAGCTTCGAGCCCGCGTCCGCCCCGGCGAGGACGTAGCTCGTCTTTTTTGAGACGCTCCCCGTCACTTTGGCGCCGCGCGCAGTGAGCGCCTCCTCGGCCTCCTCACGCGTCATCCCGGTAAGGGTGCCAGTGAGCACGAAAGTGCGCCCGGCGAGCGGTGCACCCGCGCCCGTTGGGGCGCGCTCGACTTCGGGCCATCTCACCCCTTTATCCCGTAACGCTTTGATAACGTTGACGTGGTCTTCTGATGCAAAGAAGGTCGCAACGTGGGCGGCCACGATCGGGCCGACGTCCTCGACCCGCTGAATCTCGTCGGCGCTCGCACGCATCAGCGCCTCGAGCGTGCCGAAGTGACGCGCCAGCGCCAGCGCCGTCGCCTCGCCGACCTCGCGGATGCCCAGGGCGTAGAGGAGGCGCGGCAGGGTCGTCGCCTTGCTCTTATCTATCGCCGCGACCAGATTCGCGGCGGACTTCTCACCCATGCGCTCGAGCTCGGCAAGTTGCGGTGCGGTGAGGCCGTAGAGATCGGCGGGCGAGCGCACCAGCTCGCGCTCGACCAGCTGCTCGACCACCTTGTCGCCGAGCCCCTCGATATCGAGCGCGCGGCGGCCGGCGAAGTGCCGCAGCGCCTCCTGGCGCTGGGCGCGGCAGGTGAAGCCGCCGGTGCAGCGCGCGACCGCCTCGCCCTCGACCCGCAGCACCAGCGAATCGCATACCGGGCAGCGCTCGGGCAGCTGCACTTCGGGCGCCGCGGGCTGCGGGCGCCGCTCGAGGAGCACGCTGACGAGCTCGGGAATCACATCTCCGGCGCGCCGCACGATCACCGCGTCGCCGACGCGCACGTCCTTGCGATGCACCTCGTCGATGTTGTGCAGCGTCACGTTGCTCACCGTCACGCCGCCGACGAACACGGGCTCGAGGCGTGCGATCGGCGTGAGCGCGCCGGTGCGGCCGACGTTGAACTCGATGCCGCGCACGACGGTGAGCGCCTCCTCCGCCGGAAACTTGTGGGCGATCGCCCAGCGCGGCGCGCGCGAGACGAAGCCGAGCCGCTCCTGGTCGGCGCGCGAGTCGAGCTTGTAGACCACGCCGTCGATCTGGTACGGCAGTGCGCCGCGCCGCGCACCCATCTCGCGGTAATAGTCGAGACAGCCGGCGACGCCGTGCACCGTGCGTGCATCGGGCGAGACCGGCAGCCCGAGCGCGCGCAGCCAGGCGAGCAGCTCCGTCTGGCCTTTGGGGATTGGGGCGCCCTCGAGCGCGCCGAGCCCATAGAAGAAGGCATCGAGCGGCCGTGCCGCGCTGATGCGCGGATCGAGCTGGCGCAGGCTCCCGGCGGCGGCGTTGCGGGGATTGACGAACACCTTCTCGCCGCGCTCGCGCGCCCGCGCGTTCATGCGCTCGAAGCCGCGCAGCGGCATGAAGACTTCGCCGCGCGCCTCGAGGAGCGGCGGCGCGCCCCCGACCAGCCGGTGCGGCACGGTGCGCACCGTGCGCACGTTGGCGGTCACGTCCTCGCCCGTGACGCCGTCGCCTCGAGTCGCGGCCTGCGCCAGCTCGCCGTTGCGATAGATCACCGTGATGGCGAGTCCGTCAAGCTTCGGCTCGGCGACGTAGTCGAGATCGTCCGCGGCGCCGAGGCGCTCGTGGATGCGTCGGTCGAAGGCCCCGACGTCCTCGTCGCTGAAGGCGTTGTCGAGCGACAGCATCGGCACGCGATGCATGACCTCGCCGAAGGCGGTACTCGGGGCTCCCGAGACGCGCTGGCTGGGCGAGTCGGGCGTCACCAGCTCGGGATGCGCGGCCTCGAGCGCGCGTAGCTCACCCATCAGCCGGTCGTACTCGGCGTCGGGGACCTCGGGATCGTCGAGGACGTAGTAGCGGTAGTCGTGACGCTTGAGCTGCTCGCGCAACTCGGCGGCCCGCGCCGCCGGGCCGGCTGTCACGAGGACATCCCGCTCGCGAGGCGCTCGCGCAGGCTGGCGATGCGCGCCGGAGTGAGCGGCGTGCCGCCCTCGTCCTGAAGCACGCCGCAGAGCCGGTCGTTCAGGTGCCGGGCAGTGGCCACGAGCTCCTCGAAGGCCTCGGGAGGCGACATGGGCCCGGGGAGCACCGCGAACAGCGACAGGCCACCGAAGTGCTGCGAGTCCATGGTCTCCGCATCGAAGGTCCCCGGGCGCGACAGGCTCGCGGCGCTGAGGATCGCGCGCTGGGTGTCATCGGGCTTGTGGAAGATATCGAAGCGGCCGAGCACGAAACCCTCGGCGGCGAGGGCCTGGCGGAGCGAGCGGCCGGCGAAGCGCTCGGGCTGCGGCGCGACGAGGCGCAGCGCCACGACGCGGCGCTCCTCATCCGGCGGCCATTCGACCAGCGGCTCGACCGCGTCCGGCGGGCACGACTCGCCGGAAAGCGAGCTCTCAGGCGGAATCTCAAAGCCAGCTTCCAGAGGAGCTTCGCCGGGCGCAGGCGCTTCGCCGGCGTCCGTCGGCATCTCGCCCTGCTCCTCGCTCCCCGCCTCGGGGGTCGCGGCCTCGAGCACCGGGAAGCTCCCGGTATCGTCCGCGAGCTCGATCATCGGGAGGTGGTCGCGGGTGGCGAGCGACTCGACCGCGTGCATCTCCGGGAGCTGCAGCGCCGGCTCGCGCGGACGGGTTGGCTCGGGCGGCGCCTCGCGCTGACGCGCCTGGCGCGGACGGCGCAGCTCCCACCACGTGAGCCCGGCGAAGAATGCGACTCCGAGTATCAGGAGCCACCAGCGCAACTCGGTCATCAGCTGCACCCCCAGTGCCCGTAGCCTCTCAGACCGCCGCCAGCCGCACCGCCGCGTCGACGTCGACCGTCACCAGACGCGACACGCCCGGCTCGAGCATGGTGACGCCGATCAGCTGCGAAGCGAGCTCCATGGTGGCCTTGTTGTGCGTGATGAACAGGAACTGCACGCGCGCCGACATGTCACGCACGATGTCGCAGAAGCGTCCGACGTTGTGCTCATCGAGCGGCGCGTCAACCTCGTCGAGCAGACAGAAGGGCGCGGGATTCAGGTCGAAGATCGAGAACACCAGCGCCACCGCGGTCAGCGCCTTCTCGCCGCCCGAGAGGAGGTGGATGGTGCTGTTCTTCTTGCCGGGCGGCCGCGCCATGACCGCGACCCCGGCGGTCAGCTTGTCCTCGCCTACGAGCTCGAGGTAGGCGTGTCCGCCGCCGAACAGGCGCGGGAATTTCTCGCGCAGTCCCTGGTTGATGCGCTCGAAGGTGTCGTCGAAGCGCGTGCGCGTCTCGCGGTCGATGCGCCGCATCGCTTCCGCGAGCGTGTCGAGCGCCGCGGTGAGATCGGCGAACTGCCGGTCGAGATACTCCTTGCGCTGCGTCTGGTCCTTGAGCTCGTCGATCGCCGCCAGGTTCACCTGGCCGAGCTTCTCGATGTCGGCGCGGGTCTCGGCCAGGGTCTGCTCCCAGGCGGCGGAGTTGGCCTCCGCGCTGAGACCCCCCAGCACTTCGGCGAGATCGCAGCGGGTCTCGGCGAACTGCTCGGCGAGCGCCGCACGGCGTACGTGGGTCTCCTGGGCGGCGAGCCGCGCCGCGTCCATGGCCTCGCGCGCCGCCGTGACGCGCAGCTCGGCCGCGGCGCGCTGCTCGTCGAGAGCGCGCAGCGCCGCATCGGCCTCCTCGAGCGCCTGGCGAGCCACGCCGAGCTCCGCCTCGACCACGAGACGCCGCTCGAGCGCCGCGCCGAGGCGCGCCTGCGCCTGGATGATCGGCTCATCTCCTGAGGCCAGCTCCTGCTCGAGCGCCGCGCGCCGCCGCGTCAGCTGCTCGCGCTGCTCGAGCATGCGGTTCACGCCGACCGCCACCGTGCCCTCGGTGGAGCGGCGGGTCTCGACCTGCACGTGCAGGTCGTGCGATGCGAGCTGTGCGGCCTGGGCCGCCGCACGGGCCGCGGAGAGCTCCGCACGGCGCGTCTCGCGGGCCGCATCGAGAGCGGCATGCTCGGCCGCGAGCCTCTCGGCCGCCGCCGTCGCTTCGGTGAGCGCCCGCTGCGCGCGCGCCAGCGCCGCCGCGGCCGCCGACTGCTCGCGCGCGAGCTCGGCCGCTTCGCCCTCGAGCCGGGCGACCCGCAGACTCGTCTCCTCGGCGCGGGCACGGCCCGCCTCGAGCGCCGCCTTGAGCTCCGCGTACTGCTCCTGACCCTCGCGGATCGCGCTCTGCGCGCGGTCGCGCTCGACCTCGGCCGCGGCGAGTGAGTCGCGGGCCACGGCCAGCGCCGTCTCGGCGCCCGCGGTGCGCTGTTCGGCGCCGGCCGCGGCGGACCTGAGCTCCGCCAGCCGCCGCTCGCGCGCCAGGACACCGGCGCGCGGATCGGGACCGCGGCCGATCCTGAGCCAATCGCGGCCGACCCACTCGCCTTCGCGGGTCATGAGGGATTCACCCGGCGCGAGCGAGCTGCGCCGGCGCAGCGCCTCGCCGAGCGAATCGGCGGTGCGCACGCCTGCGAGCTGCGCCAGCACCGCGGGCGGACCCTGTACTGAGGCGGCGAGCGTCCGCGCCGCGCCGCGCGCCGCCGCACCGGCCTCGACGACGGTGATGCGTCCGGCGGTGAGCGCCGCCACTGTGTCTTCGATCTCCTCGAGCCGCGGCACGCACACGGCTTCGAGATAGTCTCCGAGCGCGGTCTCGAGCGCGCGCTCCCATCCGGACTCGACCTCGAGACTCGCCGCGAGTCGCGGCCGCCCGGTGAGGCCCGCGCCCGCGCGCCACACCGGCTCGCCGGCCCGCTCCGCGAGCGCCGCGCTCTGCAGCGCCTCGAGCGATGTGAGCTCGGCGCGCGCGCCTTCGCCTGCCATCCGCGCTGCCTCGCGCTCGCGCTCGGCGTCGAGCCCGGCGGCGCGCAAGCTCTGCAGACGCTCTTGCGCGCGCACCAACGCCTGGCCGCGCGCCTCGCCCGCAGCGCGCGCCTCGGCTTCGCTGTGTTCGAGGAGCGCGAGCTGGCCACCCGCGCCCGCGGCCGCGAGCGCGTCGCGCTCTACTGCGAGGCGCCGGACCTGGGCCTCGAGCCGCCGTAACTGGTGCTCGAGCTCGCCGATGCGGGTGCGCTCGACCTGCGCGGTGCGCTCGGCTGCGCCCGCCGCGTGGGTGTGCTGCTCCCAGCGCTGCTGTGCGTCGGTGAGCGCCTGCTCGCCCGCCTCGAGCGCCTGTCCGGCACACTCCTCGGCCGCCTCCGCCGCTGCCAGCTCGGGCGCGAGACGCCCGAGCTCTGCGCGCACCGCAGTGAGCTGGTCTTCGTCACGGGAGATGTGCGTGGCAAGGTCGGCGAGCGTCGCGTTCGCCTGGCTCAGGTCGTCGCGCTGCCGCTCGCGCAGCTCGCGGGTGTGCTCGATCGACTGCTCGAGGCGTGAGATGTCGGCGCCGGCCTCGTAGTAGCGCGCCTGCACCGCGGACATGCGCTCGCTGTGCTCGGCCTGCGCGGCGCGCTGCTTCTCGAGCGCGGCTTCCGCAGCACGCTGGCCGGCGAGCTCGGCCTGCATGGCGAGCTCGCGCCCGCGCAGCTCGGCGTCATGGACCTCGGCGCCGCTGTCGAGGTCGCGCAGCCGGAGCGCGATCAGCTCGGCCACCAGCCGTCGCTCGCTGTCCTTCAGTGCCTGATAGCGGCGCGCCGTGGCGGCCTGGCGCTGCAGGTGACGGATCTGTTTCTCGACCTCGTCGCGCACGTCCTGCAGCCGCTCGAGGTTCTCGCGCGTCTCGGCGACCCGCAGCTCGGTCTCCTTGCGCCGCTCCTTGTAGCGGGAGATGCCGGCCGCCTCCTCGACGAAGGCGCGCATGTCCTCGCTCTTGGCGTCGATGACGCGACTGATCATGCCCTGCTCGATGATGGCGTAGCTGCGCGAGCCGAGGCCGGTGCCCAGGAACAGATTGGTGATGTCCTTACGCCGGCAGCGCACGCCGTTGATCAGATAGACCGACTGGCCGTCGCGCGACACCTGGCGCTTGAGCGAGATCTCCGCGTAGCTCGCGTAGGGGCCGCCGATCTTGCCGTCGGAGTTATCGAACAGCAGCTCGACGGCCGCGCTGCCGACAGGCTTGCGCGCGCTCGAGCCGTTGAACACGACGTCGGTCATGTTGTCGCCGCGCAGGGTCTTCGCCGACAGCTCGCCCATGACCCAGCGTACGGCGTCGATTACGTTCGACTTGCCGCAGCCGTTGGGACCAACGACACCGGTGAGATTGCTGGGGAAGCTGATGGTGGTGGGATCGACGAAGGATTTGAAGCCGGCGAGCTTGATCTTGGTCAGCCGCATCTGTGCTTACTACCCCTCCGCGTCCCCGCCACCAGGGATGGTGTAGTGTAGTGGAATATGCCGGCGACGCCCACTACGCAGCTCGAGACCTTCGCGAATCCGCAAGTCGAGCGCGACTACACCATCCGCATGCAGATCCCGGAGTTCACCTGCCTCTGTCCGCGCACCGGACAGCCGGACTTCGCGATGCTCGATCTCGAGTACGTACCGGACCGGCGCTGCGTCGAGCTCAAATCACTCAAGCTCTACATCTGGTCGTTTCGCGATCGCGGCGTTTTTCACGAAGCGGTGACCAACGAGATCGCCGATCATCTGAACGCGGCGGTCGAGGCGCGCTTCCTGCGCCTCACGGCGCGCTTCAACGTGCGCGGCGGGATCCACACCACCGTTGTCGCCGAGCGCCGACAGCCCGGCTGGCGGCCCGCGCCGCCGGTCGCACTGCCCTGAATCCCCGCTAAATCCCGGTTCCGCCGCAGCGCGCCATGCCCGTTCCGGCCCGTGCGGGCGCATCTGTACACGCCAAAGTCGGCCGGTATAATCGCGCGTTCTTCAAAAGACCCTGACGACCGTCGAGGAGCGATTGATGCCGGCCAAGAAGACTGCGCCTAAGTCCGCCAAGGGCCGGAAGGCGTCCGGCCGAACCGCGGTCCGCAAGGTCGCCGCCGCCCGCAAGACCGATGCCGCGCGCGGGCGCGCCGCCGCCCTTGCCCGCAAGAGCCCCGCTCCGCTCAGGAAATCCGCCGCTCATCCCGCCGCGCCCGCGAGTGAGCCGCCGGTCGAAGCCCGCAAGATCGCGCGCCCCGCGGCAGTGCCCGCCCCGACGCGCGAGCCGGTGCGGGCGGCGAACCTGGTGCCGCCGGCCGCGCGCACCGCCGACGGCGACGACGGCGAGGGAATCGAGCCCGGGAGCCTCCTGGCCGGACCGCGCAACGTACAGCCCTATGTCGTCAAACGCGGCGAGCTGTACATGAGCAAGGAGCAGCTCCAGCACTTCAGAACCATCCTCAACAGCTGGAAGCGCGATCTGATGGTCGAGGTCGACCGCACCGTCTCCCACATGAAGGACGAAGCGGCGAACTTTCCCGATCCGAACGACCGCGCCACTCAGGAAGAGGAATTCAGCCTCGAGCTGCGCACGCGCGACCGCGAGCGCAAATTGATCCGCAAGATCGACGAGGCCCTGAAGCGCATCGAGGACGGCTCCTACGGCTACTGCCTCGAGACCGGCGAGGAGATCGGCGTCAAGCGGCTCGAAGCCCGCCCGGTGGCGACCCTCAGCATCGAGGCCCAGGAGCGCCGCGAGCGCCGCGAGCGCCAGTACGGCGACCGCGACGACCGCTATCGCTGACGACGACACCTACCTCGGGCGCTTCGCGCCCTCACCCACCGGGCCACTGCACCTCGGCTCACTGGTCGCGGCGCTCGGCAGCTACCTCGACGCCCGCCACTCGGGCGGACGGTGGCTCGTGCGCATTGAGGACCTCGACCACGAGCGCGTCGTAGCGGGTTGCGCGGACGAGATGCTGCGCACGCTCGAGGCGCACGGCCTCGAGTGGGACGGCGCGGTCGAATTCCAGAGCAGGCGCATCGACCGCTACGAAGCCGCGCTCGCCGCGCTCGGACGGCAGGGCTTCCTGTTCGAATGCAGCTGTACGCGGCGCGAGCTGAGGGGCGACGCAGGCGGGTATCCGGGCACCTGCCGCACGGGCCCGCGGCGCGCGGGTCCCACCGCCACGCGCTTTCGCGTCGATGACGGAGTCCTCGAGTTCGAGGATCGCGCACAGGGCCCTTGCTCCTTCAGGCTGCGCGAGCGCGGCGACGTCGTCGTGAGGCGCCGCGACGGCGCCTTCGCCTACCAGCTCGCGGTCGTGGTCGATGACGCCGAGCAGGGTGTTACCGACGTAGTACGGGGCGCGGACCTCCTGGATAACACTCCCTGGCAGATCGTCCTCCAGGGGGCACTCGGGCTGCCAAAGCCGCGCTATACCCATCTCCCCCTCATCGTGGAGGGTCACCAGGAGAAACTCAGCAAGTCCCGCCGATCCCTGGCGCTCGACCCAGCGGCGACCGGAGCCCAGTTACATCAATCACTTACGCTTCTGAATCAGGCCCCACCGGCGAAGCTCAAGCTAGCGCCGTCGGCGGAAATCCTCGCCTGGGCCCGTGTCCACTGGAGGCTCGAGCGGTTCAGGGGCGTCAAGGAGGTGTCCCTCCCCCCGCAGGACGGAGGCGACGGTTGAAGGTTGGGAGTTGGGTTCGGTTTACTTATGTACTAAGGTAGAGACAACGCCCTGCACTAAGGAAGGTGCACAACCGATAGTGAGGGACGTGCGATGAGCGAACCGCGCACCATAAAAAAGTATCCCAACAGGCGGTTGTACGACACGGTCGAGAGCCGTTACATCACCCTGGCCGACATCCGCCGGCTGGTGATCGAACGCATCGACTTCGTCGTGATCGACAAGAAGACCCAGGGGGACATCACGCGCGCCATCCTGCTGCAGGTGATCGCCGAGCAGGAGCACGGCAATGAGCCGCTGATGAGCCGCGACTTCCTCTCGCAGGTGATCCGCTCCTACGGCGTGGCGACACGCGGCATGGTCGGCAGCTGCCTCGAGCAGAGTCTGCGCCAGTTCGCCAGCCCGAACGGCCAACGTCCGCCGCAAGCGTGAGCATGCGGGACAGTCCATTCGGCGATAGTTAGGCAAGTACCCAACCATCGCCGGGAGGATGTATCAGCAGGGCGGCAACCGAAGTGATGTCCGCCCAAATCGCTGCGGAGATCCAGCAGGGCGCAGCCGGCAAAAGCCGCGCCTTTTGCCGGCGGTAACGAAGCTGATGTCTGCCGAAATCGCTTCCTGCGATTTCGGCCAGTCTAACTAGTGCGGCGCGTCGACGTCGCGCATCGACAGGCGGATGCGCCCCTGGCGATCGACCTCGAGCACCTTCACGCGGATCACGTCGCCCTCGCGCAGCTTGTCGCTGACGCGCTCGACGCGCTCGTTGGAGATCTGCGAGATGTGCACGAGTCCATCGCGCCCCGGCAGGATCGTGACGAAGGCGCCGAAGTCCATCAGCCGCGCCACCTTACCTTCGTAGATCTGCCCCACCTCTACGTCGGCGGTGATCAGCTCGATGCGCCGCTGCGCCTCGCGCCCGGCCGTACCGGCGACCGAGGCGATCTTCACCGTGCCGTCGCTCTCGATATCGATCGTGGTGCCGGTCTCCTCGGTGATCTGGCGGATCACCGCACCGCCCTTGCCGATCACGTCGCGGATCTTCTCCGGGTCGATCTTGAGCGTGATGATCGACGGTGCCCATTCGGACATCTTCTCGCGCGACTGGTGAATCACGCGGTTCATCTCGCCGAGGATGTGCAGCCGTCCCTCGCGCGCCTGCTCGAGCGCGACCTTCATGATCTCGGGCGTGACGCCCTCGACCTTGATGTCCATCTGCAGCGCGGTCACGCCGTCCTTCGTACCGGCCACCTTGAAGTCCATGTCGCCGAGGTGGTCCTCGTCGCCGAGGATGTCGGTGAGAACTTTGTAGCGCGAGCCCTCGAGCACCAGGCCCATGGCGACGCCGGCCACCGGCGCCTTGATCGGCACGCCGGCGTCCATCAGCGACAGCGAGGTGCCGCAAACGCTTGCCATGGAGCTCGAGCCGTTCGACTCGAGGATCTCCGAGACCACGCGGATCACGTACGGGAAGGTGGTCATGTCGGGCATCACGGCGTTCACGCCGCGGCGCGCGAGATTCCCGTGGCCGATCTCGCGGCGCTTCGGCGATCCCATCATTCCCGTCTCGCCCACCGAGAACGGCGGGAAGTTGTAGTGCAGCATGAAGGGCTCGCGCCGCTCGCCCTCGAGGCCGTCGATAATCTGCGCAGCGCGCGTCGTGCCGAGCGTGGTGACGACCAGCGCCTGCGTCTCGCCGCGGGTGAAGAGCGCCGAGCCGTGGGTGCGCGGCAGTACGCCGACCCGCACGTTGATCGGGCGCACGGTGCGCGTGTCGCGACCGTCGATGCGCGGCTCGCCGTTCAGGATACGCTGACGGACGATGTTGCTCTCGAGCTTGAAGAGCGCGTTCTCGACGCCTTCCTTGCTGTGCTTGGGCGCGTCGCCGCCGGTGAGGGCCGTGAGCACCTGGTTCTTGATCTCGGTGAGCCGCGCGTGGCGCTGCTGCTTCTCGGTGATGCTGTAGGCCTGGCCGAGCGCCGCCTGCGCTTGCAGCGCGACCGCGGCAGTCAACTCCGCGTTCTCCGCTGCCGGCTCCCACTTCCAGCGTGACTTACCCGCCTCGCTCGCGAGCGCCTTGATGGCGCCGATCGCGGTCTGCATCTGCTCGTGTCCGAAGACGACCGAGCCCAGCATGATCTCCTCGGACAGGCCCTTGGCCTCCGACTCGACCATCAGCACGGCGTGCTCGGTGCCGGCGACCACCAGGTGCAGCTGCGACTGGGCGAGGTCCTTGGCGGTCGGGTTGAGCAGGTACTGCCCGTCCCGGTAGCCGACACGCGCGGCGCCAATCGGCCCATTAAAAGGAATGCCGGAGAGCGCCAGCGCCGCCGAGGCGCCTAGCAGCGCGGGGATGTCCGCGTCGATCTCGGGGTCCATCGACAGCACGGTCGCGACGACCTGTACCTCGTTGTAGAAACCGTCCGGGAACAGCGGGCGGATCGGACGATCGATGAGACGCGAGGTGAGCGTCTCCTTCTCGGTCGGCCGGCCCTCACGCTTGAAGAAGCCGCCGGGGATGCGGCCCGCGGCGTAGGTCTTCTCGACGTAGTTGACGGTGAGCGGGAAGAAATCCCGGTCCGGCTTGGCGGTCAGCTGCGCACAGGCAGTGACCAGGACGACGGTATCGCCCATGGAGACGCGAACCGCACCCTCGGCCTGGCGGGCGGTTTCGCCCGTCTCGATGGTGACCGTGTGCGGACCGTAGGGAAACGACTTGCTGACGACGCTCAAAGCTTCATTCCTCGAAAGTTGGACGTTCGGCCGGGAACGAAAAGGGCCGCGCGTCCATGACGGCGGCCCCTGTGGTTCTCAGCGGCGCAGTCCCAGGCGCTCGACGAGCTCCTGGTACTTCTGCGGTTGGGTGGCTCTGAGGTAGTCGAGGAGCTTGCGGCGCTGGTTCACCAGCTTCACCAGACCGCGCCGCGAGGCGTGGTCGCGCTTGTGCGCGGTGAAGTGCCCGCCGAGGTCGTTGATCCGCTCGGAGAGCAGCGCCACCTGTACCTCGGGCGAGCCTGTGTCGGCCGGCCCGCGGCGGAACTGCGCGAGGATCCCGCCCTTTTTCTCGCTGGTTAAAGCCATTGCGCGATAGTCCTAACTACTTGTCTTAAGAGCCCTTTTGGTGAGCCGCGCATTGTACTGTCCGGACGGCCGGTGGACAAGCTTGAGAGTCCCCCCATAGGGCGAGGACGACGGCCGAAAACGGCGCGCGGGCGGCCGTCCCCGAGGGATAGTGTCAACTGAAACCCGGCCGGCGCGTTCCTGCCCTTGCGGTGCAACCAGCCACGGGCATAGTCTTTTTTCAGAGGTAATTGCCATGAAGAGATCATTCGCCCTGACTGTGGTTGCCGCGCTGATGCTCGCCGCATGCGCCGCGACTCCACCGAGTCCCGACCAGACCAAGGCCGCCGTGAACGCCAAGCCGCCCGCGGGGTGCGTCGGTCAGACGGCGACCCGCATTCCCCTGAAGGACGACAAGTCCTGCGCCGGCTTCGGTGCGACCTACACCAAGCAAGACATCGACAATACCGGCCAGGTAAACCTCGACCGGGCATTGCAGCAGCTCGATCCGTCGATCTCGAGGCGTTGAGCCCGATGAGGCCGCTGATCATCGGCGCGGCTGTCGCCCTCACTGTGGTGGGCTGCGCCAGCAGCGGAACTACCTCGGTGAAGCCCGCGGCGGCCATCCCGAGCGGCCTGCCGCTCGGCTGCGTGCCGAACGCGCAGACCCAGAAGTGCGATCAGTTCGGCACCTATTACAGCGGGGATGACCTGCGCCGCACCGGCGCGCAGCACGTCGGCCAGGCGCTCACCCTCGTGGATCCGCAACTCGGCCATTAGGCCTCGGGCGCGTCCTCCGCTCTGAAGAGCCGCCGGGGCCGTACGGTACCGGACCCATCCGCGATTCCGATGCCGAGGAAATTTCCGGCCTCATCATAAAGGCGCACCCGCGCCACGGCGGCCGCGGACGCCGCCACCGCCTGACCCTTCATCAGACGCGCCGCGCGTTCCGCGGTGAGATGGACCGCCGCGAGGTGCTGCAGCGGGTAATCGGCGGGCAGCAGCTCCGGCGTCCTGCCCCCGGCGCAGGCCCTCTCGAGCGACTCGAGGGTCTGCATGGGCTCGGCGCCGAAGGGCTCGACCGAGAGTCTGCGCAGCGCGCTCACGTGTCCCACCGTACCAAGCGCCGCGGCGATCTCCTCGGCCAGCACGCGCACGTAAGTACCCTTCGTGCAGCGCGTCTCGAGCTCGATCGCGCGCGGCTCGACTGCCACGAGCGTGAGCTCGTAGAGCTCGATCGCGCGCGGCTCGCGCTCCACGGTGCGTCCGGCGCGCGCCAGCCGGTAGAGCGGCTGACCGCCCCGCTTGAGGGCCGAGTACATCGGCGGCACCTGGGTGCGGGGGCCGAGAAAACCGCCGACCACCGCCTCGACCCCGGCGTGCGTGAGTGCCGGCACCGGGACCTCTGCCGTGACCTCGCCCTCGGCATCCCCGGTCGCGGTGCGCTGACCCAAAGCAATGGTGAAGCGGTAGCGCTTGGCGCCCGCGACGATGTCGCCGACGATCTTGGTTGCCTCGCCGAGGCAGATCGGCAGCATGCCGGTGGCGAGCGGATCGAGGCTGCCCGCGTGGCCTGCCTTGGCGCCGCGGAACAGCCGCCGCACACGCTGCAGGGCGGCGTTGGAGGAGAGCCCGCGCGGCTTGTCGAGCAGCAGTATTCCGCTCGGCATGGCTCAGCGCTGCGGGTCGCCGCTACCCTCCGCGGCCGAGCCGTCGGCGGCTCCGCCCTCGCCCGGAGCATCGCCGTGGGCGGCGCGATCCGCGGCCACCGCGCGGTCGATCAGGCCGCTCAGGCGCGCCGCGCCCTCGATGCTGTCATCGAACACGAACTCGAGGCGCGGCGCGTGCCGCAGCCCGAGCCGCCGGCCGAGCTCGCCGCGCAGGAAGCGCGCGGCATGGGTCAGCCCCTGGCGCACCTGCTCGGGCGCCTCCCGCGATGCGAACGGGGTGAAGTAGACGCGCGCCGCCCCCATGTCGGCGGCGACCTTCACGCCGGTGATCGTGACGTTGCCGACGCGCGGGTCCTTGACCTCGCGCGCGATCAGCGCCGCGAGCACCCGCTGGATCTCCGACTCGATGCGCCGGCTGCGGGCCTCGGTCATAGCCGCTCCTTAAGGTCGTGCGCAGCGCTCCTCAAGAGAGCGTGCGCGCAACCTCGACGCG
>DATMRG010000096.1:0-13841 GCA_035566495.1 Steroidobacteraceae bacterium | reverse complement strand
CACGGCCGCCGCGCCGTGTGCGAGATCCTGATGATGACCAAGGCGATCGCCAAGCTCATCCAGACCGAACAGACCCACCAGATCCCGAGCCAGCTGCAGATGGGCCGCGACCTCGGCATGCAGCTGCTCGACCAGGCGTTGCTCGCAGCGATCAACGCGCGCACCGTCGATCCTGACGACGCCTACAACTACGCCAGCGAGAAGCGTAATTTCCAGAAGTTCGTGACCGACACCAGCATGCTGCCGAAGATGGACAGCGCCCCGCCGGCGGCGGCCTCCGGTTAGTCCGGCTGCGGGAGCCACCGTGTCGCAGATCGACTCATACCTGAGCGAGATCCTCGAGAAACGAGGCTCGGACCTGCATTTCATCGCCGGCGACCCGCCGCGCATCCGTGTCTACGGCGATCTGACGCCGTTGCGGCCCGACAAGCTCGCCCCGGACTTCGTCAAGGCGGCGCTTTACGAGATCATGCCGAAGACCGCGGTCGAGCGCTTCGAGAAGAAGGACGGCGCTGACTTCGCCTACACGCTCGAAGGCAAGGGCCGTTTCCGCGTCAACATAATGCGGCAGCTGAACGGCATGGGCGCGGTGATGCGCGCGATTCCCTCCAAGGCGCTCACGCTCGACGAGCTCAAGCTCCCGGAAGCGGTGCGGCAGCTGTGCCGCGCGAACAGTGGGCTGATTCTCGTGACCGGCAAGACCGGCTCGGGCAAGTCCACCACGCTGGCCGCGATGATCGACGACATCAACCAGCGCGTGCAGGGCCACATCCTCACGGTCGAGGACCCGATCGAGTTCGTGCACGAGAGGAAGAGCTGCCTCATCAGCCAGCGCGAGATCGGCGTGCACAGTCCGAGCTTCGCGGCCGCGGTCCACTCGGCTCTGCGCGAGGATCCGGACGTGGTACTGGTCGGCGAGTTGCGCGACCTCGAGACCATGAGCATCGCGGTCACCGCCGCCGAGATGGGCATTCTGGTGATGGGCACGCTGCACACCAATGGCGCCGCCGCCACCGTCGACCGCATGGTGAACGTCTTCCCCTCGGATAAGCAGTCGCACGTGCGCACCATGCTGTCGACCTCGCTGCGCGGAGTGGTATCGCAGCAGCTGCTGCAGCGCGCCGACAAACAGGGCCGGGTCGCGGCACTCGAGATCCTGGTCAACACTCCGGCGGCCGCCAACCTCATCCGCCAGGGCAAGCTCGACCAGCTCGAGAACGTCATGCAGGCCGGCGGTCAGTTCGGCATGCGCCCCATGGACACCGCGATCCAACAGCTGCTCGATTCGCGCCAGATCACCGGCAAAGAGGCCTACAAGAAGGCGATGAACAAGGCCAAGTTCGAGGAGTTCCGCGAGCCCGGCTGACTTACCGGCGCCCCACGCGCCGGGACGGTAAACTAAGCGGATGACCCGGCGGATCTTCGTCACGACGGCGCTTCCCTACGCCAACGGCCCGTTCCACATCGGGCACATCATGGAGTACATCCAGGCGGACGTCTGGGTGCGCTTCCAGCGCCTGCGGGGAAACCAGGTACATTTCGTCTGCGCCGACGACGCACACGGCGCGCCGATCATGCTCAAGGCCGAGGCCGAGGGCGTGACGCCGCAGCAGCTGGTGACGCGCATCGCCGCCGGCCGTCCGCGCTATCTCAGCGGCTTCCACCTGAGCTTCGATCACTGGTACTCGACCGACTCGCCGGAGAACACCCGCCTGTCGCAGGACGTGTACGCGCGCCTCAAGGCGGCCGGGCTCATATATAGGAAGGACATCGAGCAGTTCTTCGATCCGGTCAAGGGCATGTTCCTGCCCGACCGCTACATCAAGGGCGAGTGCCCCAACTGCCATTCAGCCGATCAGTTCGGCGACGCCTGCGAGGTGTGCGGCACCGTCTACGCGCCCACCGACCTCATCAATCCCTACTCGACGCTCTCGGGCGCCAAGCCGCTGCTGAAGAGCTCCGAGCACTTCTTCTTCCGGCTGTCGGATCCGAAGTGCGTCGCGTTCCTCGAATCCTGGCTGGACGCTCCCGGGCGGCTGCAGCCGCAGGTCGTCAACAAGGCGCGCGAGTGGCTCGCCGGGCGCGGCGACCGCGCGCTCGGCGACTGGGACATCTCGCGCGACGCCCCTTACTTCGGCATCCCGATTCCGGATGCGCCGGGCAAGTACTTCTATGTGTGGCTGGATGCGCCGATCGGCTATCTGGCGGCGCTGCAGAACTACTTCACCAGCGGCAAGGCGCGTGCCAACGGCGAGCCGCGCGGCTTCGAGGAGTTCCTGGCGGCCCCCGACACCGAGCAGATCCACTTCATCGGCAAGGACATCATCTACTTTCACGCCCTGTTCTGGCCGGCGATGCTCAAGTTCGCCGGCCCGCCCTACAAGGTGCCGAACCACGTGTACGTACACGGCTTCATCACCGTCTCCGGCGAGAAGATGTCGAAGTCGCGCGGCACCGGCATCAGCCCGCTGCGCTATCTCGACGTCGGCATGAATGCCGAGTGGTTACGCTACTACATCGCCGCCAAGCTCAACGCCAGCGTCGAGGACCTCGACTTCAACCCCGACGATTTCCTGGCGCGCGTCAACAGCGATCTGATCGGCAAGTACGTCAACATCGCGAGCCGGGCGGCGAATTTCCTCACCCGCCATTTCGGCGGCGCCCTCCGCTATGCCGGCGACACCGGCCAGCTGACCGCGCAGGCGGCGGCGCACGCGGCCCAGGTGGCGGAAAGCTACGAGGCACGCGAGTTCGGCAAGGCGATGCGCGACATCATGGCCGTGGCCGACCGCGTCAATCAGGACTTCGACGCCCGCCAGCCCTGGGTGCTGGCGCGCGACGAGAAGCGCGCCGCGGAGCTGCAGGACGTGTGCTCGCGGGCCCTCGCCGGCTTCAAGCTCCTCACCGTACTGCTCGCGCCGGTGCTGCCCGAGGTGGCGGCGCGGGTGGCGCAGCAGCTGTTCGGGCTCGAGCGCCCCTTCCGCTGGAGCGACGCGGCGGTTCTGCCCGAGCGCGTCAACCCCTACGAACACCTGATGACGCGCGTCGAGGCGCGGCAGCTCGACGCCCTGTTCGCGAGCGACGCGCCGGCGCCGGCCGGCAGCCCCGTGGCGGCGCCGGCCAAGGCCGCGAAGGCGGGCGCCGCGCCTGCCACGGCCGACCCGCCCGGCATCTCCATCGACGAGTTCCGCCGCATCGACCTGCGGGTGGCGCGCATCGTGCGTGCCGAGGCGGTCGCGGGCGCCGACAAGCTCCTTAAGCTCACTCTCGATCTCGGCACCGAGCAGCGCACGGTGTTCGCGGGAATCAAGTCGGCCTACGACCCGGCACTGCTCGAGGGGCGGCTGACCGCGATGGTCGCGAACCTCGCGCCGCGCAAGATGAAATTCGGCGTATCAGACGGCATGGTCCTGGCCGCAAGCGGCGCAGGTCCCGGCCTCTACCTGCTCGCGCCCGACAGCGGTGCGGAGCCTGGCATGAAAATCACCTGAGGCTGCGGGACACCCGCGGCCCGCGCCCATGGTCAGCGCGCACGAAATCGACGCCCTCCTGCCGCAGACTCAGTGCACGCGCTGCGGGTACGGCGGCTGCCAGCCCTACGCCGAGGCGATCGCCGCCGGACACGCCGGGATCAATCAATGCCCACCCGGAGGCGCCGCCACCATCGGCGCGCTCGCCTCGCTCCTCGACCGTCCGGCGCTGCCGCTCAACCCGGCGAACGGGATCGAGGGTGCGGCGCTCGTCGCCCAGATCGACGAGGACGCCTGCATCGGCTGCGCGCGCTGCCTGCCGCCCTGCCCGGTCGATGCGATCGTCGGCGCGCACAAGCAGATGCACACCGTGCTGCTCGCGCATTGCACCGGTTGCGAGCTGTGTATCGCGCCCTGTCCGGTCGACTGCATCGTGATGGTGCCGCGGGCGAGCCTGCCGGGGACGCCGGCGGCGCCCGAGCCCGCCGACAACCGCGCGCGCTACCAGGCCCACGGCCTGCGCCTGGCGCGTCAGACCGGGCAGCGCGCCGCGCTTCTTGCCGCGCGCAAGCAGGCGGCCGCAGAGGTCCAGCTGCCGTGAAGCCAGCCACACGCGCCGCCATCTTCCGCCGCCTGCAGGCGGCCAACCCGAATCCCACCACCGAGCTCGAATACCACTCGCCGTTCGAGCTATTGGTGGCAGTGATGCTCTCGGCACATACCACCGACAAGAGCGTGAACGCCGCGACGCGCAACCTCTTCCCGGTCGCCAACACGCCTGCGGCAATCGTGGCGCTGGGCGTCGAGGCAGTGAAGCCCTACATCCGCGGCGTCGGGCTCTACAACACCAAGGCCGCGAACCTGGTCGGGCTCTCGCGCCAGATCGTGGAGCTGCACGGCGGCCAGGTACCCGGGGATCGCGCCGCTCTCGAGGCCTTGCCGGGCGTCGGCAGGAAGACGGCGAGCATCATTCTCAACATGGTGTTCGGCCAGCCCGAGATCGCGGTCGATACGCACATCTTCCGCGTTGCCAACCGCACCGGGCTCGCTCCCGGCGAGACGCCGCGCGAGGTAGAGGATGGCCTGGTCGCCACCACACCCGCGCAGTTCCGCAAGAACGCGCATCACTGGCTGATCCTGCACGGCCGCTACGTGTGCACGGCGCGCGCGCCGAAGTGCCCAACCTGCATCATCCGGGACCTGTGCGAGTACAAGCACAAGACCAAGGCGCCCAAGGCCATCCGGCGTGCGGCCCGCGGCGGGGCGCCAGGCCGTACCGCCCGGGCTAAACGCCGCTAGCTGTCAGTCCCGGGCGTCTGGCAGGGCCGCGCAGCCCGGTTACTTCTTCTTCGGCAGATAGAGATCGGTCAGAGTGCCCTCGAAAGCCTCCGCAGCGCCCGCCACGGTTTCGGAGAGCGTCGGATGCGGGTGGATCGTGAGGCCGATGTCGGCCGCGTCGCAGCCAGTCTCGATCGCGAGCGCGACCTCGCTGATCAGCTCGCCGGCGTTGGTGCCGACGATGCCGCCGCCGAGGATGCGGTGCGTGGCGGGATCGAACAGGAGCTTGGTGAAGCCCTCCTCGCGGCCGAGCGACAGCGAGCGGCCATTCGCCACCCAGGGGAAGTTGCCCTTGGCATAGGCGACGCCCTGCTCCTTCGCCTCGGTCTCGGTGAGGCCCACCCAGGCGATCTCGGGATCGGTGTAGGCCACCGATGGAATCACGCGCGCGTCGAAGGCGCGCTTGTGGCCCGCGGCGACTTCCGCGGCGACCTTGCCCTCGTGCATCGCCTTGTGCGCCAGCAGCGGCGGTGCGGCGATGTCGCCGATCGCAAAGATGTGCGGGACGTTGGTGCGCATCTGCTTATCGACCGGGATGAAGCCGCGCTCGGAGATCTTAACTCCCGCGAGCTCGGCACCGACGCTATGGCCGTTCGGCACGCGCCCGACCGCTACCAGGACGCGGTCGAACAGCTGCGGCGCGGGCGCCTTCTCGCCCGCGAAGGTCACGCGCAGTCCCTCCGACTGGGGCTCGACCGCCGACACCCTGGTGCCGAGCAGGATCTGCTGATAGCGCGCGCGGATGCGCCGCTCGAGCGGGCGCACCAGGTCCGGATCGCAGCCGGGCATGAGCTGCGGGGTGAGCTCGACCACGCTCACGCGCGTGCCGAGCGCGTCGTACACGCAGGCCATCTCGAGGCCGATGATGCCGCCGCCGACCACCAGGAGTCCGCCGGAGAATTCCGGGAGCTCGAGCGCGTCGGTCGAGTCGAGGATGCGCGGATCGGCGGGCAGGCCCGGCAACCCGATCGGCTCTGAGCCGGCGGCGATGATGCATTGCTCGAAGCGGATGCGCTGCGAGCCGCTCGTGCCCATGACCTCGAGCACGTTCGGGCTCACGAAACGCCCGCTGCCCTGCACCACTTCCACCTTGCGCTGGCGCGCGAGCACCCGCAGACCGCTGGTCAGCTTGCGCACCACCGACGTCTTCCATTCGCGCAGCTTGGCGAGGTTGATGTCGGGCGCCGCGAACACCAGGCCGCGCTCGCTCATCTCCTCGGCGTCCTCGATCACCTTGGCGGCATGCAACAGCGCCTTGGAGGGAATACAGCCGACGTTGAGGCACACGCCGCCGAGATCCGGCCAGCGCTCGATCATCGTGACCTTCATGCCGAGGTCCGCGGCGCGGAACGCCGCCGTGTAGCCGCCGGGGCCCGAGCCGAACACCAGGAGCTCCGTCGTGCGGTTGTAATCCGCACCGGCGCGCTCGGCCGGCCCGCCCTGCTGCGAGGGCATGCGCACGGTGTCCCCGGGGGCCTCGACGCGCGCGGCCGGCGCCGCCGCGGGCGGTGGCGGGGCACTCTCGCGCGCGGCCGGCGCTGCGGTCGCGGCCGTATCGACGCGCGCGAGCACCGATCCCTTCGACACCTTGTCGCCGCGCTTTACGAGCACCTCGGTGAGGGTGCCCGCGGCGGTCGAGGGCACGTCCATCGAAGCTTTGTCGGTCTCGAGCGTGACGAGGGGCGTATCGACCGCGACGACCTCGCCGGGCTTCACCAGCACGTCGACGATGTCTACATCGCTGAAGTTGCCGATGTCTGGAACCAGCAGCTCGACGCGGCTCACAGCACTGCCTCGAGGAGCGAGCGGGGCTCGGCCAGCGTCTGGGCGAGATAGGTCGTAAAGCGCGCCGCCATGGCGCCATCGATCACGCGGTGATCGTACGACAGCGACAGCGGCAGCATCAGGCGCGGCACGAAGCTCGAGCCGCGGTACACGGGACGCATGGTCGAGCGCGACACGCCGAGGATCGCCACCTCGGGGGCGTTGATGATCGGGGTGAAGGCGGTCCCGCCGATGCCGCCCAGGCTCGAGACGGTGAAGCAGCCGCCCTGCATGTCGAGTGGCGGCAGCTTGCCGCTGCGCGCCTTCTCGGAGAGCTGCGCCAGCTGCCGTGCCAGCTCGTAGATGTCCTTGCGGTGCGCGTCGCGCACCACCGGTACGACCAGGCCCGTGGGCGTGTCGGCCGCGAAGCCCATGTGGATGAACTTGCGCACGATGAGATTGGCGCCCTCGGGGTCGAGCGCGGAATTGAAGCGCGGGAACTCGAGCAGCGTCTTGACGCAGGCGCGCATGATGAAGGCGAGCGGCGTGAGCTTGACGCCGGCCGCCTGCGCCTTGTCCTTCAGGCTTGCGCGCAATTCCTCGAGCTCGGTGATATCGGCCTCGTCGAACTGCGTGACGTGCGGGATGTTGACCCAGGCCGCCTGCAGGCGCGGACCCGAGATCTTCTGGATGCGGGTGAGCGGCTGAGTCTCGACCGGTCCGTACTGCGAGTAGTCGACGAAGGGGATCGCGGGCAGTGACGGCCGTGCACCCGCCGCCGGCGTGGCCGCCGCGGTCGCAGGAGCGGCGGGAGCGGTCAGGGTGCGCTTCACGAAGGCCTTGACGTCCTCCTGGGTGATGCGGCCCTTGAAGCCCGTGCCCTTGACGCGCGAGAGGTCCACGCCGAGCTCGCGGGCGAACTTGCGCACCGAGGGACCCGCGTGGGCGCGCGAGAACCCCGGCTCGTCGATCGCCGGCAAGTCGGGACGGTAGGAAGTCGGGGCGCCGAGCTGCGAGAACGGCACGAGCTTGCCGGGCCGCTCGTCATTCGCGGCGACCGCCGCCGGCGGTGCTGGGGCGGGAGCGGGCGCCGGCAAGGGGGCGGGAGGCGGAGCAGCCGCCGCGGCGGCCGCGGGCTTCGGTGGCGGCGCCGCCGGCGCCGGTGCCGCCGCGAACCGCGTGACCACGGCCGGCGCGTCGCCCTCGTGCTGCGCGCGCACGGTGGCGATCAGATCGCCCGTCGATACGGTGCCGCCCTTCGCGACGTGGAGCTTCTCGATGACTCCCCCGGCGGTCGAGGGAACGTCCATCGTGGCCTTCTCGGACTCGAGCGTGACGAGGGGCGTGTCGACCTCGACGCTCTCGCCGGGCTTCACCAGCACGTCGATGATCGCGACGTCCTTGAAGTTGCCCATGTCGGGCACGCGCACTTCCGTGAGGGGGGCCGCGCTCATGGGAGAGGCGCCCTCAGACTTTCCACGGAACCGGCCGCTCGGGATCGATGCCGAGCGCCTTGATCGCCCCGCTCACCGTCGCGCCGTCCACGCGCTTCTCGTCGGCCAGCGCCTTGAGGGCCGCGATCGCGATGTAGTTGCGATTCACTTCGAAGAAACTCCGCAGCGCAGCCCGCGAGTCCGAGCGGCCGTAGCCGTCGGTGCCGAGGGTGACGTAGCGGCCGGAGACCCACTGACGGACCTGATCGGGCACCGCGCGCATGTAGTCGGTGGCGGCGATCACCGGACCTTCGCGGTCCTTCAGCAGCTGTCGGATATAAGGTACGCGCGGCGCCTGGTCCGGATGCAGGAGGTTCCAGCGCTCGCACTCGAGCGCCTCGCGCCGCAGCTCGCTGAAGCTCGTGACCGAGAGCACGTCCGCGGGAATGCCGTAGTCGTCCTCGAGAATCTTCGCGGCCGCGAGGCATTCGCGCAGGATGGTGCCCGAGCCGAGCAGCGTCGCGCGCACCTTGCCGCGGCCGCCGATCTGCAGCAGGTACGCGCCGTTGAGGATGCCCTTCTCCACTCCGGTCGGCATCGGCGGCTGCGGGTAGTTCTCGTTCATCACAGTGAGGTAATAGAAGATGCTCTCGCGCTCGGCGTACATGCGCCGCAGGCCGTCGTGGATGATGACGGCCAGCTCGTAGGCGTACGCCGGATCGTAGGCGACGCAGTTCGGCACGGTGGTCGCGACCAGCTGGCTGTGCCCGTCCTGGTGCTGCAGTCCCTCGCCCGCGAGCGTGGTGCGCCCGGCGGTGGCGCCGAGCAGGAAGCCGCGCGCCTGGATGTCGCCCGCCGCCCAGACGAAGTCGCCGACGCGCTGGAAGCCGAACATCGAATAGAAGATATAGAACGGCACCATGTTGATGCCGTGATTGCTGTAGGCCGTGCCGGCGGCGATCCACGAGCAGAGTGACCCCGCCTCGTTGATGCCCTCCTCGAGCATCTGGCCCTTCTTGTCCTCGCGGTAGGACATGAGGGTCTCGGCGTCCTGCGGCGTGTACAGCTGACCGACCGAGGAGTAGATGCCGATCTGCCGAAACAAGCCCTCCATGCCGAAGGTGCGCGCCTCGTCGGGCACGATCGGCACGATGTTGCGGCCGATGTTCTTGTCCTTGAGCAGGACGGTCAGGATGCGCACGAACGCCATGGTGGTCGAGATCTCGCGCTCACCGGTCCCCTCGAGGATCGAGGCGAACGCCTCGAGCAGCGGAATCACCAGCGGCGGCGCGTCGTGGCGCCGCTGCGGCAGGTAGCCGCCTAGCGCCGCGCGCTTGTCGCGCATGTAGACCGCTTCCTCGGAATTCTCCGCCGGCTTGCGGAACGGCAGCTGCGACAGCTCGTCGTCGGCGACCGGGATGTTGAAACGATCGCGGAACACGCGCAGGTCTTCCTCGCCCATCTTCTTCTGCTGGTGGGCGATCATCTGCCCTTCGCCCCCCTTGCCGAGGCCGAACCCCTTGACCGTCTTGGCGAGGATCACGGTGGGCACGCCCTTGGTGGCGACCGCCGCGGCATAGGCCGCGTACACCTTGAGCGGATCGTGGCCGCCGCGGTTCAGGCGCCAGATCTCGTCGTCCGACATGTTGGCGACCATCGCCTTGAGCTCGGGATCCTTGCCGAAGAAATGCTCGCGGGTGAAAGCGCCGCCCTTGGCCTTGAAGTTCTGATACTCGCCGTCGACGGTCTCCTCCATCACGCGGCGCAGGATGCCCTTGTAGTCGCGGGCCAGCAGCGGATCCCAGCGCGAGCCCCACAGCACCTTGATGACGTTCCAGCCGGCGCCGAGGAAGGCCGCCTCCAGCTCCTGGATGATCTTGCCGTTGCCGCGCACCGGCCCATCGAGCCGCTGCAGGTTGCAGTTGATCACGAACACCAGGTTGTCGAGACCCTCGCGGACCGGCATGGTGAGCGCGCCCATCGACTCGGGCTCGTCCATCTCGCCGTCGCCGAGAAACGCCCAGACTCTCTGGTCGGAGGGCTTCACCAGGCCGCGGTGCTCGAGATAGCGGGTGAAGCGCGCCTGGAACATCGCCATCATGGGACCGAGGCCCATCGAAACCGTCGGGAACTGCCAGAAATCCGGCATCAGCCACGGGTGCGGATAGGACGAGAGTCCGATGCCGCGCCCGCCGGCCTCCTGGCGGAAGTGGCGCAGCTGGTCCTCGCCGAGGCGCCCTTCGAGAAAGGCGCGCGCGTAGATCCCGGGCGACGAGTGTCCCTGGAAGAACACCATGTCTCCTGGGTGCTGCTCGGAGGGCGCGCGCCAGAAGTGATTGAAGCCGACCTCGTAGAGCGTCGCGGATGAGGCGTAGCTCGCCAGGTGCCCGCCGTACTCGGAGGACTTGCGGTTGGCGAGCAGCACCATCGCCAGCGCGTTCCAGCGGATGTAAGCCTCGACGCGCCGCTCGAGCGCGCGGTTGCCCGGGTACTCCGCCTCACGCCCGCTCGGGATGGTGTTGACATAGGCGGTGTTGGGTTTGAACGGCAGCCAGGCGCCGTTGCGGCGCGTGTAGTCGATGAGCCGCTCGAGCAGGTAGTGGGCGCGCTCGGGACCGTGGTTCTTGAGCACCGAGTCGATCGATTCGAGCCACTCCCGCGTCTCGACGGGATCCAGGTCTTCCAGCTTGAGCGGTTCGGTCATGTGGTCTGCCAGGTGCGCGGTGTCGCGGGAGCCAGCAAGTCCGCGCGAAGCGGCCGCGGGTCTTGGTCGCAGGCGTGTTGTGCCGCGTCGCGATAGAATGAGAGAGTAATGATGGCTAGCGGCGGCAGGTAAAGCAAGTGAGCCCGGAGGCAGCGCTCACCATCCGCCGTCCCGACGACTGGCACCTGCACCTGCGCGATGCGGCCGCTCTCGCAGCCGTGCTGCCGTTCACCGCGACCCGCTTCGCCCGCGCCATCGTCATGCCAAACCTCAAGCCCGCGGTCACGACGACCGCGCTGGCGCTCGACTACCGCCGGCGCATTCTCGCCGGACTCCCCGCCGGTGCCGACTTCGAGCCGCTGATGACGCTCTATCTCACCGACACGACGCCGCCCGAGGAAGTGCAGCGCGCCAGGGACAGCGGCTGCGTGTTCGGCTTCAAGCTGTATCCGGCGGGCGCCACCACTCATTCCGACAGCGGCGTCACCGACGTCGCGCGCATCGCCCCGGTGCTCGAGCGCATGGCCGAGCTCGGTGTCGTGCTCGAGGTGCACGGCGAGGTCACCGACCCGACGGTCGATGTCTTCGACCGCGAGGTGCGCTTCATCGACCGGGTGCTGGCACCGCTGGTCGAGCGCCTGCCCGGGCTGCGCGTGGTGCTCGAGCACATCACGACACGCGCGGCGGTGGACTTCGTGCTCGGCTCGCGCGCCGGCGTGGCCGCGACCGTGACGCCGCAGCACCTGCTCATGAATCGCAACGCGCTGCTCGCCGGCGGCATCCGCCCGCACCACTACTGCGCTCCGATCCTCAAGGCCGAGGCCGAGCGCGCGGCGCTGCTCGCGGCGGTCACCGGAGGCAGCGCGCGCTTCTTCCTCGGCACCGACAGCGCCCCGCACGCACGCCGCGCCAAGGAGGGCGCCTCTGGCTGCGCCGGGATCTTCTCCGCACACGCCGGCATCGAGCTGTACGCCGAGGCCTTCGAGAGTGCCGGCGCCCTCGACAGGCTCGAGGGTTTCGCCTCGCTCCACGGCGCCGACTTCTACGGCCTGCCGCGCAACTCCGGAACCCTCACACTCGTGCGCGAGCCCTGGCAGGTGCCGGAGCATTATCCGTTCGGCGCCGATGAGCTCGTGCCGCTACGCGCCGGCGAGCGCATCGCATGGCGGCTGGCCGCGCCGGGTGCGGCGCCCGCATCATGAGCACGGCCGGTCCGAACGCGGCCTCGCTGCCGCCGCCCGCGGCCGCGGCGCTCATGGCGAGCCGCTTCCGCGGCTATCTGCCGGTGGTGATCGACGTGGAGAGCGGCGGCTTTCATGCGGCGACCGACGCCCTGCTCGAGATCGCCGCCGTGCAGATCGACATCGAGGTCGATGGCACCTTGCGGCGCGGGGCGACCCACAGCTACCACGTGCAGCCCTTCGAGGGTGCGCGCCTCGATCCGAAGTCGCTGTCGGTGATCGGCATCGATCCGCACCACCCGCTGCGCCCCGCGATTCCCGAGCGCGATGCGCTGCAGCGGATCTTCCGCGAGGTGCGGCACGCGGTGCGCGCCTACGGTTGCCGCCGCGCGATCCTGGTCGGACACAACGCCGCGTTCGACCTCGCCTTCCTCAACGCCGCGGTGGCGCGCGCCGACGTCAAGCGCAACCCCTTTCATCCGTTCTCGTGCTTCGACACGGCGACGCTCGCCGGTGCCGCGCTCGGGCAGACGGTGTTGGCCAAGGCGCTCACCGTCGCGGGACTCGAGTGGGATGCCGGCAGCGCGCACAACGCCCGCTACGACGCCGAGCGCAGCGCCGAGGTCTTCTGCCTGGTTTGCAACCGGCTGCGGGCGAGCTACGCAGAGGCGCGCGAGCGCGCCCGGACGCTCGGCTGGCTCAATGCGCCGGCGGACGAGGCGGCGGGCGAGGACGCGCCGCTCGAGGATGCGATCGTTACTGCGCCGCCCCCGCCTCGGTCAGGAGCTTCTTGAGCTCGCCGCTCCTGAGCATCTCGAGAGCGATGTCGCAACCGCCTATCAGCTCACCCTTCACGTACAGCTGCGGATAAGTCGGCCAGTTGGAAAAGCGCTTGAGGGCCTCGCGCAGCTCCGGCTCCTCGAAGATGTTCACGTAACGGAAGTTGGCGCCAACGGCGCGCAGCGCCGCCACCGTCTGCGCCGAAAATCCGCACTGCGGGAAGTCCGGCGTTCCCTTCATGAACAGCACCACCGGGCCCGCGCCCAACTCCGTCTTGATTCTTTCGACCACGTCCATCTTTACTACCTCTGTTGCCTGCGGCGCTCCTCGAGCTCTGCGATCAGGCGCCACTGCTCCTCCGCGCTCATGGCGAGCCACCGCCCGATTTCCGCTCCGGTCCGCAGGCATCCGATGCAGTATCCCCGGTCGTCCAGGGAACAGACATTGATGCACGGTGAGGGCGGGCGCTCGGGCGGCGCCGTGCGCGTCGGCGCCTGGGTCACGCTCGATTCCGCATGCGTTGAATTATGGGGGGCCCTCGCCTATTCTTCAAACGCTCGATTCTGGCCCAGGTCAATTGAAACAATAACTTGGAGACCGAAGCAATGAATCCCCTGAACAACCATCGGCAGTCCCTGATCCTCGGTGTCGTGATCGCGGTGGTGCTGGCGCTCATCATTGGCGGCTCCCGCTTCTACGAGCTGGGCCTGGCGCGCTGGTTCCACATCGTCTCCGGTGTGTTCTGGATCGGCCTCCTCTATTACTTCAACGTCGCGCAGACCCCGGCGCTCGCCGATGCGGCCGCCGACAAGGGCGGCCCGGGCGGGGCCGGCATCACCAAGTACGTCGCCCCGCGGGCCCTGTTCTGGTTCCGCTGGGGCGCGGTGGCGACCTGGCTCGGCGGCGCCTGGCTGCTCGGGCGGTCCGGCAACTTTCTCGGAGCGTTCTCGCTCGGCGCACTGCCGGGAGCCTCGCCGCACTATTACCTCCTGACCATCGGCATCGGCGCCTGGCTCGGCACCATCATGCTGTTCAACGTCTGGGTGCTGATCTGGCCCAATCAGAAGAAGATCCTCGGCATCGTCGCCGCCACCGACGAGGAGAAGGCCAAGGCGCGCAAGACGGCGGGCATGGCCTCGCGCGTCAACTTCGTGTTGTCGATCCCGATGAT
>DATMRG010000095.1:0-20863 GCA_035566495.1 Steroidobacteraceae bacterium | reverse complement strand
AGCGAGACGCGGGTCAGTTCGCAGTCGTCCAATCCGTACCTGCAGTTCTCCGGCAGCTTCATCGGCGGCTACACCGGCGTGGCGGTCGATCCGGCCGGCGGCGTGCACACCGTGTGGACGGACGACCGCGGCCTGCCGGGCAGCACGACTCCGAACCAGGACACGGTGGTAGGAAACAACTGAAGCATCGCCTGCGCGCGCCGGGCGGCCAGGCTCGGCGCGCGCGGCGCCTCAGCCGTCAGGCGACGGGACGCGGGCCGAACTGCCTGAGGATGTCGTCACCGCCCTCCGCCGCCGTCAGTGCCCCGCCGAGGAGAGATTACCGGCTCACGGCGGCGGCCGCTCGGCGCGCTCGCGCAGCCCGGTGAGGATCGCGGGCAGATCCTTGCGCAGCGTGCGGTTGATGAGGATCTGGGGAACCCAGAAGCCCGGCTCGAGATACAAGTCGTACTCGACGATCGTCGCCGCTCCGTCCGGGGTCTGGGTCAGGAGCCAGGTGCCTTCCTGCTCCTTGAGGTCTCCGCTGATGCGGTGGAAGTCGATGCGGTGCGGGCGGTCATATTCCGCCCGGAACACATAGCGGACTGTCGGCATGAACCACGAGTAGCGGACCTCGTGCTCGATGTCTTCCCAGCGCCCATCCGGCGCGCCGTCGATCCGGCGGCAACGCCTGAGTCCGGGAACGAAGAGCGGAGTCTGACGGCAGTCGGTCATCACGGCCCAGATGGCCTCCGGCCGGGCGCGGATAAGCACTGCGGCGCGGACCCGGCCACGCGGGCGCTCGGGATCGACGGCGGAGGCGGTCTGCACTACCACCTCGCCCTCTGCCAGGCGCCGCTGCACCC
Source organism: Steroidobacteraceae bacterium (assembly GCA_035566495.1). GTDB lineage: Bacteria > Pseudomonadota > Gammaproteobacteria > Steroidobacterales > Steroidobacteraceae > 13-2-20CM-66-19. The sequence continues at coordinate 20,018 of DATMRG010000095.1, read as the reverse complement.
CGGGATCGGCGGTCCAGTCGCTCGGGACGGCAGCGCCGACGGGGTCGAGCAGCACGCGCGCCAGGGCCAGAATGATCAGGGCAGCTTTCAGGGAACGATGACTCATCGCGCACGCTTCATCCGTCGGGCGCCATAGTGCGCCATTCGTGAGTGCGCCGAGAGCCGCGGCGCGTTCATTCAGGGGGCAGGATCAGCGCCGGATTCCGAAACAGAACGGATCCCGGTCATCGAGGAGCAGGGTCGCATCCGCATTGACGAACGCGCTGCCGCGGATGGTGGGGATGACCGCGGCCCCGTCGCGACGATAGCTGGCGCGAAAGGAGCTGCCGAGGATGCTCTCCTGCACCCACTCCTCGCCCTCGGCGAGCTTGCCGTCCGCGGCGAGGCAGGCGAGCTTGGCGCTGGTGCCGGTGCCGCAGGGCGAGCGGTCGTAGGCGCTGCCAGGACAGAGCACGAAGTTGCGTGCGCTTGCGCCCGCCAGTTGCGCCGGTCCGAAGAGCTCGACGTGATCGACCTCGGGATGTCCCTGGGCGTTGACGGCGGCCCGCACCCGGGCACAGTAGTCGGTGAGTGCGCCGACGTTGGCGAGTGCGAGTTCCTGGCCGTGGGACTCGACCAGATAGAACCAGTTGCCGCCCCAGGCGACATCGCCGCTCACGGCACCGACGCCCGCGGCTTCGATCCGCACGGCGCGCGCCGCGCGGTGGCTCGGGACGTTGGTCACCGACACCGAGGAATCCGCGTGCAGCGTCGCCGTCACCACACCGACCGGCGTCTCGATGCGATGCTCGCCCGGCCCGATACGGCCGAGGTAGGCGAGAGTCACGGCGAGCCCGATAGTGCCGTGACCGCACATGCCGAGGTAGCCGGCGTTGTTGAAGAAGATCACTCCGGCGGCGCAGGAGGGATCGCTGGGAGGCACCAGCCAGGCGCCGACGATCGCATCGTTGCCGCGCGGCTCGTTCACGACCGCCGAACGGAATTCATCGTAGCGGTCGCGTAGCTGCGCCAGCCGCTCGGCGAGCGGGCCGGCGCCCAGGTCCGGGCCGCCCTCGACGACCACGCGCGTCGGCTCGCCACCGGTGTGCGAGTCGACGATGCGGATGCGCCTCATGCCGGGCGCGTGGCGCGCGCCTTCTCGACCAGCGCGGTGACCTGCGCACGCCGCTCGCCGGCGAGCGGCAGGCGCGGCGGGCGCACCCGCTCGGAGCCGCGGCCGAGAATCTGCTCGGCGAGCTTGATCGACTGCACCAGGTCGTGCTCGGAGTCGAGGTGCAGGAGCGGCATGAACCAGCGATAGATGCGCCGGGCGCGCTCGAGATCGCCCGCGGTGAGCGCGGCGTACAACGCCAGCGACTCGGCGGGAAACACGTTGGTGAGCCCCGACACCCAGCCGCGTGCCCCGAGCGTCACCGCCTCGAACACCACGTCATCCAGTCCCGCGAACAGCACGAAGCGCTCGGCGAAGGCGTTGTAGAGATCGGTGATGCGGCGCGGATCGGGGGCGGATTCCTTGATGGCGACGATGTTGGGTACCTCGGCGAGGCGCGCGAGCGTCGGCAGCTCGATGTTGACCCGATAGGACGGCGGATTGTTGTAGAGCATGATCGGGAGCGACGTGGCCTCCGCCACCGTGCGCAAGTGGTGCTCGAGCTCGGCCGCCGTCGGCACGTACACCATGCCGGGAAGCACCATGAAACCGCTGGCGCCGAGGCGCTCGGCGTCGCGCACGAAGGTCACCGCGGCGGCGGTGGTGAACTCCGAGACGCCGGCGATGATCGGCACGCGGCCCTCGGTCACCTCGACCGCGCCGCGCAGCACCGTGCGCTTCTCGGCGGCCGAGAGCGAATTGCCCTCCCCGACCGTGCCCATGAGCACGAGTCCGTGCACGCCGTCGCGCAACAGTGCCGCCTGCACCGACTGCGTGGCCCGCAGGTCGAGCTCGAGCGCCGCATCGAATTGGGTGGTGGCCGCCGGGTACACCCCGGACCAGTTGCAGGCGAGGTGGGCTGACATGCGGGGGATCGTATACGATCGCGGTTGAACCCGCACGCGGACCCACTCGTGACGCTCACGCCATTTCACGTCGCCATTCAGGTGAGGGACATTGCCGAAGCGCGCCGCTTCTATGGCGGCGTGCTCGGCTGCTCCGAGGGGCGGAGCGACCACGACTGGGTCGACTTCAACCTCTACGGCCACCAGCTGGTGTGCCATCTCAACCCGAGCCTCGGGGCGCGCGGCCGCATCGGCGCGCACTTCAACCCGGTCGACGGCCACGGCGTCCCCGTGCCCCATTGCGGCGTGGTGCTCGGAAGCGGGCAATGGAACGAGCTGGCCGCGCGCCTGCGGCAGCACGACGTCGAGTGGGTGATTGAGCCGTGCACGCGCTTCGCCGGTGCGCCAGGCGAGCAGTCCACCCTGTTCATCCTCGACCCGTCCGGCAACGCCCTCGAGTTCAAGTCGTTCCGCGATCTCGGTCAGCTGTTCGCCCGTTAGTCGCGGGCTCAACCGCCCTTGAGCAGCGCCGTCGCCGCATCGACCCCATCGCAGTAACGCGCGAGCACCGCCGCGGTGATCGGGATGTAGGCGGCGGCTTCTTCCCAGCGGTTCGCCTCGATCGCTTCGCGCACCGCCGGCAGGGTCTTGACGCCGTAGCCGGTCAGGACTCCGGGAGCGTAAATGAAATGGCGGTACCACTGGCGTCCCGGCAGGCCGCGCGCGTCGGTCAGCCTCTGCTCCATGCCCTGCAGCAGCGCATTGAGGCGCGCGCGCCGCGCGGCATCGAGCTTGATGCTGCCCGCGAGCAGCTGCGCGTAGGCCTCGTCGTAGGCGCGCGCGCTCGCCTTGAGGCGGGCCACGACGGTGCCGAGCGGTGCGAAGTCGAGTTGCGGCACCGGCGGCTCGCGCGCCGGCGGCGCCACCACGCGAGTCGGATCCGCCGCGAGCCCGAAGGCGTTCTGATCGAGAAGCCGCCCCAGCTCGGCGCTCTTGCGGCGCCGTTCGTCGCTGATGCCGCGCAGCTCGTCGGTGTAGGCGCCGACGGTGTCGGCGAAGCCCGTGAACTCGAGCGGCAGCACCTCCGCGTCCGCCATGCGCAGTACCACGTGTCCGGCGGTCTCGGCCTCGGCGACCCCGTAGGCGAACGTCGGATCGCCGAAGCGCACGTAGTGATCGAAGGAGTCGTAGCTCGAGTGGTACACGCCGTTCTGCTCGCCCTCGCCGCCGTATTCGACGCTGAGCGCGGTCACCCCGAGGTGCTGCAGGAATGGTGTGTAGTCCGAGCCCGAGCCGAGCGCCCGCAGCGCGAGATCGCCGTTCGCCGCGGCGAGGCGCGCCTCGCGGTGCACGTCTGCGGCATCCTCCTCGTCGGTGCTCTCGCGCGCGTAGTCCTGTGCCAGGGTGCGCGCGCGCAGCCGCGCCTGGACACTCACGCCGGTCTCGGGGTCTCTCACGCTGGCTGCGACCTCGTTGACGAGATGCTGGAGCGAGTGGCTGCCACCGGCGCCGAGAAAGCCGCGCGCGTTGCTGTCGGAATTGAGGTAGAGCACGGCGTTCCTGCTGAGCTCCGCCGCGTGCGTCTCCGACCATTCCGTCGAACCGAGGAGCCCGGGCTCCTCGCCGTCCCAGCTCGCGTAGACCAGCGTGCGCCGCGGCCGCCAGCCGCTCTTGAGGAGCGCGCCGATGGCCTTGGCCTCGGCCAGCATCGCGACTTGGCCCGACAGCGGGTCGTCGGCGCCGAACACCCAGGCGTCGCGATGATTGCCGCGCACCACCCAGGCGTTCGGCTCGTCGCGGCCGGGAATCCTCGCGATGACGTCGTAGAGGGGCTTCAAGCCCCAGTCCGAATGGATCACGAGGTGCACCTGCGCGGGACCGGGCCCCAGGTGATAGGTGATCGGCAGTGAGCCGCGCCACTTCGGCGGCGCCACCGGGCCCGCTAGCGCGGCAAGCAGTGGCTGTGCATCGGCATAGGAGACCGGCATCACCGGGATCTTGAGAATCGTCCGGGCGTCGGCGATCGCCAGGCGCTTCGCGTCCCTGGTCGCACCGACGCCCGGGGTAAGCGGATCGCCGCTGTAGAGAGTCATGTCGAGCACCGAGCCGCGCTGCACGCCCTCCGGCGGGCGCCAGCCGCCGCGCGGATAGACGTCGCCCTGCGCGTAGCCGTCATCGTGCGGATCGGAGTAGATGATGCAGCCGATCGCGCCGTGCTGCTGGGCCAGCCTGGGCTTGAGTCCGCGCCAGCCCGAGCCGTAGCGCGCGATGACGATCCTGCCCTTGACGTCGATGCCACGGCGCGCGAGCTCGTCGTAGTCCCGCGCCATCCCGTAGTTGAGGTAGACGAGCTCGCCAGTGACGTCGCCGTCGGCACCGTAGACGTTGTAAGGCGGCATGATGCCCGCCACGCCCGAGGTCGCATCAGCAGCAAGGGGCGGCTCGGTGAGGCTCGCGGTGAAGTGCGTCGGCGCGACCAGCTCGAGGCTGTGGTTCCTGAGCGTCGGATAGAGCACGTCGAACACCTCGATCTGCGCCAGCCAGCCCCATTGCCGGAACAGATCGCGCACGTGCTCGGCGTTGGCCTTGTCGTGCGGGGAGCCGACGTGGTTCGGCGCCGAAGCCAGGTCCTTCAGCCAGTCGCGCAGCTCGGACGGGTTGAGCGCGCCGTCGAAGCGCTGTTCGAGCGAGCGCTGCGCGACGCCTTCCTGCGCCGTGAAGCCGAAGAGCGCCGGGGTGCCCTCACCCGCCGCGCCCGCGGCGGCGAACGGGATGATCGTCGCAAGCGCCAGCACCCAGCCGCGCACTGTGCGACGGCGGCTCGTGATTGCCGTTCTCGGGGCTTGCATCGGTGCGTGATCCTCTCGGGCCGAAGAAGGCCGCGATCATACCGGGCGCTCTTACTCTTATATATGGAATAAGATCGCCCGGATGGACGGCATCGTCTTCCACCAGCGGCGCAGCACGCTCTTCTTCTGGTTCGGGTGCGCGCTTGTCACCGCGGGGGTGCTCGCGCATCTGCCTATGTTTCTCATGGGGCGCGCCACCCACTTCGTGCTCGCCGGCATGCCCATGGGCTTCGGCATGCTGCTCGGCATGGGGGCGATCGTCGCCGGGGTCGGCGCCGCCGCCTACGGACTGCTTCCTGCGACGCCGCGTGCGACCTCGGTGGCGCTCGATGTAACCGCGCCGCTTGAGAACGCGCGCCTCGGCGCGGCCCACTGGCGGGTCGCCGCGCTCCTCGCGCTCGCCCTCGTCATCGACATCATGAAGCCGGCGAGCCTCGGGTTCGTGACTCCAGGCATGACGACCGAATACCACGTCGGCGCGCGCACCGTCGCCTGGCTGCCCTTCGCCGCGCTCGCGGGCACGGTGGTGGGCTCGGTTGTCTGGGGGGTGCTCGCCGACATCTACGGGCGGCGCGCCTCGATCCTGCTGTCCTCGGTCATGTTCGTCGGCACCTCGATCTGCGGCGCGATGCCCAGTTTCTGGTGGAACGTCGGCATGTGCTTCATGATGGGAGCGGCCGCGGGCGGCATGCTGCCGGTCGCCTACGCGCTGCTCGCCGAAATCATGCCGACCCGCCACCGCGGCTGGAGCCTGGTGTTGGTGGGCGGCATCGGCGCCGTCGGCGGCTTCTTCGCCGCGAGCTATCTCTCCGCCCTCCTGCAGCCGACCTTCGGCTGGCGCATCATGTGGCTGCTCAATCTGCCGACCGGCCTCCTGCTCGTGATCCTGAGCCCGCTGCTGCCGGAGTCGGCGCGCTTCCTGCAGGAGACCGGGCGCACCGAGCTCGCGCGCGCGACGCTGGCGCGCTTCGGAGTTCTACTCGCGCCCGCCAGCGCGCGGCCCGACACGGCGCCGCACGAGAGCCACGCCCCGGTGCCGCCGCTCACGCACGGCTTCGTCGGCGTCACCACTGCGCTGACCTTCGCCGCGCTCGCCTGGGGCCTGGTGAACTTCGGCCTGCTGCTGTGGCTACCGAGTGCGCTCGTAGCGCAGGGGCGCAGCGTTGCCGCATCGAGCGCGCTCATCGCCAGGTCGACCCTGATGGCCGCGCCGACCATCGTCATCTGCGCGTGGCTGTTCAGCGTCTGGAGCACCAAGTGGTCGCTCATCACGGTGACCTGTGTCATGGTGCTCGGGCTCGCGGGCCTGACGATCCCCGAGCTCGGCACCAACTCGCCATCGGGACCCGTGCTCCCGCTCGCGCTCGTCATCCTCGGCTCGTGCGGCGTCATCTCGATGCTCCTGCCCTACACGGCCGAGAACTACCCGCTGCTGATCCGCGGCCGCGCCACCGGTTGGGTGGCGGCGTGCAGCAAGCTCGGCGGCCTCGTCGCGCAGACGCTGAGCCTCGTCGGCGGGGTGCCGCCGATCGCCACCGTCGTCACCTTCATCGCCGTTCCGGCGCTCGCCTCCTCGATCCTCATCGCGGTCTTCGGCCGCGAGTCTCGCGGCCGCAGCCTCGCCGAGCTCGATCGCGCCCACCGCCCCGCGAGCCGGGTACCGCCGCGGTCGGCTCGCGACTCAACTTAATTCGCGTGCTCGCCGGCGCGGCGCGCGGCGCCTTGTCAAACCGGGGGCGGCGGGCGCAACATCGAAACGCTGCGGACGCATCACAACAAGTCACTGCGCCGCGCGCCGGAACTAACACAACACAGGGATCGAAACGACGCCTCTCCTCCCAGAATGACCGGCCCTGATTAAGGACCACTGCGAGCCTCAAGAAGCGGGCGGTCCGGACGATAACGGATCAGACCGCTCACGAACAGTCGGCTTATTCCTGCGTCCAGGGAACGAGGGCACCATGGTTTCACTTGAGCGCCCGGGATACTCCGAAGTGAGACTGCTGATCGGCTCGCTCGGAGCCGCGCTGCTGCTGGCGGCCGCCGCGGGCGCCGCCGCTGCCACCGCCACGAGTACCATCATGGTCTCGGTAACTCTGGCTTCGACCTGCACCGTATCCGCCAACCCGCTGAGCTTCGGCACTTACCAGCCGGGTCAAGGCAGTGCGTCGGCGAGCACGACACTCGCAGTCCGCTGCACCAGGGGAGCGCCTTTCAGCGTCGCCTTGAACGCCGGCACCGGCGGCAGCGTGGCGCAGCGGCTCATGTCGATGGGCACGAGCCGGCTGCAGTACAACCTCTACACGACGGCGACGCACACGGCTGTGTGGGGCGACGGTACGCAAAGCACCGCGACGGTGAGCGGCGTCGGCCGCGGCTTCGTGAGCGGTGCGGAGATCACGCATACCGTCTATGGACAGATACCCGACTCGCCGGCCAACGTGGATCTCGCCCCGGGGCACTACACCGACGTGATCACGGTGACCGTCAGCTACTGACACCCTCGTGTGACGCCCGTCGCCTCGCGCGCGGCGGGCGTGAGACCTGACTCACACTGCGCCTGCGCGCGCCCGCGGCGGCACGGAGTGCGCATCGCGCGGCAAGTTCGACCGCTTCTCAGATCCTCAAAGATGCACATGAGACGTGTCCCGGAAGTGGGACATACGTCCGTAATTGTTCGCGCTTTTTTTCCCATGATTACAGGCAATAGACGGCAACGGAATGCCGCGCTCAGTTCGGATTCCAACAACGTTCGGGAGTTTTATGCGTAATTTCATTGCCTGCCTCAGCGCGGGTTCGCTGCTGGCGCTCGCCGGCGCCACCCAGGCCGCCCCGCCCAACCCCGCCACGACGACCATCGCGGTGTCGGCCACGGTGAGCAAGAACTGCTCGGTGGGCGCAACCGCCGCGGCGTTCGGTGCCTACTATCCGGGAACCGGCAACATGTCGACCTCGAGCACGGTCACGGTCAAGTGCACCAAGGGCACCGGCTTTACGGTGGCGCTCGACAAGGGCACGACGACCGGTGGCTCGCTCGCCCAGCGCCTCATGAGCGACGGCGGCGCGGGCGACACCTTGCAGTACAACCTCTACAAGGACGCCGCGATGACGATCGTCTGGGGTGACGGCACGGGCGTTACCCAGACCAACGGCGGATTGGGCTCGGGTATGGGCACGGGACTGACCTTCACGGCGTTTGCGGGTCTGCCGGATGCCGGCACGAACCTGAACGCGCCGCCCGCCACCTACAACGACACGGTCACCGTCAGCGTCGCGTACTAAGGCGACATGAGGCCGATCGCGGCGACGCTTCTGGCAATGGGAGTACTGGCTGCGGCCTCGACGGCCGCAGCCAGTACCTTGAGTGTTGCCCCGATCCGCGTCGAGTTAGGTTCAAAGGCGCACACGGCGGTCGTCACGGTGCGCAACCAGGAAGATGCCGCGGTGGTCGTGCAGGTGCGGCCCGCGGCGTGGTCACAGCACGACGGGCACGATCAGCTCGACGATACCCATGACCTGCTGGTCACTCCGCCGATCTTCACCGTCCCGCCGCACGGAGTGCAGGTGCTCAGGATCGCGCTGCTGCACGAGCCGGACGCCTCGAGCGAGCTCTCCTACCGTCTCGTGCTCAACGAGGTTCCGCCCGCGACTCCTCCGGAAACGACCGGCCTGCGGGTGGCGCTGCGCATCACGCTGCCGGTGTTCGTCGCCCCGAGGACGCACGCCGCCGCCGACCTCGCCTGGAGCCACCGTTGGCTGCCCGACGGCACGCTGGAGGTCGAGGCGCACAACCACGGTACGGCTCATCTTCAGATCCTCGACTTCGACGTGCAGCGCGATCGCTCCGCCAAGGCGGAGTTGCACGCCGAGCAGTCGCACTATCTTCTGCCCGGCACGGCCGCGCACTGGCAGCTGCATCCGGGCAGCAGCCTTGCGCATGGCAGCCCCATCGTGCTGCGCGGACACTCGGATGTCGGCGACTTCACCGTCACCAGCAGCCCGGGGGGCCCATAAAAAGACGCATGCGCCATGCCGAGACTCAACCGGAGCGCATCCGGGATCTGCGCGGTGCTCTTGTGGTGCTGCATGGCCGCGGCGAGCGCCGACGACGACGCCGGACCTGACAACGACTGGCGCGCGACCGTGCTCGAGCTGCGCGTGAACGGTGTGCTTTCGGGCCAGGACGTAGTGGCACTGCGCGATGCGGGCGGCGGACTCTGGCTGGCGGAGAGCGACTTCGTGCGGCTGCGCCTCAGGCTTCCGGCCGCATCGCCCCATGTCGCGGACGGCAAGCGCTACTACCCGGTGAGCGCCATCGCCGGGGCGAGAGTCGAGTTCGATGAGGGGCGCGGCGCCGCGAGCGTCAACGTGCCGGCCGCGGCCTTCCAGAGCTCGAGCCTCGCGCTCCTCGGCCTCAACCGTCCGCCGATGTCGAAGGCCGGCACCGGCGCCTTCTTCAACTACGAGGTCTACGGCCAGCGGGGCGCTTATTCGGGCGCCGACGTCGCGAGCGGCTTCGGCGAGCTTGGAATCTTCGGCCCGCTCGGAGTGCTCATCAACACCGGCGCCGAGCAGACCACCCAGGGCGTGAGCACCTTGGTGCGCCTCGAGAGCACCTTCAGTCACGACTTTCCCGACTCGCTCGAGACGGTGCGCCTCGGGGATGCGGTCAATGTGCCCGGCTCCTGGGCCAACGCCGTGCGCTTCGGCGGAGTGCAGTGGGGCACCAACTACGCCATTCGGCCGGATCTCGTGACGACCCCGCTCCTGGCGGCAACCGGCACCGCGGTCGTGCCCTCGACCGTAGATGTGTTCGTCAACGGCCGCGCCGTCGGCTCGAGCGAGGTGCCGGCGGGCCCCTTCGTCGTGAACCAGGTGCCGGCGCTCAACGGCAGCGGCGACGTCAACATCGTGGTGCGTAACGCCCTCGGACAGGAACAGATCATCTCGGTGCCGTTCTATTCGGCCGCCGTGATGCTGCAGCCGGGACTGTCGCTCTACGACATCGACCTCGGTCCGGTGCGCGAAAATTACGGCCTCACCAGCGGCGATTACGGGCCGCTCATCGCCTCAGGGACCTGGCGCCACGGCTTCACCTCGCTGTTCACCGGTGAGATTCACGCCGAGGCCATGCACAACGGCCCCTGGGCAGCCGGCATCGACCTGGCGCAGGGGATCGATCACTGGGCGGTCGTGACGGCGGACCTGGCGGTGGGCGGCCAATCGGCCACTCAGGGGCTCCTCGGCGGCGGCCCACGGGCCGCCGCCTCCGGAACCTATGCGGCGCTAGGCATCCAGCGCGTCAACCAGCGCTTCAGCATCATTCTCGAGGCACAGCACGCCACCTCGGGCTTTCGCGAGGTCGGCGACGTGAGCGGCGTGCCGGTGCCGCTCGAGCGCAACCTCGCGCAGCTCGGCTGGAACATCGGCAAGCCAGGGAATCTGCAGCTTGCCTGGGTCGAACAGCGCAATCCCGACGACACGCGCCAGCAGTCCTTCGGTGTCACCTACTCGGTGAACATCTGGCGGGGGAGCTTCAGCGCCACGGTGAGCCGCACCACCGGAGCCACTCCGGACACCTATGCCTCGGCTTTCTACGTGCTGCCGCTCGACAGCCGCCGCAACACGTCCACGCAGGTGCGCTATGACAGTCAGCAGCCCTCCCCCAACACGGCGCTGGTCGAGACGCTGCAGAAAAATCTGCCCGCGGGTGCCGGCGACGGCTACCTCGTAGCGGCGGGCACCGATGCCAGCTACAACCTTCAGTACCTGCGGCAGTTCGACGCGCTGCTGGTCAGTGCCCAGGCGGCACGCTACCTCGATGCGAGCGCGCAGAACCTGACGCTCCAGGGCGGCGCGACGTTCATGGACGGGGAGCTGCGCGCGACGCGCACCGTCACGGGTAGTTTCGCCACGGTGGAGGTCGGTGGGGTTCCGGACGTCACCGTCTACTACGACAACCAGCCGGTGGCACACACCGACGCCAACGGCATCGCGGTCGTGCGCGATCTGCGCTCCTACGACGTCAACCGCCTGAGCATCGACCCGCTGCAGCTGCCGCTCGATGCCGCGCTGGCCGATCCGAAGGTGCAGGTCGTGCCGCCGTACCGCAGCGGCGTGCAGGTCGACTTCCCGGTGACGCGCATCCATGCAGGCCTCTTCAGGCTGCGGCGCGCCGACGGCAGCCCGGTGCCGGCGGGCGCGACCGTCACTCTCCAGGGCGAGGATTTCCCGGTGGGTCTCGACGGCCTCGCCTATGTGACAAACTACGACCATGGCACGAGCGGCGAGGCGCGCTGGAGCGGCGGGCAGTGCGGCTTCCGCCTGCCGCCGCCGCCCGCCGCTGACCCGCAGCCCGATCTCGGCGTGATCGCCTGCCGGAGCATCCCGTGAGCACGCGCCCGAGCGCCCAGGCGGCAACGGTTATCGCGGTGCTGGCCGCGCTCGGCGTGCCGCTGGCGCACGCCGCCTCGATCACCTCCTGTACCGTGACGGTTGCCGGGGTCGCCTTCGGCACTTACACGCCGATGCAGAGCACCCCGCTCGACATGAATGGCACGATCAACATCGCCTGCACCGGCATCACTGGCCGCAACACCGTGACCATCGATCTCGGCACCGGCGCGAGCAACAGCTACGTGACCCGCACGCTTATCAGCGGGACCTACACGCTCAACTACAATCTGTATTTCGACGCCGGCTACGCCCAGGTGTGGGGTAACGGCGCTGGCACCAGCGTGGAAGGCAGCGCGACCATCCGCAAGCACGCCCCCAATGCCTCGTTGCCGGTGTATGGGGCCATCGCCGCGGGCCAGGATCCGGCGCCGGGCAGCTACGCCGACACGATCCTGGTGACGGTCAACTACTGAGTCTGCGGCGGGCGCGCCCGCCCGTCAGTCCACCACCGAAGAATGGATTCTGATCCCGGCGCGCAGCACGCCGGTCACCGGCGTGGTCTCGGCGACCTCGAGCAGCTGGGTCTTCTGCGCGGCGCTGAGCGGCTTGGTGAACGACAGGCGTCGTTCGATGTGCTCCCGGCCCTCGGCGTCGCGCGACCAGCGCACGCCGACCGTGATCTTGCCGAGCGTCCAGTCGTTCTGGGCCGCGTGCCTGCGCAGCGCCACCGCGGTGCAGGTACCGAGGCTCGCGAGCAGCAGCTCGCGCGGCGCGAAGCCGGCGTCGCTGCCGCCGGCGGACAGGGCCTCGTCGGCCGTCAGGCGGTGATGCCCCGACACCACCTGCTGCACGTGCTGGTGCTCATTGATTATCGTGACGTAAGCCATGCGCTGCTCCCCGGTCGCTCGCGCGCCGCCGCCCGTGCGGCCCGAAGGGACGCGCGGCGCGCGTCAGCATGCTGCGCGCGATGCTCGCGACGCTCATCCCGGTCACGTCGTCGAGTTGGTAGGTTGCGCCGTGCAGGATCGCCTCGGCCGCGCGCAGGCCGCTGCGGATGGCGGGCCCGATCCCCTCGCCCAGGTCGCGGCTCGCGAGCCCGGCGGCGTCGCCGGTGATGAAGGCGTTGTCGCGGCGTACCACGTCGACGCGCCCGCGCAGGAAGTAGCTGTAGCCGGCCGGATCGTAGAGCGCGCCGCGCGTCAGCTGATCGCCGAGCTTGGCGGCGAAGCGCGTCCAATGCGTCTTGATGTCCTGGCCGGCGCTCTTGATGCGCTCGGCGAAGCCGCCGATGCCGACGTTGAGCCAGCCGCTTTCCTTGGGGACGTACCACGAGTACCCGGGCAGGCCCTCGTCGCAGAACCACAGGTGGCAGTCCGGATCCTCCCAGTCGTACTCGATCTCGTGCTCGAGCGTCACGATCTGCAGCTCGTGCGCGCGCGGGTTCAGCCCCTTGAACAGGTTGCGGTACACCGGGCAGCGCGTGCCACCGGCGCCGATGAGATAGCGGCAGCGATACTCGCCGTCGATGACGTAGCCGTCGCCGTCGGCGACGATGTCGCGCACGTTGTGCTGCTCGACCACGGCCCCCGAACGCTCGAGCAGCCAGGCGTCGAATTCATAGCGGCGGATCGAATGCTGCACGCACGGCACCGGCAGGCTGAGCCGCCCGTAGTGCACGCGCAGGCGCGGAAAGGTGAGCAGGCGGTGTGGGTAGGCGTCGAGATCCATCTCGAGCTCACGCACCACCTCGGGCGTGATCCAGCCCGCGCACAGCTTCAGGCGTGGAAAGCGCTCGCGGTCGAGCAGCAGCACGTCGGCACCGGCGCGCTTCAAATGCCAGGCGGCGCTCGAGCCCGCGGGGCCGCCGCCGACGATCAGTACCTCACAGGCGCGCATGCGGGTCAGGACGTATAGAGGTGCGCGCGGGTCCAGGGAATGTCGTTGTTGTCCGCGGTCGCGAACACCACCTGGAAGAGCTGCAGCGTGCCGGTAGTGAAGCCTGCGACCGAACCGGCGAGATACAGCCGCCACATGCGCACGAACTTCTCGTCGAACATCGCGCGCACGCGCTCGCCGGCCGCCTCGTAGAGCGCGAGCCAGTGGCGCAGCGTCTGCGCGTAATGCAGGCGCAGGTTCTCGACGTCGAGCACGGAGAGGTCCCAGGGCTCGAAGATCTGTGACATCTCGCTGAGCGCGGGCGGATAGGCGCCCGGGAAGATGCGCTTCTCGATCCAGGGCTGCAGCCGCGCCGGGTGGTTGCGGCCGATCGAGTGAATGAGGCCGCGGCCGTTGCTGCCGAGGCAGCGCCGCGCGATGCGGCCGAGCGTCGGATAGTTCTTGACGCCGACGTGCTCGAGCATGCCGACCGAAACAAAGGCGTCGTAGCGGCCGGAGATGCTGCGGTAGTCGTCCTCGACGTACTCGACCTGACCGGCGAGCCCTTCGCGCGCGGCGCGCTCGCGCGCATAGGCCACCTGCTGGTGCGAGATGTTGAAGGCACGCACACGCACGCCGTAGTGGCGCGCCATGTGCAGCGCGAGAGTCCCCCAGCCGCAGCCCGCTTCGACCACGCTCTCGCCGGGCCGCAGGCGCAGCTTGCGGCACACGTGGTGCATCTTGGCGGTTTGCGCCTCATCGAGCGACGCCGCCGGGGTCGGGTAGTAGGCGCAGGTGTACGCCATGGTGTCGCCGAGCCACAGCGAGTAGAAGTCGTTGCCGATGTCGTAGTGGCGATGAATGTTGTCGCGCGAGGCCCTGAGTGTATTGGCGTGCGGGCGGTGCTGCGCGAGGCCCGCCGCGCGCCTGAGCCAGGAGGGCTTGTCGCCCATCGTGCTCGCGCGGTACACGGCCTCGAGGACTTCCACCAGGTCGCCCTCGACCTTCACGGTGCCGTCGCTGTAGCCGTCGCCGAAACGCACCCACGGGTCCGCGAGGAGCGAGGCGAGATGTGCGCGGCTCGCGAAGATCACGCGCCCGAGCGCGGTGGCCACGTTGCAGATGCGCGCGCCGCCGCGGATCGAGAACTCCAACGGGGGATCGCCGAGGAACGAAGACACGCGGCGCAGCAGCCAGCGTCCGGCGGCGCGCGCCTCACCCCGCGGCGCCGCATCCAGATCCAGCGTCTCGGCGTGCTTGTCGGGGCTTCTTGCCAGGCTCTTCTCGACGGCGTTCACGGCTCGGGTCCTCCTTAGGGGAACACTAAATCTAGCACGGCCTTTTGACACGCCGCCCGGAGGACTCTGATTCTTTTCCAGATCATGGTGTTACGAGTACTTCATTAAGCAGATTCGCGAGACGTCCGCCGGCGAGCAGCAGGCGCTCGCGCACGATCGCCTCGGCCTCGCTCTGATAATCGCCATCGAGCACGACGATGCCCTGCGGCGCGCTACCGCACGCGAAGCCGGGGTACCGGTAGGCAACGTTCTTCGCGAGGCTGGTGGATTGGCGCGCCCAATCCGCGGGAGTCCCCTGCCCGGCCTCTGCGACCAGCCGCTGCGCCTCACGCGCGAGCGCGTCGATGTCCGGCGGAGGCTGCTGGCGATTGCGAGTGTGCAACGCCTGCGTCACGAGCTCGGTGTCCCAGGCGCGGTGCAGGCTCTCCCGGCCCCGGGTCCTGACACCCGCGAGCGCCACGGCCACGCGATTGCCGCCCTGATCGCCGTTGTCGGCGGCGTGCAGCGGCTGGTGAATGTCCCCGACCAGGTGCACGACCCACTTGAGCGCCTCGTTGCGCGCGAGCGGCGCGGCGCGCGCATCGGCCAGCACGGCCGTGAGGCGCTCGAGCTGAGCGGAGTTGCATTGACCGTCAGGGCAGTAGCTGTCGCGCGCGAGCGTGCCGCAGACCGGCGCGTCGTCGTAGTGCCAGCGCGGCTCGTCGGCCGCGGTGCCGCGGATCTCATCCGCCCACACCGCCACCGCCTCCAGCGTGCTACGGCCCGAGGGGTTGCCGAACTTGTCGCGGTCCGCGGCCAGCAGCTCTCCGACCATGGCACGCGCCTCGGGCGTCAGCCGCCGGTCGGCGATGGCGCCGACGGTACGATGCCCCTGCGGCCCCCAGGCGCAGGCACAGGGAACATACCCGAGCGCGAGGATCAGAATGCAGACCGGCGCCCGAAAGCTTCGCATCGCCGATATTAGTGCGGCGCCGGCCCCCGGCGGCAATCCGCGTCGGCTAGACTTCGCGCCTCTGCGCGATCCGAGTATCACCATGACCCCATCCGCTTCCGCACTCGCCCTGCGCGTCTCCCTGGTTGCTCTCGCCGCGGCCGCCGCCGCCGGAACGGCCGCGGTGACGGCGGCGACATTGAGTGAGATGCCGGCGGCCGTCGCGGCCGTCCCGCACGCGCACGGTATCGATCTGGCGGGAATCGACCGCACGCTCGCGCCCGGTGACGACTTTTTCCGCTACGCCAACGGCGCCTGGCTCAAGGCCACCGAGATTCCGCCGGATCGCAGCAGCTACGGGGCCGGAGCGATCGTGGCCGAGCTGACTGCCCGGCGGACCGCGGCGCTGATCAAGGACGCGGCGGCCCATGCCGCCGCCGGCTCCGACGCCCGCAGGGTCGGTGACTACTACGCGACCTTCATGGACGAGGCCCGCATCGAGGGGCTCGGGATCAGGCCGCTTGCGCCGGTGCTCGCGCGCATCGACGCGGTCGGCAGCCGCACCCAGCTCGCGGAGGCGCTCGGCGCGACGCTGCGCGCCGACGTCGACGTGCTGAACTCCACGAGCCTCTACACCGACAACATCCTGGGACTCTGGGTCGCGCAGGATCTCGATGCGCCGAAGTCCTATTCGCCGTTCCTGCTGCAGGGCGGACTCGGGATGCCGGATCGCGACTACTACCTGAGCACCGCCGCACCCATGGCGGCCATCCGCGACAAGTACCGGGCGCACATCGCCGCGATGCTGCAGCTGGCCGGCATGACCGATGCGCCGGCGAAGGCCGGCAGGATCCTGGCCCTCGAACACCGCATCGCCGAGGCACATGCGAGCCGTGCGGACTCCGAGGACGTGAAGAAAGGCAACAATCACTGGCCGCGCCAGGATTTCGAGCGCCGTGCCCCGGGGCTCGACTGGGAGGCGTTCTTCGCCGCCGCGGGACTCGCACAGCAGGCGCGCTTCGTCGTCTGGCAACCGGGCGCGGTCACCGGCATCTCGGCGCTCGTCGCCAGCGAGCCCGTCGAGACCTGGAAGGACTACCTGCGCTTCCACGCCCTGGAGCGCGCCTCGCCCTACCTGCCCAAGGCCTTCGTCGCCGAGAGCTTCGAGTTCAATCAACACGTGCTCTCCGGCACGCCCAGGCTGCGCGAGCGCTGGAAGCGCGCGGTCGATGCCACCAACCTGGCGCTCGGCGAGGCGGTCGGTAAGCTCTACGTCGAGCGCTATTTTCCGCCCGCCGAGAAGGCGCGCGCCGAGCAGATGGTGCGCAATCTCCTCGCCGCCTTCGCGACCCGCCTCGACCGGATAGAGTGGCTGGCGCCCGAGACCCGCCGCCAGGCCAAAGCCAAGCTCGCGACCCTCAAGGTGGGACTCGGGTATCCCGACAAGTGGCGCGACTATTCCGGCCTCGAGGTGCTGCGCGGCGACGCGCTCGGCAACGCCGACCGCGCCAGCCTGTTGGATTACCGCCGCAATCTCGCGAAGCTCGGCCAGCCGGTCGATCGCTCCGAGTGGTGCATGACGCCGCAGGAGGTCAATGCGGTAAACCTGCCGGCAATGAATGCGCTGAACTTCCCGGCGGCGATCCTGCAGCCGCCGTTCTTCGACCCGCGCCGCGACCCGGTGCTCGACTACGGCGCGATCGGCTCGGTCATCGGCCACGAGATCAGCCATAGCTTCGACGACCAGGGGGCCCTCTTCGATGCCGACGGGCGGCTGCGCAACTGGTGGACCAAGGACGACTTCTCCCACTTCGAGGCCGCGGGCAAGCGCCTCGCCGAGCAGTTCGACCGGTACCATCCGTTTGCGGACGTCGCGGTGAATGGCCGCCAGACGCTCAGCGAGAACATCGCCGACGTCGCCGGACTCGCCGATGCGCTCGACGCCTGGCGCCTCCAGCTCGCCGGCAAACCGGCCGCGGGTGCCGCGGGCTTCAGCGCCGAGCAGCTGTTCTTCCTCAGCTTCGCGCAGTCCTGGCGTCAGAAGATCCGCGAGGCGGCGTTGCGGCGGCAGGTGATCACCGACGGCCACGCGCCGGCCGAGTACCGCGCCGACACGGTGCGGAACCTCGACGCCTGGTACGAGGCCTTCGGCGCCAAGCCGGGCCAAAAGCTGTATCTCGCGCCGGCGGATCGGGTGCGCGTCTGGTAAGGGCTCAAGACACGCGCAGCTGCGCGAAGTAGACGAGCGTGCTGTACGGCATGACGATGCGGCCGCCGTGTTCGTGGCGCGCAAACACCTCGCGCAGCAGCCCGATCATCGGCTCGTACTGCGCCGAGCCCGGCTCGGGCGCGTAGGACGAGGACATCAGCCGCCCCCTCAGTCCCTCGAAGTCGAGGATCTGCTGGTTCGCGAA
Organism: Steroidobacteraceae bacterium; assembly: GCA_035566495.1. GTDB lineage: Bacteria > Pseudomonadota > Gammaproteobacteria > Steroidobacterales > Steroidobacteraceae > 13-2-20CM-66-19. Next base: position 2,260 of record DATMRG010000095.1, on the reverse strand, counting down.
GGTTCTGACCTCCATGGTCGCGCCGAGGAACTCGCGCATCGTGGCAACGTCGGCGCGGCTCGCGGTGATCTTCGCGTACTCGGGCGCATGGCGCCTGAGGAGCGTCTCGTAGTCGGCGAGGAACGGCGTCGCCTCGGGCGGCCGCTCGTTCCAGAGGAGCGCGCCCCACGCGCCGGGCCGCGACACGCGTTGCGCCTCGTTGCGCGCGCGCTGCGGATCGAACCAGTGGAAAGCCTGTCCCGCGACCAGGAGGTCGACACTCGCCGCGGCGAGCGTGGTGGACTCGGCGCTCCCCTGGACGCTGCGAAAGCGCGGGTCGTGGGCGAGCTGTGCCTCCGCGGCGGCACGCATGCCATCGTTCGGCTCGACCGCGAACACCTCGGCGCCGCTCCGCAGCAGCAGCTCGGTCAGGATGCCGGTGCCCGAGCCGAGATCGGCGACCACCGTGCCGGGCCCGAGTCCGCAACGTTCCGCGAGCAGCCCGATGGCGGCTGCCGGATAGCTCGGGCGGTGGCGCGCATAGTCGTCCACCCGGGAGGTGAAGCGCTCGGTCGGTCGCATCATGCCGGCCTCGGCTGCGCGCGCGGACGCTGTACTGGCGGCGCGGCGACACAGTGCGAGCCGCGCTGGCGCCGCGCGCCTCTCCATAAAGACATGGGGACACGGTAGCTTAATCGCGTGACAATGTCGTCGCGGAGGTAAGCGATGCCCGGGCCCTACAAACGCCTCGAGACCAAGCTGGTGCACGCCGGCGAGCCGCGCCCGCGCATCGATGGCGCGGTAGAGACGCCGATCTTCCAGTCGGCCACCTTCGAGTACCGCGGCGAACGGCGCTACGACGACGTGCGCTATCTGCGCCTCAACAACACGCCAAACCAGCTGGTGCTCCATGCCAAGCTCGCCGATCTCGAGGGCTCCGAGGCCGCGCTGGTCACATCGAGCGGCATGGCAGCGATCACGACGACTCTGCTCACGGTGCTGTCGGCCGGCGATCACCTGCTGGCGCAGAGTTGCCTGTACGGCGGCACGCACGACTTCGTGACGCGCGAGTTCGCGGGTCTCGGCCTGTCGGTCGATTTCATCGACGCCGATCGCCAGGACGGCTGGCGCGACCGGCTCAAGCCCAATACGCGCGCCATCTATGTCGAGGCGATGACCAACCCGTTGCTCGAGGTGGCGGACCTGAGAGCAGTGCCGGAGTTCGCGCGCGCCCACGGTCTCGTCTCGATCATCGACAACACTTTCGCGAGCCCGGTCAACTTCCGCCCGATCGAAACCGGGTTCGACCTGGTGGTGCACAGCGCCACCAAGTACCTGAACGGCCACTCCGACATCGTCGCCGGCGCCGTGGCCGGCGGCGCCGCGCTGATCGAGCGGATTCGCCACAAGGCCAATCATCTCGGCGGCTCGCTCGACCCACACGCTGCGTTCCTCCTGAGCCGCGGGCTCAAGACCCTCGCCCTGCGGGTGCGCCACCAGAACCAGAGCGCGCTGCGCATCGCGGAGTTTCTCGAGGGGCACGCGGCGGTCGGGCGCGTGCACTACGCGGGTCTCGCCAGCCATCCGCGGCACGAGCGGGCGCGGAGCCTCTTTGCGGGCTTCGGCGGCGTCCTGAGCTTCGAGCTCGAGGGGCCGCCCGAGCGGGCGGACGAGCTGGCACGCCGGGTGCGGATCCCGGCGATCGCGCCGAGCCTCGGCGGGGTGCACACGCTCCTGACGCGGCCCGCCACCACCTCGCACGCGGGTCTCTCGCCCGAGGACCGCGCGCGGCTCGGCATCGGCGACGGGCTGTTGCGTTTGTCGGTCGGCATCGAGGCCACGGAGGACTTGCTCGAGGACTTCGCGCAGGCACTCGCTTGAGTCACCGCGCCGCAAGGTTCGGGTGGCGGGGGCGACCGGCGCGGGTGAGGATGCCGCATGTCCACTGACCTCACCACACCCACGCGCTCGCCGGCGGCACACGACGCCGCCGGGTGGCGTACGCCGCTCGAGCTCATCCTCCTCGGAGCCATCTGGGGCGGCTCGTTCCTGTTCATGAGGGTCGCGGCGGCGGACTTCGGCCCGCTGCCCCTGGTCGAGGCGCGCCTGGCGCTCGGCGGCCTGGTGCTGACGCCGTTCCTGTGGCGCGCACGCGCCCAGTTCAGCGTGCGGCTGTGGCTGCGGGTGGCGGGCATCGCGGCGATCAACTCCGTGATCCCATTCGCGCTCTTTGCCTGGGGTGCGGAGCGCGCGCCGGCCGGCATCGGCGCCATCACCAACG
>DATMRG010000094.1:0-4808 GCA_035566495.1 Steroidobacteraceae bacterium | reverse complement strand
GACCCACCGGCTCGACCGCCTTGATGCCGACGTTCTCCTTGCCGAGCACCAGCACCTCCTGCCCGGGTCCGTGGCCCTTCACCTCGGCGGACGGGGAGTGCACGCGCAGGTACTCGAACGGCAGCTCGAAGCGGCTGCCGTCCTCGAAGCTCACCTCGAGGACGCGCGTGGCACGGCGCAGGCGGATTTCGGTGGGCATCGGGTCCGGCATCGGTGGCGGGAGTATAGGGAGTCGCGGCAGGGACGGAGATGTTGCAGTGCAGCACTGTAACGACTCGAGTCCGTATGCACTGCGGGACTGCGATTGAATGCGCATTACGCGCTCATTAACGCCGATCACATTCGGCCGCACGCCTCTATACTTTGTCTCCCCGATGGCACCGAGGGCACACGGCGACGCCGGCCCGAGTGAGTGAATGGAACCCACCGATACCTCCCATCCCGACTATTACCATCGAGTTGTGGACTGCCAGTGGGCCTGCCCGGCTCACACCGACGTTCCCGAGTACATCCGACTGATCGCCCAGGGCCGCTTCACCGACGCCTACATGGTGAACCGGGACTCGAACGTGTTCCCGGGAATTCTCGGGCGCGTGTGCGACCGCCCCTGCGAGCCGGCCTGCCGCCGCGGGCGCATCGATGAGAAGCCGGTGGCGATCTGCCGCTTGAAGCGCGTCGCCGCCGATCACCGTGACGACGTCACGGCCCGGCTGCCGCAGATCCCCCAGGCGAAGAACGGCAAGCGCATCGCCCTGATCGGCGCCGGCTGCGCCTCGCTCACCGTCGCCAACGATCTCATGCCGCTCGGCTACGAGGTCACGATCTTCGAGCAGTTCGCCGAGCCTGGCGGGCTCATGCGTACCAACATCCCCTCGTTCCGCCTGCCCGCGACGGTGTTGAACGAGGAGATCGCGATGATCACCCGGATGGGCGTCGACCTGAGGCTCAACTCGAAGATCGAGAGTCTGCGCGAGCTTCTCACCAAAGGCGGCTTCGACGCGCTGTTCGTCGGCTCGGGCGCCCCCAAGGGCAAGGAGCTCAGGCTCCCGGGGCGCGAGGCCGGCGCCGCCAACATTCACATCGGCATCGCCTGGCTGGAGTCGGTCGCCTTCGGCCACATCGCGGCGGTCGGCAGGCGCGTCCTGATCATCGGCGTGGGCAACACCGCCATGGACTGCTGCCGCACGAGCCTGAGGCTCGGTGCCGAGAGCGTCAAAGTCATGGCGCGCAAGCCGCGCGGCTTCTTCAAGGCCTCCGAGTGGGAGCTCGAGGACGCCGAGGAGGAGAGCGTCGAGATCGTCATCAACCGCTCGCCCAAGGCGTTCGTGATCGAGGGCGGCAAGCTCACCGGCATGCTGTTCGACAAGATGGAGTACGCCCTCGACGCCGCCGGTGGCATCACCGCCGAGCGCGCGGTGGGCGAGGAGTTCCTGCCGGCGGACGATGTGATCCTCGCCATCGGCCAGGAGAACGCCTTCCCCTGGATCGAGCGCGACCTCGGCATCGAGTTCGACAAGTGGGACGTGCCGAAGATCGACAAGGTGACCTTCCAGTCGACGCGGCCGGGCGTGTTCTTCGGCGGCGACGCCGCCTTCGGACCCAGGAACATCATCTGGGCGGTCGAGCACGGACACCAGGCGGCGATCTCAATCCACCGCCACTGCCAGGGCGAGCCGGTAGCTGCGCGCCTGCCACCCGGCATCAACCTGCAGAGCCGCAAGATGGGCATGCACGAGTGGTCATACTCGAACGACTACACGCCGGTCGAGCGGCGGCTGATGCCGCACGTCTCGCTCAAGGAGCGCTTCAAGAAGCTCAACATCGAGGTCGAGCTCGGCTTCACCGCCGAGCAGGTCGCAGAGGAAGTGCAGCGTTGCCTCAACTGCGACGTGCAGACGGTGTTCACCGCCAAGCTCTGCATCGAATGCGACGCCTGCCTCGACATCTGCCCGGTGGACTGCCTGACGATCACCCACAACGGGCCCGAGGCGGAGCTGCGCCAGCGCCTCAAGGCACCGGCCAGGAACCTCGACCAGCCGCTGTATGTCTCGGCGGCCCTGCCGCAGACCGGGCGGGTGATGGTCAAGGACGAGGACCTGTGCGTGCACTGCGGCCTGTGCGCCGAGCGTTGTCCGACCGCCGCCTGGGACATGCAGAAGTCCGAGCTCAGGTGGCCGCACGCCGCGGATGAGCCCGAGCCCGTTCCCGCCCGCCCCGCGAAGATCGCCTGAATCCGAGCCATGTCCCCCACAGCCACACGCACCAACGATTTCACCATCAAGATCGCCACGGTCAACGGCACCGGCTCGGCGAGCGCCAACACGCTGCTCATGAAGTCGATCTTCAGGAGCGGCATCCCGGTGATGGGCAAGAACTACTTCCCGTCCAACATCCAGGGCCTGCCCACCTGGTACGAGATCCGCGTCAGCCGCAACGGTTACGTGGCCCGCGCAGGAACCGTCGACATCATGGTGGCCATGAACGCCGAGACCTACTCGCGCGACGTGCGCGAGGTCGCCCCGGGCGGGTATCTGGTGTACGACTCGACCTGGCCGCGGCCGGCGCTGCTCAAGCGCGACGACATCACCGTCCTCGGCGTACCGCTCGCCAGGCTCTGCAACGAGAGCTTCAACGGCGTGCGCACGCGCATCCTGATGAAGAACATCTGCTACGCGGGGGTGCTGGCGGCGCTGCTCGATCTGGACCTCGAGCGCATCCGCGAGCTCCTCGCCGAGACCTACGCCAAGAAGCCGCAGCTGGTCGAGAGCAACATGAAGGCGATCCAGCTGGGCTTCGACTACGCCCGGGCGAACTTCAGCTGCCCGCTGCCGTTGCGTGTCGAGAAGATGGACCGCACCGCCGGCCACGTCATGATCGACGGCAACACCGCCGCGGCGCTCGGCTGCGTCTTCGCCGGCGCCACGGTCGCCGCCTGGTACCCGATCACCCCGTCCACCTCGCTCATGGACGCGTTCAAGATGTTCGCGGACCGCACCCGCGTCGACAAGGACACGGGAGCCCACAACTTCGCCTTCATCCAGGCGGAGGACGAGCTCGCGGCCGTCGGCATGGCGATCGGCGCCATGTGGAACGGCGCGCGCGCCTTCACCGCGACCTCGGGACCCGGCATCTCGCTCATGAACGAGTTCCTGGGCCTCGCCTACTACGCCGAGGTGCCGGTGGTGATCTTCGACATCCAGCGCGTCGGCCCATCGACCGGCATGCCGACCCGCACTCAGCAGGGCGATCTGCTGCTGGCCGCCTACGCCTCGCACGGTGACACCCGCCACGTGTGCCTCTATCCGGCCAACCCCGAGGAATGCTTCTACATGGCGGCGCAGGCCTTCGACTTGAGCGAGCGCCTGCAGACCCCGGTGCTGGTGCTGTCCGATCTCGACATCGGCATGAACGACTGGATGTGCCGCGACCTCAAGTGGGACGACAGCTACCGTCCCGACCGTGGCAAGGTGCTCGGCAAGGACGAGATCCTCAAGCTCAAGAAGTTCTACCGCTTCCTCGACGTGGATGATGACGGCATCGGCTACCGGACCTTGCCCGGCGTCGACCCCAAGGCCGCCTACTTCACCCGCGGCTCCGGCCACAACCAGTACGGCGTCTACACCGAGGACTCGGCCGAGTACCAGCTCGTGCTCGACCGGCTGATGCGCAAATGGGCGACCGCGAAACGCCTGGTGCCGCGCGCAGTCATCGATGCAACCTCGGACTCGAAGGTCGGCATCGTCTCGATCGGCAGCTGCGACGGCGCGATCCGCGAGGCGCGCGACCTGCTGGCGCAGCGCGGCGTCGTCGTCGACTACATGCGCGTCCGCTCCTTCCCCTTCAGCGAGGACGTGGAGAAATTCCTGGCGGCGCACGAGCTCTTGTTCGTGGTCGAGCAGAACCGCGACGCGCAGCTGCGCTCGCTCCTGACCCTCGAGACCGCGGTCGAGAAGTCGAAGCTCCGCTCGCTCCTGCACTACTCGGGGCTGCCGATCTCGTCCGCGTTCATCGTCGAGGGGGTGCTCGCGGAGCTGCAGCCCGAGCGCGCGGCGCAACCACGGATTTCCGGAGTTCCGGCATGACTTTCATCGCCAAACCCAAGGTCGCCCACCCTTCGCTCCCCCGTAATACGCTCGGGCTGACGCGCCGCGACTACGAGGGGGCGCTCTCGACCCTGTGCGCCGGCTGCGGCCATGACTCGATCACCGCGGCGATCGTCGAGGCGAGCTGGGGACTCGCGCTCGAGCCGCAGAACGTGGTGAAGCTCTCCGGGATCGGCTGCTCCTCCAAGACCACCGCCTATTTCGTCTCCGGCGGGCACGGCTTCAACTCGGTGCACGGCCGCATGCCCTCGATCGCCATGGGGGCGAACGCCGCCAACCGCGACCTCACCTACATCGGCGTCTCCGGCGATGGCGACACGCTCTCGATCGGCCTCGGGCAGTTCTGTCACGCCATCCGCCGCAACGTCGACATGCTCTACATCATCGAGAACAACGGCGTGTACGGCCTCACCAAGGGGCAGTTCTCGGCCTCGGCGGACATCGGCACCCGGGCCAAGAAGGGCGAGACCAACCTGCAGCCGCCGATCGATCCGGTGTTGCTCGCCATGACGCTCGGCGCCTCGTTCGTGGCGCGCAGCTTCTCGGGCGACAAGGAGCAGCTGGTGCCGCTCATCCAGGCGGGCATCCGGCACCGCGGCTTCGCCCTCATCGACGTGCTCTCGCCGTGCGTCACCTTCAATGACCACGAGGGCTCGACCAAGAGCTACGCCTATACGCGCGAGCACTACGAGCCGGCGGTGCAGG
>DATMRG010000093.1:0-3906 GCA_035566495.1 Steroidobacteraceae bacterium | reverse complement strand
ACCAACATGGACTACGACTCGGTGAAGGCGGCCGGCTCGGCGCTCGGCACCGGCGCCGCCATCATCATGGACGAGACCACCTGCATGGTGCGGGTGCTGGAGCGCGTCTCGCGCTTCTACATGTCGGAGTCCTGCGGTCAGTGCACACCGTGCCGTGAGGGCACGGGTTGGATGAATCGCCTGCTCAAGCGCGTGCTCGCCGGCGAGGCGCGGCGCGAGGAGCTCGGACTGCTGCTGGACGTCGCCAACCGCATCGAGGGACACACCATCTGCGCCTTCGGTGACGCCTCTGCCTGGCCGGTGCAGAGCTTCCTCAAGCACTACCGCCACGAGTTCGAGTACGTCATCGATCACGGCGGGCGGAGTCTCGTCACCGACACGCTCGGCGCGCAGGCGGCCTGACGTGGCAGACGACCTCGTCAGCATCGAGATCGACGGCGTGCCGGTGCAGGCCATCAAGGGCGAGATGATCATCCGCGCCGCCGATCGCCACGGCATCTATGTGCCGCGTTTCTGCTACCACGAGAAGCTCTCGGTGGCGGCCAACTGCCGCATGTGCCTGGTCGAGGTCGAGAAGGCGCCCAAGCCGCAGCCGGCCTGCGCGACGCCGGTCGGTCCGGGCATGAAAGTGTTCACCAAGTCGCCGCGCGCCATCGGCGCGCAGCGTGCGGTCATGGAGTTTCTGCTGATCAACCACCCGCTCGACTGCCCGATTTGCGACCAGGGCGGGGAGTGCGAGCTGCAGGATCTGGCGGTCGGCTTCGGCCGCGACGCCTCGCGCTACAACGAGCGCAAGCGTGTGGTGCCGGACGAGAACCTGGGTCCCCTGATCGCCACCGACATGACGCGCTGTATCCACTGCACGCGCTGCATCCGCTTCACCGAGGAGATTGCCGGCATCCAGGAGCTCGGCATGATCGGCCGCGGCGAGCACATGAAGGTGCGCACCTATATAGAGAGTGCGGTCAACCACGAGCTGGTGGGCAACGTCATCGATCTGTGCCCGGTCGGGGCGCTGGTATCGAAGCCGTACCGCTTCAGTGCGCGCGCCTGGGAGATGACTTCGACGCCCGTGGTCTCGCCGCACGATGCGGTCGGAACCAACCTCTACGGTCACGTGCTGCGCGGGCGCCTCATGCGGATCGTGCCGCGCGAGAACGAGGCGATCAACGAGACCTGGATTGCCGACCGCGACCGCTTCAGCTACGAGGGTGTCTACAGCCCCGACCGTCTCGAGCATCCGCTGGTGCGCCGCGGCACGGAGTGGGTCGAGACCGACTGGGAGAGCGCGCTCGAGCAGGTGGCCAAGGGCCTGCGCGCCAGGGCGAGCGAGTGCGGCTTTCTCGGCAGCCCCTCGGCGACCCTCGAGGAGCTCTATCTCGCCGGGCGCATCGCCCGCGGGCTCGGCACCCACAACATCGATCACCGCCTGAGGCAGCGCGATTTCCGCGACCAGGCGGCCGACCCGGCTCAGCCGGGCCTCGGTATGCGCATCGCCGACATCGACGCGTCGAGCGCGCTGTTTGTGATCGGCTCGAACCTGAGGCGCGAGGCACCGATGCTCGCGCATCGCGTGCGCAAGGCGGCGCGGCGCGGCGCGCAGATCGCCATGCTGAATCCGGTGCGTTTCGCCTATCAGTTCCCGATCGCGGCCTATCTCTCCTCGGCGCCGCGCACGCTGCTGGGTGACCTCGCGGCGGTCCTGAGCGCGGCCGCCGCCGCGGCCGGCAAGCCCGTGCCCGCGCACCTGAGCGCCGCCACCGCGGCGGCGCGCGTCGGCGACGAGCATCGCGCCATCGCCCAGGCACTGCTGACCGGCGAGAAGCGCGCCATATGGATGGGGGCGCTCGCCACCCGCCACCCGCAGTTCGCCGATCTGCGCGCCGTCGCCGCGGCGCTGGCGCAGATCGCCGGCGCGTCCTGGGGCATCGTGAGCGAAGGAGGCAACGGCGCGGGCGCGTATCTCGCCGGCGCGGTGCCGCATCGCGAGGCGGGCGGCAAGGCCGTGGCACAGCCGGGTCTCACGGCCCGCGAGATGCTGCAGCGGCCGCTCAAGGCATGCGTGCTGTTTGGCGGCATCGAGCCCTCGATCGACGCGCTCGATCCCGACAGCGCCAGCGTCTTTGCCCGCACCGAGTTCGTGGTGGCGCTCACGCCGTTCGTGAGCGACGAAGTGAGGCGTATCGCGCACGTCATCCTGCCGATCGGCACGTTTGCCGAGACCTCGGGGACCTACGTCAACTGCGAGGGACTCTGGCAAAGCCAGGCGGGCGCCGCGGCGCCGGTCGGCGCGGCGCGCCCCGGTTGGAAGGTGCTGCGCGTGCTCGGCAATCTTCTCGACCTGCCGCGCTTCGAGTACCAGACATCGGAGGACGTCCGTGACGAGCTGCGAGCTCTCTGGCCCACACCCGCCGCGCAGGACTACCGTGGCGCGCACCAGGTAACCCCGGCCGGAGCGGCGAGCGCCGCGGTCACGGCGGGCGAGGTGCGCGTGATCGACGTGCCGATGTATCAGACCGACGCGCTGGTGCGCCGCGCACCGTCCCTGCAGAAGACCCGCGAAGGCCGCAGCGGGCCCGCGACCTACTGAGGAAGCATCGAGTGCGCAATCTCGGCAACCTCTGGCTCGCGCTACCCGACTACGGCCGCTCCACCGTGTGGATTCTCGTGATCACGGTCGCGCTCATCATCAGCGTGGCGCTGCTTACCCTCTGGGAGCGCAAGGTCATCGGCTGGATGCAGCTGCGCCGCGGACCGAACCGCGTGCGCATCTTCGGCGTCCTGCCGGGCCTTGGGCAGCCGTTCGCGGACGTGGTGAAGCTGCTGCTCAAGGAGGTGGTGATCCCGGCCAACGCCAACAAGCTCCTGTTCCGCCTGGCGCCGATGATCGCGCTCATTCCGGCCTTCGCCGCCTGGGCGGTGATCCCGCTCTCGCCCGAAGTCGTGGTGTCGAAGGCGGATGCCGGACTCCTTTATCTTCTGTCGCTCACCTCGATGGGGGTGTACGGCGTGATCGTCGCCGGCTGGGCCGCCAATTCCAAGTACGCCTTCCTCGGCGCGATGCGCTCGGCGGCGCAGATGGTCGCCTACGAGATCGCCATGGGTTTCGCGCTGGTCGGCGTGCTGATGGCGACCGGCAGCATGAATCTCGGCACCATCGTGCAGACGCAGGCGGGCGGGATCGGCTCGTGGAACTGGTTCTGGCTGTTTCCGCTGCTGGTGGTGTACTTCATTTCGGGCGTCGCCGAGACCAACCGCGCGCCCTTCGACGTGGCGGAAGGCGAGTCGGAGATCGTCGCCGGCTTTCACGTCGAGTACTCGGGGATCGCCTTCGCGCTGTTCTTCCTGGCCGAGTACGCCAACATGATCCTGATCTCGGCGCTCACCGCGGTGTTCTTCTTCGGCGGCTGGCAGGGACCCTTTCAGGGCTACCCGGGGCTGGGCGACACCTTCCTCGGCCAGCCGAGCTTCTTCTGGTTCGGGCTCAAGATCTTCATCCTGCTGTTCCTGTTCCTCTGGTTCCGCGCCACCTTCCCGCGCTACCGCTTCGACCAGATCATGCGCCTCGGCTGGAAGGCGCTGATTCCCGTGACGCTGGTATGGATCGGGGTCGAGATGCTGCTCGCGGTGTACAGGATCGGGCCGTGGGCGCGGCCCTGGTATCACTAGGGACTCACTCGTGGCCTTCAATCCGCTCAAGACTTTCCTCCTGCCCGAGCTCATCAAGGGATTGATGGTCACGGCGCGCACCTTCGTCAGCCGCAAGTACACGCTCAACTACCCGGAGGAGAAGACGCCGCAATCGCCGCGCTTCCGCGGGCTGCACGCGCTGCGCCGCTATCCGAACGGCCAGGAGCGCTGCATCGCCTGCAAGCTGTGCGAGGCGGTGTGCCCGGCGGTGTGCAT
>DATMRG010000092.1:0-5476 GCA_035566495.1 Steroidobacteraceae bacterium | reverse complement strand
TCGCTCCGGCCTCCTCGCGCAGCAGCAGATGCCACGGGCCGCCCAGGCGGAAGGTGTTCTCGAGCTGCATATGCGCCTGAATGAAGTTCGAGTCCGAGCCGAGCTGCGAGTCGGAGCCGCGGATCTGGGCGACGAACGGATACTCGAACAGCGGCTCGCCGAGATAGTCCTTCGGCACCGAGGCGATATTGAGCTCCGGCACCAGCAGCCGGTCGGTGGTGGTGCCGTTCAGGTCCTCGCTGCGAGTACGGACCGCATTCACCTTCCACAAGGTCTGCCAGCCGTCCTTCACCAGGGTGAAGCTCGGTCCCACCGACTGGGTATAGGCGGTCACGTCGGCGAGCGTCTGCTGCTCGATGTTGCCGTTCAGGGCGAGATGCTCGAGCGCCGGGTCGCCGACCGGGAAGATGTAGCTGGCCACCACCTTGTAGCGCGTGACCTGCGCGAACTGCATCGTGGCGTTGAAGCTCTGACCGCTCGAGTTGATGCGGTGGTCCTCGAAACCGAGCGTGGCGCGCGCCCCGGTGTCGGTCGCGTAGCCGGCGCCGAAGGAGTAGCGGTGGCGCCGGTTGGGGTCGGCACGAATGTCGACCGCCACCAGGTGGGTGGCGGGATCGGGCGTGCCCGGTCGCACCTCGAGGTTGGCGAAGTACTGCGCGTCATCGAGGGCGAACTGGGTGCGCAGCACCTGCGTCAGATCGAAGGGATCACCCGCGTGGTAACGCAGGTAGCGCCGTACCAGGCTCTCCTTGACTACCTCCTGGGTGATGCTGGTCGGACCGAAGCGGTAGCGCGCGCCGGTCTCGAATTCGACCGCGATGCTCGCGCCGTACTCGGGCGGATCGACCAGCAGCTCGTTGCGCGTCAGCTTGGCGTCGAAGTAGCCGTAGGTGGCGGCGGTGCGCTGCAGGTCCGACTTGATGCCGTCGTAGGCCGCCTGGTTCAGCCGGTCGCCCGTCTTGAGCGCCGGCCGCTCGAGGATGCGTTGAAACAGCGGATCCTGAGCGCCGGGACCCGTCACCTTCACCTCGACGCTGCTCACCAGCACCGGCCGCCCCGGCTTGACGTCGACCTGGACGCGCCAGTCGCCCTTGCCGAGATCGGTGACGGTGGAGTCCACCTGCGGCTCGTAGTAGCCGAACGGGCGCAGCGCCTCCTGGACCTCGCGCTCGACCCGGTTGTGCAGCCGCTCGACCATGTCGGCGTTCAGGTCGACGCCGCCCTTCTTGTAGCGCTCGAAGCTGAGATAGGCGAGCACGTTGGCGCGCAGGGTGTCGTCGACCCCGCGCACCTCGACGTTGACGCCGGCGGCCCGGGCGGGCACGGCCCCGAGCCCCGTCGCGAATGCGGCGAGCAGGCACACGGCGAGCGACGGGGCTCGCCGCTGCCGGGGACGAGCCGGGGGCATACTTTCGCGCTGCGCCATCTCGACGTGCGATCGGAAAATTCAAAGGATTCTAGAGCCTCGCGGGCGCACCCGCTCGCCGCTCTTACTGAGTCAGAGCGCGCGCGAGCCGTGCCGGTTCCGCGCCGGCACCGCAAGACTCACGGCCAGTCGCCGGCGTTCAGCCGGAATTCACTTTCGCCGCGCCCGTCACCGGCCGAGTCGAAGCGCCGCTCGGCGAGATACACCCGCCCGCCCGGCTCGAGCAGCAGCACGGTCGAGCAGCGCGTGCCGTAGACCGGGTGCACCACGAAGGGCGCCGACAGGATCCGCTCCCATTCGCGCGGCAGGCCGCCGGCCGGCAACGGCGCGCCCTCCGGCGGCGCCTGGGTGCGATCGGCGAGCAGCGTGAACAGGCCCGCGGGTGCGCCGTCGGGCTCGGCGAGCCACTCGCGAAAGCGCGCCTTGACGCGCACCAGTTTCGGCCACGGCGTGTCGAGCAGCTCGTTCGAGAGTCCGTAGACACCCGGCGGCAGCTCGCGCGCGAACGGCGCGGCGCGGTTCGAGCAGTACCAGAGCGCGCCGCCGTCGGCGAGCAGCAGGTTGAAGCCGGCATATTCCGTGGCCGCGGGTGCGAGCCGCGCGCAGAACTCACGCGCGCCGTGTGCGCCGCCGAGATAAGCCGGAATCAGGCCGCCGCGCGAGGGCGCCGCCGGCGCACGTTCCTGCAGCTCGCGGAAGTTGGTGACCACGCCGAAGCGCCGCGCCGGGTCGAGCCCGAGCCAGGTGCCCGCGGCGCGCAGATCGCGGCCGGCGAGGATTCCGGGCGGCTCGGGCCACCTGGCGAGCGGCGCCGCCGGGCGCTCGTGGAATTCGTCGCGGTTGGCGGCCACCACCAGGCGGTAGCGCGGGTGCGCCTGCCAGGCGAGCACCAGGAGGCACATCGGCGCCTCACCCGCCCTCGAGCCAGCCCGAGATCAGCCGCCAGGAGATCGAGTGCGAGGGCGGCGCGAGCGCTTCGCCCGAAGTCAGCTGCGCGCGGGTGAACCAACGCGCGTCCTCGAGCTCGCCCGAGAGGTGCACCGGGCTTCCGGCAGGCGCGTGCGCCCGGAAGCCGAGCATGAGCGAAGAGGGGAACGGCCAGGGCTGCGAGGAGTCGTAGCGCGCGCTCGTGATGCGCACCCCGGTCTCCTCCTCGACCTCGCGCGCCACCGCGTCTTCGAGGCTCTCGCCCGGCTCGACGAAGCCGGCGATGGTCGAATAACGCCGCGGCGGCCAGCTCGCTTGGCGGCCGAGCAGCGCCCGCTCGCCGTCGGACACCAGCACGATGATGGCCGGATCGATGCGCGGGAAGAATTCCTCGGCGCAAGCGTGGTTGTTGCACACCTGGCAATGCCCGGCGCGGATCGGCGCCGTCGGTGCGCCGCACACGCCGCACTGACGCGAGCGCGCCCGCCACACCGCGAGCGCGCGCGCATAGGCGAGGAGTCCCGCCTCGTCGGCGGGCAGCAGCGCCGACAGCGGCCGCAGCTCCTCGAAGCGCATGCCGGCGGGCGGCTCAGTGTCGCTCCCGGGCGGCAGCGCGATCAGCACGCAGCGCGCGCCGCCGAACCAGCCGAGCAGCGTCAGGCTGGTGGCCGGCGCTGAGCGCACCAGTGCCTCTGCGCGGGTCAGAAGCGCGGCGCGCGGCGGATCGCCGTGCAGCAGGTGGGCGGTGCCGCGCATCACCAGGTAGCGGGTGGTGTCGTCGGCCCAGGCGGCCGCCACCCACTCCGGATCCTCGCGCGCCTCCACGCGGCGTTCGAGATAGGGGCCGGCGAAGAAGTTAGGTCGGTCGTGCTCCATGCGGGCCGTCGGTGGCAGACAAGGCCGCGCATTCTAGCAGTGTCGCGCCGTGCCCCAGAATGTCCGACGAAATCACTCGCTGATGCGCAGCCGGCGAAAGTCCGTGCGCAAGCCTTGCTACGGAGTGCTCGGCTGCCGAAGTGATCGTGGCGGATGCGCATCGAGCCCCGCCTTTCGCCGACGGAAACCAGGGTAATGTCCGACGAAATCACTCGCTGATGCGCAGCCGGCAAAAACCACGCTTTTTGCCGGCGGCAATCGCAGTGATGTCCGCCGAAATCGCTTCCTGCGATTTCGGCCAATTAAACTAGCCCGGCTTGATGTTGGCGTTCAGGCGGAACAGGTTGCTCGGGTCGTAACGCTTCTTGAGCGCCGCGAGCCGCGGGTAGTTGTCGCCGTAGGCGGCATGCACGCGCGCGTCGCGGTCGTCGGTGGCGGCGAGGTTCACGTACTGGCCGCGGGTCAGCGGCTCGATCTGCGTCCAGACCTTGCGGACCCAGTCGCTGTTGCGCGCCGCATCCTCGGCCGGCATCTTCCACAGGTTGGCGACGCCAATGTTGTGACTCGCGCCGCGATTGAAGTACGCGGTGGCGTGTGGCGCTACGCGGCTGATCGCCCCGCCCTGATGCTGCGTCCAGATGAGAACGCCTTCGGACGGCGCGGTCTCGACCGCTCCCACCATGTTGTCGATGAGTGTGGGCGTGATGCCGTACACGAGCCCGCCCTTGCCGTAGAAGCCGAGCGGGCTGACCCCGCGCAGATCGGCGCTGCCCTGGAGTTTGTCGTAGGGCGCCACCGCCACCTCGTCCTTGAGGGGCTTGCCGAGCTTGCGCAGCGGGGCGACCACCTGCTCGCCCCGGGTCGGTGAGCCGCAATAGCAGATGCTGAGCTGCAGCCAGCGCACCCCCTGCGGCGCAGTTCCCAGCGCCGTGTCGACGTACAGCTCATCGGGCGCGCTGGCGATGAAGTCCGCGACGCCGCGCAGCAGCTGCCGCCCGCCCTCGAGCGGGAAGGTGAGGTCGCCGCCGTACATCACGGGACTCACCTCGTGCAGGCGGAACTTGAAGGTGGTGACCACGCCGTAGTTGCCGCCGCCGCCGCGCAGCGCCCAGAGAAGGTCCGCGTTCTCGCTGTCGCTGGCGCGCAGCCAGCTGCCATCGGCGGTCACCACTTCCGCCCCGATCAGGTTGTCGCAGGTGAGGCCGTAGCGACGGGCGATCCGGCCGACTCCGCCGCCGAGGGTGAGACCCGCCACGCCGGTGTCGGCCACCGTGCCGACCGGAGTCGCGAGCCCGAACGCGAGCGCCTCGCGATCGAGCTGTCCGAGCAGCGCGCCGCCCTCGACGCGCGCGGTCTTCGCCACCGGGTCGACCTCGACGGCGCGCATGGGCGCGAGATCGATCATCAGGCCGCCATCGCAGGCCGACTGCCCCGAGAGGCTATGGCCGCCGCCGCGCACCGCGGTCAGGAGAGCGTGCCCGGCGGCGAACTTCACCGCGCGCCGCACGTCGGCCGCGCCGACGCAGCGCACGATCAGCGCCGGCTTGCGATCGAAGGCCGGGTTCCACAGCCGGCGCGCCGTGTCGTATCCCGACTGATCGGCGCTGAGCACCTCGCCGCGCACGCCGGCGCGCAGGTCGTCGATGTCGCCGCTCTTCAGGGTGAGCGGCTTGCCGTCGAGGCCTACCGCGGCCACCTCGGCGCTGGCGGCGGCGAACACACGCCTGCCGGGAATGGAGATCGCGGTGAGCGCGGCCAGGCCGGACGCGAGTACGGTTCTTCTTCTCATGGTTCCCCCGATAGATGAGCGCCAGCGAGGGTGCCCCGCGGCGCAAGCCGCGGTCAAGGGCTTCGCGGCCCGGGCTCTTTGCTGCAGGTGCGCTGCGCGCACAGATGGCAACGCTGCTGCCGCGCCGGGAAGCGCTCGGTCACGACGAGCGAGCCGCAGCCGCTGCAGCCGCCGAGGCGCAACTGGTCGCCGCGCGTCAGCGCGGTGGCGAGGAAGACCGCGTGCTCGAAGGAGATCTGCGCGCCGGGCACGAAGGCGCAATAGGCCTCGAACGCCGCGCACAAGAGCGCGCCGCGCATCAGTCCCGGCGCCGGCACGCCGCCCGCGCCGGGCGCCTGTGCCGGTATCACCCCGAGGAGCGACAGCACGCTCGCGAGCACCGCGCTCTCCTGCTGCAGCTGCTGCGAGCGCGTGAAGTAGGCGACCTGGTGCGGCGACTTGCCGCGGTGGCGCGGCAG
>DATMRG010000091.1:0-24403 GCA_035566495.1 Steroidobacteraceae bacterium | reverse complement strand
GCGTCGACCAGTCGCACGGCGGCTCGGGCAAGCAGGCGCGCTCGGTGATCGAGGGGCTGGCCGCGGATGTGGTGACGCTCGCCCTGGCGGCCGACATCGACGTCATCGCCTCGCAGGGCAAGCTCCTGCCGTCCGACTGGCAGAGCCGCCTTCCCGAAAACAGCTGCCCCTACACCTCGACGATCGTGCTGCTGGTGCGCAGCGGCAACCCCAGGGGCATTCACGACTGGGGCGATCTGGTGCGCCCCGGCGTCGCCGTCATCACGCCCAACCCCAAGACCTCGGGCGGCGCGCGCTGGAATTACCTGGCGGCCTGGGCCTGGGCGCGCGCGCAGCCCGGCGCGAGTGAGGCGAGCGCGCGCGAGTTCGTGCGCCAGCTGTACAGGAACGTCCCGGTGCTCGACACCGGCGCGCGCGGCGCGGCCACCACCTTCGTGCAGCGCGGCCTCGGCGACGTGCTGATCGCCTGGGAGAACGAGGCGCAACTCGCGCTGCGCGAGATCGGCGCGGGCCAGCTCGAGATCGTCGTACCGTCGGTGAGCATTCTCGCCGAGCCGCCGGTGGCGCTGGTCGACCAGGTGGCCGAGCGTCACGGCACGCGCGCGGTCGCGAGCGCCTATCTCGAGTACCTCTACAGCAAGGAAGGCCAGGAGATCATCGCGCGCCACTACTACCGGCCGCGCGATCCGGAAGTTGCGGCGCGTTACGCGGAGCACTTCCCGGCGCTGCAGCTCGTGACCATCGCCGATTTCGGCGGCTGGGCCGCGGTGCAGCGCACGCACTTCGCGGACGGCGGGGTGTTCGATCAGATCTACGCGCCCTGAGCGGCGCGGGCGCGCTCGATCAGGTTCTTCACCACCAGCGTGAGCCCCGCCAGCATGGTGAGGAGCGAGGCCACGGCGAAGGCGCCCACGAAGTTGTATTCGTTGTAGAGAATCTCGATGTGCAGCGGCATCGTGTTGGTGAGGCCGCGGATGTGGCCCGAGACCACCGACACCGCGCCGAACTCGCCCATGGCGCGCGCGTTGCAGAGGATCACCCCGTACAGCAGCCCCCAGCGGATCTTCGGCAGCGTGACGCGGAAGAAGGTCATCCAGCCGCCGGCGCCGAGCGTGATGGCGGCTTCCTCCTCGTCGTTGCCGAGCTGCTGCATGAGCGGGATCAGCTCGCGTGCGACGTAGGGGAAGGTCACGAACATGGTGGCCAGCATGATGCCGGGCAGCGCGAACACGATGCTGATGTCGTGCCGCTGCAGCCACAGGCCGAACCAGCCGTGCAGGCCGAACAGGAGCAGGAACACCATTCCGGAGATCACCGGCGAGATCGCCAGCGGCAGGTCGATGAGAGTGATCAGCACGCTCTTGCCACGGAACTCGAACTTGGCGATCGCCCAGGCCGCCGCCAGGCCGAACACGGTGTTGATCGGCACCACCACCGCCGCGGTGAGGAGCGTGAGGCGGATGGCTGCCAGAGTGTCCGGATCGGCAAAGCTCACGAGGTAGGCCTCGAAGCCGCGCGCCAGCGCCATGGCGAACACCGTGGCGAGCGGCGCGAGCAGCAGCGCCGCGAGGAACGTGAGTGACACCGTGATGAAGAGCCAGCGCACGATGGCGGCCAGCCAGGTATTCAGCCCCGGCCGGCGCGCCGCATCGCTCGGCAGCGCTTCGGGGAGACCTGCGGCGCCGATGAGCTCGCCGGCCATCAGTGTGCCGCCTGCACGTGGCGCCGCCGGTTCCAGGCCTGCAGCAGGTTGATGGTGAGCAGCACCACGAACGACATGAGCAGCATCACCACGCCGAGCGCCGCCGCGCCGCGGTAATCGAACTGCTCGAGGTGGATGACGATGAGGAGCGGGGTGATCTCGGTCTTCATCGGCAGGTTGCCGGCGATGAAGATCACCGAGCCGTACTCGCCCACCGCGCGCGCAAACGACAGCGTGAAGCCGGTCAGCAGCGCCGGCAGCACGGTCGGCAGGATGATGCGGCGGAAGGTGTAGAGGCGGCCGGCGCCGAGCGTCTCCGCCGCATCCTCGAGCTCGCGCTGCAATTCGAGCAGCGCCGGCTGCACGGCGCGCACCGAGAACGGCATGCTGATGAGCGTCAGGGCGAGCGTGACGCCGAGCCAGGTATAGGCGACCTTGATGCCGAGCGGCTCGAGGTAGCGGCCGATCCAGCCGTGCTGCGCGAACACCGTGGTGAGCGCGATGCCCGACACCGCCGTCGGCAGCGCGAACGGCATGTCGATCAGGGCGTCGATCAGCTTGCGGCCCGGGAACTCGTAGCGCACCAGCGTCCAGGCGATGATGAAGCCGAACACCAGATTGATGGTGGCGGCCAGCACCGAGGCGCCGAAGGACAGGCGGTAGGAGCCGAGCGCGCGCGGGCTCGTGACCACCGCGACGAATTCGCTCCAGCTCATGGAAGCGGCCGCCAGCACCAGCGCCGCGAGCGGCAAGAGCACGATGGCGCTCAGGAAAAAGGTGGTGAAGCCGAACGTCAGGCCGAATCCGGGCAGCACGCTCGGCTTGCGGAAGCTCACGACCGGCCGTTCCCGCCGGACGCCGCGCGGTGCACGATCAGCACCGGCCAGCGGCCGCCATCGAGCAGCGCGCCGAAGTGCCGCGCGAAGCCCTCGAGATCGGCGACGCCGACGATCAGCATCGGCGCGGGCGTCTGCGCCAGGCGGTGTGCCAGCTGCTGCGCGACCTCGCCAGGGCCCGGCCCGGCGCGCCGCACGCCAATGGTGTCCGCCTCCGCCGACGACAGGTGCCGCAGCACGCTCGCGGACACCGCCAGCGTCGCGCCGCGCGCCGCCTCATCCAGCCAATGGGTCAACACCCGCTGCGGGGTGCTGGCCTCAGCCGGCAGCACCAGGACCTCGCTCGCCCCGGACTGCAGCAGCCACTCGGCGCGCTGCGCCGCGCCGGCCTCGGCGGCGATCACGGTGGCGCCGACGAACGGCGCATCAGCCGCGGGCCGCGCCTCACCGGCGCCGAGCTGCGGCTCGCAGCGCACCGTGATGCGGGTCTTCATGCGAGTGGCGAGCTCGGCGAGCAGCGGCTGGCGCGCGAGCGCCTCGGCCTCGGCGAGGCTCGGAGCACAGGTGGCGAAGCTCGAGAGCGGCGTCGGCAGCACGTGCAGGCGCCGCACGCCGACGGCGACGCTCTGGCCGGGATGCAGCTCGAAGGAGCGCTGTTCGTACTGCGTGCGCGTCACCTCGAGGTACGGCGGCGCGGCCGGATCGGCGGTGGCGAGCAGCGGCGACCCGGCGCCGTTCTCGAGGCGCACGCGCAGCCGCTCGAGCGCGCCATTGAATACCAGCTCGTCGACCACCCCGCGGGCGACGAAACCGCGGCCGAGCTCGGCGGGGCTCGCGGCCACCGCGACCTCCTCGGGACGCACCACCGCCACCACCTCGTGCTCGCGCGGCTGCGCGGCTGGCGCGGCAGTCGCGATAGTGGCGGCGCCCACCTGGATACCCTCGGCGCCGTGGCGCGCCAGGAACAGGTTGGCCGCGCCGAGAAAGGTGGCGACGAAGCGGGTCGCCGGGCGCGAGTACAGATCGTGCGGCGTGCCGATCTCGAGCAGCCGTCCGAGATTCATGATCCCGATGCGGTCCGCCATGGCGAACGCTTCCTCCTGGTCGTGCGTCACCAGCACGGTGGTGATGCCGAGCTCGCGCTGCACCTCACGGATGGTGCGGCGCAACTCCTCGCGGATCTTGGCGTCGAGCGCGCCGAAGGGCTCATCGAGCAGCAGCACCTCGGGCTTGTGAGCCAGCGCACGCGCCACCGCGACCCGCTGCTGCTGGCCGCCGGACAGCTGGGAGGGCAGCCGGTCGTCCATGCCTTCGAGCGCCACCAGGCGCAGCAGCTCCTTGCGGCGCTCGCGGCGGGGGCGGGCGCGCACGTGGCGCACGCGCAGCGCGAACTCGATGTTGTCCGCCACCGTCATGTGGTGGAACAGGGCGTAGTTCTGGAATACCAGCCCGACGCCGCGCTTGCGCGCCGCCACCTGGGTGACGTCGCGGCCGTGGAGCGCAATGCGGCCGTGGTCCACGCCGGTCAGTCCGGCGATGGCGCGCAGCAGCGTACTCTTGCCGCTGCCGCTCGGGCCGAGCAGCACGAAGAACTCGCCGTCGCCGATCTCGAGCGATACGTCGTTGACGACCGGGACGCCGCCGTAGTGCTTGGTAAGCTGCTCGAGGGTGATGGACATTGGACGATGCTAACCGGCGGGGGTCGGCCCGTCAGCTGGATGTCATACTGGCGGCACCATGCAGGCGGTGCCCCGGGTGGTTGTAGTTGGCGGCGGGTTTGCCGGGCTGTGGGCGGTGCGGGCGCTCGGCAGCGCGCCGGTCGACGTCACGCTCATCGACAGCTGCAACCATCATCTGTTTCAGCCGCTGCTCTACCAGGTGGCGACCGCCGGGCTGGCCGCGCCCTCGATCGCCGCGCCGCTGCGCCACATCCTGCGCGGCCAGCGCAACGTCACGGTGCAGCTCGGCACCGTGACCGAAATCGACAAGAGCGCGCGCGTGGTGCTCGCCGAGGGCGCGCGCTACCCCTATGACTACCTGATCGTGGCGAGCGGTGTGTCGCACGCCTACTTCGGCCACGACGACTGGGCGGGATACGCACCGGGACTCAAGACGCTCGCGGATGCGCTGCACATGCGCGCGCGCTTCCTCAGCGCCTTCGAGCGCGCCGAGAGCAGCAGCTCCGCGGCGGAGGCCCGCACCTGGCTGACCTTCGTGATCGTCGGCGGCGGACCGACCGGCGTCGAGCTGGCCGGCACCCTGGCCGAGATCGCGCGCCATACGCTCAAGCGCGAGTTCCGCCGCATCGATCCGCGGACGGCGCAGGTGCTGCTGGTCGAGGCCGGCGCGCGCATCCTGCCGGCGTTCGCGCCGGAGCTCTCCGCCAGCGCGCAGCGGCAACTCGAGCGGCTCGGCGTCACGGTCCGGACCAACTCAGCGGTCACCTCGATCAGCGCCACCGAGGTGCGGATCGGCGCCGAGACCATCCTCAGCCGCACGGTCATCTGGGCGGCCGGAGTCGCCGCCTCGGGCCTCGGGCGAGTCCTGGCCGCGCCCGTCGATCGCGCCGGACGCGTGCTGGTCGCCGGGGATCTCAGCGTGCCGGGATTTCCGGAGATCTTCGTCGCCGGAGATCTCGCGGCGATCGCGGGTCGCGGCGGTCCGGTTCCGGGCATCGCGCCCGCCGCCAAGCAGATGGGGGTGCATGCGGCTGCGTGCATCCGGGGGCGGCTCGCCGGCCGGCCCTCGGCGCCCTTCAGATACCGCCATCAGGGTCTGCTCGCCACGATCGGCCGCGGCGCGGCAGTAGTGGATCTCGGGCGCGTGCGGCTCACCGGGCTCGTAGCCTGGTGGTTCTGGCTGCTGGCCCACGTGTACTTCCTGATCGGCTTCCGCAATCGGCTGGTGGTGCTCATCGACTGGGCGGACGCCTACTGGACCTACCACCGCGGCGCGCGAATCATCGTCGAGCCCTGGCACCCACCCTGAGGCGGGGCGCGACGGCGCCCCTCACCAGGGCGTGCCCGCCAGCTCTCGCTTGTAGCGCTGCAGCTCCTCGAAGACCGCGCGCCAGTGCGCTCCCGGCTTGCCCGAGGCCACCGGCCGGCCGTCGAGTTGGGTCACCGGCTGCACCTCACGGGTCGCGGCCGACAGCCAGATCTCATCCGCATCGCGCAGCTGCGCGGCGCTGACCGGAGCCGAGCGCCA
This sequence comes from Steroidobacteraceae bacterium, assembly GCA_035566495.1. Classification (GTDB taxonomy): domain Bacteria; phylum Pseudomonadota; class Gammaproteobacteria; order Steroidobacterales; family Steroidobacteraceae; genus 13-2-20CM-66-19. Next base: position 18,658 of record DATMRG010000091.1, on the reverse strand, counting down.
TGGCAGGGCGGCGCGGGTCGCCATCTCCTCGACCACGCTGCGGGTGGTGCCCGGCAGGATGCGGCGCGAGTTGGGCGGCGTGAGGACCTCGCGTCCGATGACGACGTGGACGGCGGAGGCGGAGGCCTCGGTGAGCTCGCCGTCGCGCAGCAGGATGGTCTCGGCGGCGCCGGCGTCGATCGACTCCTGGCGCAGCAGCACGTTGGCGAGCAGCGCCACCGACTTGACGTCGCAGCGCGCCCAACGCGTGTCCTCGGCGGTGATGCAGGCGACGCCGGTGGCGAGCAGCTCGGCGCCGAGCGGCGGTAGCGGTGCGCAGAAGGCAAACACGGTGCGCGGAATGTCCGGAAGCGGGGCGTGCGTGCGCCCGTTCTGCGCGCCGCGCGTCACCTGCCAGTAGACGTACTGATCGCCACCGCCGTTGCGCTCGATGAGCGTGCCGATGAGCGCGCGCCACTCCGGCCGGGTGTGGGGATCCTCCATGCGCAGCGCGCCGAGGCTGCGCGTCAGCCGGTCGGCGTGGGCATTGAAGCGGAACGGCCGCCCGCCGTACACCGGCATCACCTCGTACACCCCGTCCGCGTACAGGAAGCCGCGGTCGAGCGGCGAGACGCGCGCCTCCGCGAGCGGCAGGTAGCTGCCGTTGAGATAGCAGAGCGGGAGCGGGTCGGCCACGAGCGGTTCCTTTCCTCGACCGTGTTACTTCTTGCGGAACCAGAGCCCGATGGTGTCCACCATGCGGGTCCAGATACCGCCTTGCGGTACCGCCGCGAGCGACACCAGCGGCGCCCGCGCCAGCACGGCTCCGGTGCCGTCGGTGACCGTGAGCTCGCCGAGGCGCTCACCGGGGGCGAGTGGTGCGACGAGCGGCTCGTGGTCGAGGCGCGCGGTGGTGGTGAGCCCGCCGCTCTGGCCGCGTGCCACCAGCGCGTACACGTCGCTCGCCACGCCGACGGCGGCGAATTCCGCCGCCGACTTGTAGACGCGCGGCTTGAGCACGGTCGTGCCCGCGGTCTTGACGCGGAACGACTCGAAGAAGGTATAGCCGTAGTTGAGCAGCGCGGCGCTCGCCTCCTCGCGCGCCCGCTCGCTCGGCGCGCCCATCACCACCGAGATCAGGCGCATGCCCTCGCGGTTGGCGGAGCTCACCAGGCAGAAGCCCGCGGCATCCGTGTGGCCGGTCTTCAACCCATCGACCGAAGGGTCCTTGCCGAGCAGCGTATTGCGGTTGCCCTGGCGGATGTTGTTCCACATGAACTCGCGCAGGCTGAAGAGGCCGTAATACTGCGGGAACTGGCGGATCAGCGCGCTGGCGAGCGTCGCCATGTCGCGCGCGCTGGTGTAGTGCCCGGGCGCCGGCAGCCCGTCGCTGTTGACGAAGTGGCTCTCGTTCATGCCGAGGCGCCTCGCGTACTCGTTCATCATCTGCGCGAAGGCGTCCTCGGTACCGCCGAGCTTCTCGGCGAGCGCGATGGTGGCGTCGTTCCCCGACTGCACGATCATGCCCTTGATGAGGATGTCGGCCGGAATCTGCGTGCCGACCTGCACGAAGGTGCGCGAGCCTTCCGCCTTCCAGGCGTGCTTGCTGATCGTGACCTCGTCGGTGAGCTTCAAGCGGCCGTCGCTGAGCGCCTGGAACGCCACGTAGGCGGTCATGAGCTTGGTGAGACTCGCCGGCTCCTCGCGCGCGTCGGCGTTGTGCTCGGCGAGCACCCTGCCGGTGAAATGATCGACCAGGAGCGACGCGCGGGCGTTCACGCCCGGCGGCGCCGGCACCGGCGTCGCGGCGGCGCGCGCCGCGAGCGGCGCGGCGGCGGCGAGCACCAGCACCGCGCAGGAGAGGGCGAGACGCGATCGATTCACCGTGAGGTCCTTGGTGGCGCGGAAACTTTCGAGTCTAGCCGAAGCGGCGCACCCGCAGCACCCCGTCGTCAGTCCGTGACCAGCCGCGCGTCGGGAATGCCGAGCGCGGCGAGCCGCGCGGCGAGCGCGTCGAACTCGGCGACGCTGCCGATCGGCCCGACCCGCACGCGGTAGAGCTGCGAGCCCTCGGGCGGCGGGATCACGAAGGCGCTCGTCAGGCCCGCCGCCTGCAACCGGCCGAGCTCGCGCTCGGCGTTGGCGGGGTCGGCGAACGCGCCGGTCTGCACGTAGAACGAGGGCGGTGCGGCCGGCGCCGCCAGCGGCGCCGGCACGGGCGGTGGCGCAGGCGATGACGGAGGCGATGGCACTGGCGATGGCGCAGGGGCCGCCAGCGTCTGCGCCGGTGCCTCGCGCGCCCCGGTCAGCGCGCGCACCTCCACCATCGCGGTACCGTCGCGCAGCATGTCGAGCTTCGCGGCCGCGGTGTAGGAGAGATCGATGATGCGGTTGGCGACGAACGGACCACGGTCGTTGATGCGCACCACGACGCTCCGGCCGTTGGCGAGGTTGGTGACACGCGCGTAGGTCGGCAGCGGCAAGGTCTTGTGCGCGGCCGTCATGCCGTACATGTCGTAAGCCTCACCGCTCGAGGTGTTGCCGCCGTGAAAGGTCGGGCCGTACCAGGAGGCGACACCGCGCTCGTCGTAGCCGTCGGACGAGGACAGCACGAAGTAGCGCCGGCCGAGCGCCTCGTAGAAGGGCGGGTTGCCGTGCGCGCTGCGCGGCTCGGCGCGCGGCACGGCATCAGGGACGTGGGAGACGTCCGTGGGCGGGGGTGGCACCGGTACCGGCGCGGGCACGGGCGGCGGCAGGCGGTGCGCGGTGGTGGCGCAGGCGGCGAGCGCCAGCGCGCAGAGCGCCGCGAGAGCTGTGCGGGCCGGCGGCAGCCGGAGCGGCGCGCACCTCACGGCTCACCGCTTCGCCGTGGCGCGCTCGCGCGCCGCGAGGGCGCTCGCGAGGTCGTACACGGTCATGGCATAGCGGGCGCTGTGGTTGTAACGGCTGATCACGTAGAAATTGTGGAAGCCGACCCGGTACCCGGGGCCGTCGCGCTGCTCGGCCGAGATCAGCACGGCGGGCGTGTCGGCCGGGAGGTCACCCTCGACCCGCACGCCGTGCGCGGCGAGCGCGCCGACGGTCGTGGTGAGCTCGAGGTTGTGGGGCTCGATCTGAAAGCTCGGGTCCGGATCGAGTGCGGTCTCGGCCAGCACCGGCGCTCCGGGAGTCCAGCCCCACTCGTGCAGATAGTTCGCGACGCTGGCAAAAATATCGTCCCAGTCATTCCAGAGGTCGCGTTTCTTGTTGGCGTCGGCGTCCACCGCGTAGCGCCGGTAGACCGAGGGCATGAACTGCGGCACGCCCATGGCGCCGGCATAGGAGCCGGTGGTGCTGAGCGGATCGAGCTTGCTCTCGCGCGTCAGCAGCAGGTACTGCTCGAGCTCGCCGCGGAAGTAGCTGGCGCGGGGCGGATAATCGAACGCCAGGGTAGCGAGCGCATCGAGCACCCGGTACTTGCCGGTCGTGCGCCCGTAGAAAGTCTCGACGCCGACGATCGCCACCAGGTATTCGGGCGGTACGTGATACTCGGCGGCGATGCGCTCGAGCTTGAGCCGGTGGTTTAGCCACAACTGAACGCCCTTGTCGATGCGCTCCTGTGTCAGGAAGTGCTCGCGGTACTCCCACCAGGGAGCGACCTTCTCGAGCGGCCGATTCATGATGTCGAGAACCTTCGGCTGCGGCTGCGCCTTCGCGAGGATTCTCACGACCGACTTGCGGGTCAGGCGGTCGTGGCTCACTACTTCGTTGATCCACTGCGCGATCTCCGGCCGGTGCACGTCGAAAGGCGCCGCGAACGGCTCGGGTGCGGGTGGTGCGGGCTGCGCCGGGGCCGGCGGAGCCGGGGCTGGTGCTGCGGCAACTGGTGCTGCGGCAGCGGGCGCGGCGGCAGCGGGTGCGGCGGCGGCTGGCGCGGACTCCGGGGCCGCCGGCGCGGATGACGACTGCGCCGCGGCGGGCTGCGCCGCGAGCGGGGCAGAGGCGCAGAGCGCGATCAATGCATGGCGGCAGCGATTCAAAGGAGGGCGCTTCCCTTCATCGGGCGGAGTCGCGATGCCGGCGGGCGTCTAGGAGCCGACGAGCTTCCGCCGCGAGTACAGCGCCATGAGAATACCGAAGCCGGCGAGGAGCGTCACGACCGAGCTGCCGCCGTAACTGACGAGCGGCAACGGCACGCCGACCACGGGCAGGAGCCCGGTCACCATGCCGGCGTTGATCAGGACGTAGACGAAGAAGGTCAGCGCGATGCTGCCGGCGAGCAGGCGCGCGTAGGTGTCCTGGGTCTGGGTGGCGAGATAGATCGAGCGCGCCACCACGAACATGTAGAGCAGCAACAGCAGCAGCAGTCCGAGCAGGCCGAACTCCTCGCCGACCACCGCGAACACGAAGTCGGTGGAGCGCTCGGGCAGAAACTCGAGCTGCGCCTGGCTGCCGTTCATCCAGCCCTTGCCGAACACGCCGCCCGAGCCGATCGCGATCTGCGACTGGATGATGTGATAGCCCGCGCCGAGCGGATCGGTCTGCGGGTCGAGGAAGGTGAGCACGCGCCTGCGCTGGTAGTCGTGCATGAAGCTCCAGCCGAACCAGGCCGCGGCCGCGGCGAGCGCGAACAGCGCCGCCATCACCCGCACGCGCAGGCCGGCGAGCACGATCACCAGCGCGCCCGCCACCGCGATCAGCGCCGCGGTGCCGAGGTCGGGCTCGATCGCGACCAATCCGACCGGCAGCATGATCAGCGCGCCGAGCGCCAGCAGCGACAGGAAGCTAGGAGGCAGCGGGCGCTCATGCAGGTACCAGGCGCAGGTCATCGGCACCGCGAGCTTCATGAGCTCGGAGGGCTGGAAGCGGAACAGGCCGAGATTGAGCCAGCGCGTCGCCCCGAGGCCGGTGTGGCCGGCGGCAGCCACCACCACCAGCAGGAACACGCCGCCGAGGTACAGCCACGGCGTCATGCGGCGCAGGAAGTTGGGATTGACGCGCGCCAGCAGCAGCATCGCCACCGTCCCGAGGATGAGGCGCATGACGGTGCGCACCACGGTGGCGGTGCTCTGGCCCGAGGCGCTGTAGAGGACGATGAGCCCGAAGGCCGAGATCAGCCCGAGGCCGACCACCAGCGGACCGTCGATCTTGAGCGCGAACAGCACGCTCGCCGCGCCACTCAGCGTGCGCCGGGTGCGTGAGCCGTAGGGCAGTTCCTCGTAGATCATGTGTGACCCGCTGCCGGTCGGGCGCCGGTGGCAGCGGTGGCCGCGGCGGTGGTCACGGTGGGGCCGGGAGCTGCGGGCGCGGCCGGCGCTGCGGGTTTGGGCGCTGGCGCGCTGGGTGCGGGCTTGAGCTTCCCTTCGGCATCGAGGAGATAGGCGTCCAGCATCTTGCGGGCAACCGGCGCGGCGTTGCTCGCGCCGAAGCCGGCATTCTCGACCAGCACCGCGACCGCGATGCGCGGTGCCTGCGCCGGCGCGAAGGCGATGAACCAGGCGTGATCGCGCAGCCGGTCCGAGACCGTGTTCGCGTTGTACTTGGCGTTCTGCGCAACCGTATACACCTGCGCGGTACCGGTCTTGCCGGCGGCCTCATACGCCGCGTCCTTGAAGGCGGCCGAGGCGGTGCCGCAATAGCGGGCGCAGTGCGTGGTGCCGATCATCGCATCGATCACCACCGTCCAGTCGGCATCGGACACTCCCTTGATCGGGGCCCCCTCGATTGGGGCGAGCCAGCTCGTGTGACCGGCCGTATCGCGTATTCCCGTGACCACGCGTGGGCGGAAGCTGCGGCCGCGCTCGGCCAGCATTCCAGTGATGTGCGCGAGTTGCAGCGGCGTCACCAAGAGGTAACCCTGTCCGATCCCCATGTTGACCGTCTCACCGGGGAACCAGGTCTGGTCCTCCGGCCGCTTGAATGCCTTGCGCTTCCAGTCCGGGGTCGGCAACAGGCCCGCCTTCTCGCCGCCGATGTCGATGCCGGTGGGCTGTCCGTAGCCAAACGGCTCGAGGAAGGCCGCCATGCGCTCGATGCCGAGCGTCGAGGCGAGCCGGTAGAAGAAAACGTCCGAGGAGCGCGAGATCGCCTCCGGCAGGTCGAGCCAGCCACGCGGCTCGCCCTTGTCCGCGCGCCATACGTGGCGGCTGCCCGGCAGGAAGAACTCGGCGTTGCAGAATACCTTGGTGTCCGCCGCGAGCGTGTGGTCGGTGAGCGCGGCGAGTCCGAGCACCGGCTTGATGGTCGAGCCGGATGGATAGGTGCCGCGTAGCGCGCGATTGAATAGCGGGTGGTCGATGTCGTTGGCGAGGGTGCCGTACTCGGCCGGGGTGATGCCGCGCGCGAACAGGTTGGGATCGAAGCCGGGCAGACTCACGAGCGCCAGCACGCCGCCGTTGGCGGGATCGAGCGCCACGACCGCGCCGCGGTGGCCGGCGAGCGCCGCCTCCGCCACGCGTTGCAGCTTGAGATCGATCGACAGCAACAGATCCTCGCCCGCGGCCGGCGCCTTGGTGCGCAGGTTGGGCACGAACGCCCCCTGGCGCTCGACCGAGCGGCCCTGGGCGTTCACCAGCACCTCGCGAAAGCCATTCTGGCCGTGCAGCGCCTCTTCGTAGGTGCTCTCCACGCCGAGCTTGCCGATGAGCGCGGTGCCCGCGTAACTGGCGCGGTCGATGTGCTTCAGGTCCTCCTCGCTGATCGCTCCCACGTAGCCGAGCGCGTGCACGGCCAGGTCGCCGTTCGGATACCAGCGGGTCTGGCGTGTCTTGATGTCGACGCCGGGGAACTCGAAGCGCCGCACCGCAAAGCGCGCCACGTCTTCGTCCGACATGTGCAGGCGTATCGGCACGCTGTCGAAGCTGCGGCTCACGGCGATCGTGCGCCTGAGCTCATCGAGCTCCTCGGGCCGCAACAGGCGCAGCGCGGCCAGCCGCTTGAGCGTCTCCTTGATATTGGGCACTTCCTCGGGCACGAGCTCGAGCTGGTAGGCGGGTTGATTGGACGCGACCACCTCGCCGTTGCGGTCGAGGATCAGGCCGCGGGCGGCCGGAATCGGCTCGGTGCGCACCCGGTTGCCCTGCGACAGATCGGAGTAGTACTCGTGGCGCACCACCTGCAACAGGATGAGCCGGCCGATGAGCCCGACCGTCGCGAGCGCCATGAGCGCGCCTATCACCAGCGCGCGCCGGTCGAACAGGCGCTGCTCGCGCCAGTGATCCTTGATGTGGACCGCGGGCATGGCTAGCGGCGCTCGCCCGGGCGCCTCATGCGGGCCGCCCCTCGCTGTAGGAGAGGATCGCCGCGGCTGGCGGCCAGATGATGGCGCCCGTCAGGCAGTGCAGCCAGCGCAGCGGGCTCGTGACCGGGTGGCCGGTCCAGCCGTCGATCGCGAACACCACGAACTCGTAGAAGACCAGCGCGGCGAACACCAGCAGCGACTGCTGAAAGGCGGGCTTCGAGCGGATGCGCTGATGCTCGCGCACCGCGATGTAGGCGACGATCGAGAGCGCCAGCGCGTGCTCGCCGAGTACCGGGCCCTGGAACACGTCCAGCATCAGTCCGCAGGCGAAGCCGAGCCCGATGCCGCCGGCGCGCGGGGTGTTGATCGACCAGTAGAGCACGGTCAGCACGAGGAACGCAGGGCGCAGCGCGTCGAGCCACACCGGCAGCGGCAACACGGTGAGGATGAGCGCGACCAGCGCCGTGAGCGTGATGCGGAAACGCATCTGGCCGACCGTCACCATGCGCGCCTCATCGCGGCGGCACCTGCGGTTGGTCGGCGGGCGTATCGGCGGGGGGCGGCGAGTCCCCCGGCGGTGCGGCAGCCTCGATCACGGCGGCGGGATTCTCGCCGCCGGGCGCCGCCGGGACCGGCGCTTGCGGCCCGGCGCGTGGTTTAGGGGCGGCGGCGCGTGGCGGCGGCGCCGCGGCGCGTGCCGGCGCCGGGGGCGATGCGGCCGCCACGGCGGTGTCGGGGCGCGGCGCGGCGGCCGGGCGCGGCGGCGCGGCGAGCGGCTGCATGGCCGGGTTGCCGCTCCTGGCGTCGGCCCCGCTGGCCGCGGTCGAGGCCGGGGCCGCCGGGTGGCCCTCGCGGAACCACACCAGCATCACTTCGGTATCGCTGTCGATATGCGAGAGCACGGCGGCGCGCACCTGCGCGAGCGGCTGCACCGCATCGCGGTGCACCTCGCTGACGCGCGCCACCGGGTAGCCCTCGGGGAACACGCCGCCCAAACCTGAGGTGAGCAGCAGATCGCCGCCGCGCACGTCCGCGTTCGCCGGCAGGTAGGGAAGCGCGAGCGAGCTGCCATCGCCCGCGCCGACCGCGATGGTACGCAGACCCGTGCGCTCGATCCGCACCGGCACCGCGTGCTCGGGGTCGGTGATCAGGATCACCTCGGCGCTCCAGGGACCGACGTGGGTCGTCTGGCCGATCAGGGCGCGGTCGTCGAGCACCGCCTGGCCCTTGAACACGCCGTTGCTGGCGCCGCGATCGATCAGCAGGCGCTGGCGCAGGCCGCTCAGCTGGATGTTGATGATCTCCGCCGGCAGCCAGCGCTCGGCAACCGGCGGCAGCGCCTCGCGCAGCCCGCGCAGCTCGCCGTTCTCGTGCGCGAGCGCGGCGTAGCGCATCGCCAGGAGCTCGAGGTCGCGCTGGTGGGCGCGCAGCCGCTCGTTCTCGGCGCGCAGCGACTCGCGCGACTGGAAGCTCTCGCGCAGCCAGCGCCAGGCGGTCGGCGGCGAGTTCACGGCGAGCTGGATCGGATAGGCGGCCGACTGCAGCGCGTAGCGCGCCGGCTCGAGGTAATGCGCGCGCTGGTCGAGGTACATGATCACGACCGCCAGCGCGGCGTACACGGTGAAGCGGAAGCCGGGAGAGCCGCCCCGCCCCTGCAGCGGTCTGCCGGCAGCTGTCCCGAACGCCGTCACTTAGCTTCGCGCGCTCCTGGCGCTACTCGAGACCGAAGTGTCCCGGGCCGAGCTCATCCATCAGCTCGAGGATGCGGCCGCCGCCGCGCGCTACGCACGTGAGCGGGTCGTCGGCGACGACCACCGGGAGCCCCGTCTCCTCGGTGAGGAGCTTGTCGATGTCACGCAGCAGCGCGCCGCCGCCGGTGAGCACGATGCCGCGCTCGGCGACATCGGCGCCGAGCTCGGGCGGCGTCTGCTCGAGCGCCTGCTTGACCGCGCTCACGATCGCCTGCAGCGGCTCCTGCAGTGCCTCGAGGATCTCGTTGCTGTTGAGAGTGAAGCTGCGCGGCACGCCCTCGGAGAGATTGCGCCCCTTGACCGAGAGCTCGCGCACCTGCTGTCCCGGGTAGGCGGAGCCGATCTCGATCTTGATGCGCTCGGCGGTCGCCTCGCCGATCAGAATGCCGTAGTTGCGCCGCACGTAGTTCATGATCGCCTCGTCGAAGCGATCGCCGCCGATGCGCGCCGAGTTGGCGTACACGACGCCATTGAGCGACAGCACCGCGACCTCGGAAGTTCCGCCGCCGACGTCGAGCACCATCGAGCCGCGCGCCTCGTGCACCGGCAGGCCCGCGCCGACCGCCGCGGCCATCGGCTCGCTCACGATCGCCACGTTGCGCGCGCCGGCGCCTTCGGCCGATTCGCGGATGGCGCGGCGCTCGACCTGGGTCGAGCCGAACGGCACGCACACCAGCACGCGCGGCGAGGGCTTGATCATGCGGGCGCCGTGTACCTTGTTGATGAAGTACTGCAGCATCTTCTCGGTGTAGGTGAAGTCGGCGATCACGCCGTCCTTCATGGGGCGGACGGCGGTGATGTGTCCCGGCGTTCGGCCGAGCATGCTCTTCGCCTCGGTGCCGACGGCGACGATCACCTTGCCACCGCGCCCGGGCTCATCCTGTACCGCGACCACGGACGGCTCATTGAGCACGATGCCCTTGTCACGCACGTAAATGAGCGTGTTGGCCGTACCCAGGTCGATCGACAGATCGCTGGAAAAATAACCGCGCAGGCGTTTAAACATGAAGCGACCGGAAAGTGGGGGAAGACCCCGAAAGTGCCCGGTAATCTAGCAACCGACAGGACATTCAGCAAGGCAACATGTATGATTTTCCGCTCATTTTCCGCATCCCGCCGCCGCACCCGAGCCGCACTCCCATGCCCCTGACACGCGAGCAGATCGAGAGCATTGCCTTTCTGGCGCGCCTGGAGCTCAGCGCCACGGAGCTCCCCGTCTACCAGACGAGCCTGTCGAGCATTCTCGAGTTCATCGGCGCGCTGGATCGTGCCGATACCGCCGGCGTGACTCCCATGGCGCACCCTCTGCCGGGGCTGTCGCAGCGGCTGCGGCCCGACGTCGTGACCGAGCAGGATCACCACGCCGAGTACCAGCGGAACGCGCCGCAGGTGGCTGCGGGGCTGTACCTGGTGCCCAGGGTGATCGAGTGAGCCGCAGATGAGTGAACTGCATCACATTCCGCTCACCGGGCTCGCCGCCGGACTGCGCGCGCGGCGCTTCTCGAGCGTCGAGCTGACCGAGGCGTTCCTCGGGCGCATCGCGGCGAGCCAGGGCGCCCTCAACGCCTTCATCACGGTCACGCGCGAGCAGGCACTCGCCGACGCCAGGGCCGCCGACCGGGCGCTGGCGGCCGGCACGGGCGGCGCGCTGACGGGCGTACCGATCGCCCACAAGGACCTGTTCTGCACGCGGGGTGTGCGCACCACCTGCGGCTCGCGCATGCTCGAGAACTTCGTCTCGCCCTACGACGCCACCGTGGTCGCGAAGCTGAAGGGCGCGGGCGCCGTCATGCTCGGCAAGACCAACATGGACGAGTTCGCCATGGGCTCATCGAACGAGACCAGCTACTACGGGCCGGTGCGCAACCCCTGGGAGCCGCGCCTGGTTCCGGGCGGCTCCTCGGGCGGCTCGGCGGCCGCGGTCGCCGCGCGGCTCGTGCCGGGCGCCACCGCCACCGATACCGGCGGCTCGATCCGCCAGCCGGCCGCGCTCTGCGGCATCACCGGGCTCAAACCCAGCTACGGACGCGTGTCGCGCTACGGCATGGTGGCGTTCGCTTCGAGCCTCGATCAGGGCGGCACGCTCACGGCGAGCGCGGCGGATGCGGCGCTCATGCTGCGCGAGATGGCGGGCTTCGACCCGAACGACTCGACCAGCGTCGAGCGCGAGGTGCCGGACTACGTCGCGACGCTCGACGCACCGCTCGCGGGCTTGCGGATCGGGCTCCTCAAGGAGTTCTTCGACAAGGGCCTCGACCCGACGAACGAGCAGCGCGTGCGCGACGCCCTCGCGGTCTTTGCGAGCCTCGGCGCGCGCCTGAGCGAGGTGAGCCTGCCCAACCTGCCGCTCTCGGTGCCGGTGTACTACGTGGTGGCGCCGGCGGAATGCTCCTCGAACCTGGCGCGCTTCGATGGGGTGCGCTACGGCCACCGTTGCGAGAACCCGCGCGATCTCATGGACCTGTACCGGCGCTCGCGCGGCGAGGGCTTCGGCGCCGAGGTCAAGCGCCGCATCATGACCGGCACTTACGTGCTGTCGGCCGGCTACTACGACGCCTATTACCTCAAGGCGCAGCGCGTGCGGCAGCTGATCAGCGCCGACTTCACGCGCGCCTTCGCGGAGGTCGACGTGCTGATCGGGCCGACCACCCCGACGCCGGCCTTTGCGATCGGCGCCAAGACCTCCGACCCGATCACCATGTACCTGAACGACATCTACACGATCGGCGCGAATCTGGCGGGCCTTCCGGCGGTATCGATTCCCTGCGGTTTCGTGGGCGAGCTGCCGGTGGGACTACAGATCGTCGGCTCGCATTTCTCCGAGGCGCTTCTCCTGAATGCCGCGCACGCCTACCAGCGCGCCACCGACTGGCATACACGCATCCCCGGGGGCTGGGCATGAGCGCCTGGGAAACCGTCATCGGGCTCGAGATCCACGCGCAGCTCGCCACGCGCTCGAAGATCTTCTCGGGCTCGGCGACCGCCTACGGCGCGCCAGCCAACGCCCAGGCGAACCTCGTCGACCTCGGCTACCCGGGCGTGCTACCGGTGCTGAACGCGGAGGCGGTGCGCATGGCGGTGAAGCTCGGGCTCGCGATCAACGCGAGCGTTGCGCCGACCTCGATTTTCGCGCGCAAGAATTACTTCTATCCCGATCTGCCGAAGGGCTACCAGATCAGCCAGTACGAGCTGCCGATCGTCGCCCAGGGCTCGCTCGACATCGTTCTCGACGATGGCCAGGTGAAGCGCGTCGGCATCACGCGTGCCCACCTCGAGGAGGACGCCGGCAAGTCGCTGCATGAGGGGCTGCCGGGCGTGACGGGTGTCGACTTGAACCGCGCCGGCACGCCGCTCGTCGAGATCGTCTCGGAGCCCGACATGCGCTCCGCCAGGGAGGCCGTCGCCTACATGAAGAAGGTGCACACCCTGGTGCGCTACCTCGAGATCTGCGACGGCAACATGCAGGAGGGCTCGTTCCGCTGCGACGCCAACGTCTCGGTGCGCAAGGTCGGCGCCGCGAAGTTCGGCACCCGCGCCGAGATCAAGAATCTCAACTCCTTCCGCTTCGTCGAGCGCGCCATCAACTACGAGGTGGCGCGGCAGATCGAGCTGCTCGAGGGCGGTGGCCAGGTCGTGCAGGAGACGCGCCTCTACGATCCCGACAAGGGCGAGACTCGCTCCATGCGCTCGAAGGAAGAGGCCAACGACTACCGCTATTTCCCCGACCCGGACCTGCTGCCGGTGGCGCTCGATGCGGCCTTCATCGAGTCGGTGCGCGCGACTCTCCCCGAGCTCCCGGACCAGAAGGCCGCGCGCCTCGCCTCACAGTACGGGCTGCCGGTCTACGACGCCGGAGTACTGAGCGCGAGCCGCGAGCTGGCGGACTACTACGAGGCGGTGGTGCGGGCCGCCCCCGCGGATCCGAAGCTGGCCGCGAACTGGGTGATGGGCGAGCTCGCCGCCGCATTGAATAAGGAGAGCCTCGAGGTGGGCGCGAGCCGCATGACGGCCGCGCGCCTCGCCGGGCTCCTGAAGCGCATCTCGGATCAGACGATCTCCGGCAAGCTCGCCAAGGAGGTCTTCGAGGCCATGTGGTCCTCTGACGCCGACGCCGACGCCGTGATTGCCGAGCGCGGCCTGCGCCAGATCACCGACAGCGCCGCCATCGAGCGGGTGATCGACGAGGTCATGCAGAAGAACCCGGGTCAGCTCGCCGAGTACCGCGCGGGCAAGGACAAGCTGTTCGGCTTCTTCGTCGGCCAGGTCATGAAGGCCACCGGCGGCAAGGCGAATCCGGCGCAGCTCAACGAGCTCTTGCGCAGGAAGCTCAGCGGCTGAGCTCGCCGCCATGAACCATCCGCAGAGCGCGGCAACCGACCTGGTGCGGCGTTTCATCTTCGAGAGGCAGCCCGTGCGCGGGCATTGGGTGCGCCTCGAGAGCGCCTGGCGCGAGCTGCGCGCGCATGGCCGCTATCCGCAGCTGGTTGAGCGGCTGCTCGGGGAGGCCGTGGCCGCGGTGGTGCTGCTGGCCGCGAGCCTCAAGTTCCACGGCACGCTCACGTTCCAGCTCCAGGGCAACGGGGCGGTGCCGCTCCTGGTCGCGCAGTGCACGCACGACTTCCGCCTGCGCGCGCTGGCGCGCTTCGATGAGGAGGCGGTCGGCGGCCTGCCGGCCGCCGCCCCGCGCGGCGCTTTGTTTCGCGCTCTGGTCGGCACCGAGGGCCGTCTCACCGTGACGGTCGAGGCGGACGAGAAAGGGGCGCGCTACCAGGGCGTCGTGCCGCTCGAGGGCGCCTCGCTGGCCGAGTCGCTCGAGGCCTATTTCGCGAGCTCCGAGCAGCTGCCGACCCGCGTGCTCCTGGCGGCGGACGGCGTACGCGGCGCGGGTCTCCTCGTACAGAGGCTTCCCGGCAGCGCCGGCACGAGCGACGAGGAGTCGAATGCGGCGTGGCTCGGCGCGCAGCGGGGCATCGGCCTCCTCGGGGAGGCAGAGCTGCTCGAGCGGGGAGTGGAGGATCTACTGGCGCGAGCCTTTTCCGACCGCGATCTGCGGCTCTTTCGCGGGTCATCGGTGCATTTCGAGTGCCGCTGCGGTGAGGGGCGGGTGGCGGGACTCCTGCGTGCACTCGGTGAGGAGGAGGTAAGGGACGTTCTCCGCGAGCAGGGCTCGGTGACGGTCACCTGCGAGTTCTGTCAGCGCCCCTACCGGTTCGACGCGAGGGCGATAGAGGCCCTCTTCGGCGATGCCGACGGCGTAACTGGATCGCCAGAGATCCATTAGGGTCATTTAGTCCGGTATTGTCGCTTCAGGGACCTGATATGCGGGCGGTCTCACACCGGCGTCCCATCCCCATCACGCGTGTCGGAATTACACATGGAGGTGGTGTCGCTTTGAATTAAAGATATATACAATTCTAAAATGACTCTTCTCCCGCCATCGGATCTGGTTGCGTGGCTGCGGGCCGCGGGTGAACCGAGCCGGCTGCGTCTCCTGGCGCTCTGCACCGAGGGGGCGCTGAGTGTCTCCGAGCTGGCTCAGGCGCTCCGTCAGAGTGAGCCGCGCGTATCCCGGCACCTGCGGATCCTTTGCGAGGCTGGGCTCCTGCAGCGGGTGCGGCAGGGCCAATGGGTGCACTACCGCCTCGCCGAGAACGCTCGCGCGGCGGGTTTCGTGCGGCCGCTCCTCGCCCAGCTCGACCGTCGCGATCCGCAGCTGTTACGCGACCGTGCCGAGGCGCGTGCCGCCGCAGTGCCGGACGGTGCGGGTCTTGCGGCCGACACCTCGCGCCTCGACCGCGCACTGCGCGCCTTCGTCGAGGCGAGCGGCGGGGCCGCCGCCGGCGGCAGCGTCCTGGTAGTCGGTGCCGCGCACCCCGAGCTGCTCGCGGGCTTTGCGGGCGGCGCGCGCGCACTGACCGTCCTCGCGCCCTCGCGTCGCGCGGCGCAGGCAGCGCGCGCCCTCGCCGAGCAGCGCGGTTTCGCCTGCCGCGTGCTCACCGCGGGGAGTCCGGGCGAGCTCACCGCTCAGGATCTCGCACTGGCCCGCGGACCCTTCGACGCCGTGCTCGTCAGCCACCAGGCCGGCGGCGAGCAACCCGTCGCGCGGTTGCTCGCCGAGCTGCGCGCGGCGGTGGCCCCCGGCGGACGGCTGTGGATTTTCCAGCGCTACGAATCGCTCGAGGGCGCGCGCGAGCGCATCGTCGAGCATCCGCTGGCGCGTCTGCGCCGGCTCCTCGATGAGGCCGGGCTCGTGTGCGAGCGCCTGAGTCCCATCGAGGCCGACGGCGAGCACATGCTGGCGGCCGCGGCGCGCGCGCCGGCGGGCGCGGCGACGCGTGCCGGGAGCGCCCGATGAGCGCAGCGGCGGCGCCCGGCCCGATCCGCGTTTCCTTCGAGTTCTTTCCACCGGGCGATGCGGCGATGGCGGCCACCCTGTGGAACTCCATCGAGCGTCTCGCGCCGCTCGCGCCGGACTTCGTCTCGGTCACTTATGGTGCCGACGGCTCGACGCGCGAGCGTACTCACGAGGTCGTGACGCGCATCGAGCGCGAGACGGCGCTGACAGGTGCGCCGCACCTCACCTGCGTCGGCGCCGCGCGCGCCGAGATCCTCGAGATCGCCCGCAGCTACTGGGCGGAAGGGATCCGCCATCTGGTCGCTCTGCGCGGCGACGCGCCGGGCCGTGACGGCCACTACCGGCCGCATCCCGGCGGCTTTGCCTATGCGGGCGATCTGGTGGCAGGCCTGCGGAGCGTCGCGCCATTCGACATCTCGGTCGCGGCCTACCCCGAGGTGCACCCCGAAGCGCACTCGGCGGATGCGGACCTCGATTGTCTCAAACGCAAGATCGACGCCGGCGCGAGCCGCGCCATCACTCAGTTCTTCTTCGACGCCGACATTTTCCTGCGCTTTCGCGACCGCTGCGTCGCCGCCGGGATCGGCGCGCCCATCGTGCCGGGAATCCTGCCCATCACGCGCTTCCCGCAGGTGCTGCGCTTCGCGGCGCGTTGCGGCACCACCGTCCCCTCCTGGCTCCACGAGCGCTTCGCCGGCCTCGACAGCGACGATGAGACGCGGCGGCTGCTCGCCGCCAGCGTCGCGATCGAGCAGGTCGAGTCGCTCAAGCGCCACGGAGTGCGCGAGTTCCACTTCTATACGCTGAATCGCGCCGAGCTGACCTACGCGATCTGCCACGCGCTCGGATTGCGGCCCGCGCCACGCGCCGCCGACCCCGCGGCGCGCACCGGGGTGCGACTGTGAGCGGCTGCGCTCATCGCGCCCACGCCGCCCCGGCGCGCGCCGACCGCGAGGTGAAGCACGACGCCGCCGCGACGCAAGGCGCCGGCGCCGCGCCGTTCGCGCTCGAGCCGCTCGATGAGACCGAGCGGCGCACGCGCGTCGAGCTTCTGGCGCGCCTGCCCGCCGAGCGCGTCGTGCTGCTCGATGGCGCCATGGGCACCATGATCCAGCAGCACCGGCTCGATGAGCGCGGCTTCCGCGGCGATCGCTTCGCACGCCACGGCCACGACCTGCGCGGCAACAACGACATCCTGACTCTCACCCGTCCCGACATCGTCACCGCCATCCATCGGGCCTATCTGTCCGCCGGCGCCGACATCATCGAGACCAACACCTTCAACTCGAATTCGGTCTCGCAGGCCGATTACGGCACCGCGGCGCTGGTGCCCGAGCTCAACTATCGCGCCGCACGCCTGGCGCGCGCCGCCGCCGACGAGCTCGCGCGCCAGTCGGGCACGCCGCGCTTCGTCGCCGGGGCGCTCGGCCCGACGACCCGCATGACCTCGCTCTCGCCCGACGTCAACGATCCCGGCCACCGCAGCGTCAGCTTCGACGAGCTCGTCGCCGCCTACCTCGAGGCCGCGCGGGCGCTGGTCATGGGTGGAGTCGACCTGCTGCTCATCGAGACGGTGATCGACACGCTCAACGCCAAGGCGGCGATCTACGCGGCGTTGACTCTGTTCGACGAGACCGGCGTGAGCGTGCCTCTGGCGGTGTCCGGCACCATCACCGATGCCTCGGGCCGCATCCTCTCCGGGCAGACACCCGAGGCGTTCTGGAACTCGATCCGGCACGCGCAGCCGCTGTTCGTCGGCCTCAACTGCGCGCTCGGCGGCGCGGCGCTGCGGCCGTACGTGGAGGAGCTGGCGCGGGTTGCCGACACCTTCGTGTGTGCCTATCCGAACGCCGGGCTGCCGAACGCCTTCGGCGAGTACGACGAGGCGCCGCGCCAGACAGCCGACATCCTGCGCGAGTACGCCGAGTCGGGGCTCGTCAACATCGTCGGCGGCTGCTGCGGCACGACTCCCGAGCACATCCGCGAGCTGCGCGCGGCGGTGAGCGGGCGCGCGCCGCGGCGCCTCGCGCCCCAGCCCGTCAAGTGCCGGCTCTCCGGCCTCGAGCCGCTCAACATCGACGAGCAGAGCCTGTTCGTCAACGTCGGCGAGCGCACCAACGTCACCGGCTCCGCCAAGTTCCGCAAGCTCATCGAAGCGGGCGACTACCCGGCGGCGCTCGAGATCGCGCGCCAGCAGGTTGCGAACGGCGCGCAGGTCATCGACGTCAACATGGACGAGGGCATGCTCGACTCGGAAGCCGCCATGACGCGCTTCCTGCATCTGGTGGCGTCCGAGCCCGACATCGCGCGCGTGCCGGTGATGATCGACTCGTCCAAGTGGTCGGTGATCGAGGCGGGGCTCAAGTGCGTGCAGGGCAAGGCGATCGTCAATTCGATCAGCATGAAGGAGGGCGAGGAGGTCTTCATCGCTCACGCCCGCAAGGTGCGCCGCTACGGCGCCGCCGCGGTGGTCATGGCTTTCGACGAGCAGGGCCAGGCCGACTCGCTCGAGCGGCGCGTGGCGGTCTGCGCGCGCGCCTACCGCGTGCTCACCGAGCGGGTCGGCTTCCCGGCCGAGGACATCGTCTTCGATCCCAACATCTTCGCGATCGCGACCGGCATCGAGGAGCACAACGCCTACGGCGTGGCGTTCATCGAGGCCACCCGCCGCATCAAGGCCGAGCTGCCGCACGCGCTGGTGTCGGGTGGGGTGAGCAACGTGTCGTTCTCGTTCCGCGGCAATGATGCGGTGCGCGAGGCGATGCACTCGGTATTCCTCTATCACGCCATCGCCGCCGGCATGGATATGGGCATCGTCAACGCCGGGCAGCTCGGCGTGTACGAGCAGCTGCCCGCCGACCTGCGCGAAGCCTGCGAGGACGTGGTGCTCAACCGCCGCTCGGACGCCACCGAGCGGCTGCTCGAGATCGCGGCGCGCTTCAAGGGCGAGGGCGGCGCACGGCGGCGCGAGGACCTCGAGTGGCGCAAGCTCCCGGTCGGCAAGCGCCTCGAGTACGCCCTGGTCAAGGGCATCGACGACTTCATCGTCGCGGACACCGAGGAGGCGCGGCTCGCCGCCGCGCGGCCGCTCGCGGTCATCGAGGGCCCGCTCATGGACGGCATGAACGTGGTCGGCGACCTGTTCGGCGCCGGCAAGATGTTCCTGCCGCAGGTGGTCAAGAGCGCGCGCGTGATGAAGCGCGCGGTCGCGCATCTGGTGCCGTTCATCGAGAAGAGCAAGGACGGAGGCGCGCAGCGCGCCAACGGCCGCATCGTCATGGCGACCGTCAAGGGCGACGTGCACGACATCGGCAAGAACATCGTCGGGGTGGTGCTGCAATGTAACAACTACGA
>DATMRG010000090.1:0-4838 GCA_035566495.1 Steroidobacteraceae bacterium | reverse complement strand
GACGGACCGACCAGCCGCCGTTGAAGCGCGCCGGCCCCCGATTGCGCCGCCGCAGGGCATCTTCCCCCTGGCCGATGTGATCACGGTAGCGAGCGATCGGTGCGGCAAAGGCCCGAAACAGCGCCTGGATGACCGGATCGTTGCTGCGCGCGAGATCCTGAGTGGTCTCGGTACCCCGCCGCAACGATTGGTAGAGCAGCCGATGCCCGTGCGGGTTGTGCAGGGCCGTGAGGCGCGAGGCGAGCTCCGTCAGGAAACTGCCGAGATCGGGCCACCCCGGAGGCGTCTCTATGAGCGTCGACAGAACCATCTGGTCGTAATCGCAGAGCAATTCGTAGCGGGGATCGTTCAGTAGGCGCAGCGCGGTGGTCTGCATCGCAATGAGGTACTGGTCGTCCGGTGCCGCCGCCAGCAACGGCGCGGACTCGGCCAGCGCTCTGGCTCCGTCCCCCACACCCAGACAGGCAGCACACAGGAGCTTGCGGGCCGTGTGGTTGCCGGGCAGCGCTCGCAAGGCGCGTTCTGCCAGCGTCAGCGCCGTGGCGGGCTCAAACTCGAGCGACGCGAGCCCCGCGCGTATCAGCAAACTCGGGTGCGACTCGGGTCGTGCGGCTGGCTCGGCGAGGACCGCGAACGCCCCGCGCGCGTCCCCTGCGCCCTGCAATAGCGCGGCTTTGGTGGCCCGCAGTGCATCGTCATGCGGGAGCTTCTCGAGCGCCTGATCGAGAGAGCGAGTGGCCTCGACGATGTCACCCGTGCGCATCCAGATGAGCTCCGCCAGCCGGTCGTGGGCGTCGGCGCGGCGCGGATCGAGGCGCACGCACTCACGCAGGGCCAGCTCGGCTTCGTCGAACCGCTCGAGACTGAGGAGGCTGCGGGCGTGCGTGTAATGGAACGCCGCCGTCGGCCCGGCACCGAGCAGCGCCTGCCGCGCCATGCGCTCGGCTTCCTCGGGCTGTTGGGCCGCATTCAGGGCGACGGCCAGGGTATGGGTGACGACGGCGTCGCCCGGAGCCTGCGCCAGGAGACGCCGATAGTTCGCCACCGCCTCGGCCTGACGACCCAGGGCGGCATAGGCCGCAACGTGCAGCGCCGCCAAGTCCACGTCGCCCTTGCCGCTGTTGCACCACGGCGCGGCCACCTCGAGCGCCAGGGCCGGCTGGCCCATGCTCAGGTAGTGGCGGGCCAATAAGAACGCGGCGCGGGGAAGAGGTGGAGTGCCGTGGATCGCACGCTGCAACAGGGGTAGCGCCTCGGCGCTGCGCCCTGAGAGGAGCAGCAGCTCCGCGAGCGCGGTCAGTCCTTCCGGGTAGTCGGGATTTGCGGCTACCAGCGACTCCAGTTGCGAGTGCGCTGCCTGGTACTGACCGGACTGCAGCAGGCCGCCGATGCGGCGCATGGACTCAGCCAGCGATACCGACATGTAGCCCTCTGGAACGCCGATCCCTTCAGTGCAACTCGCGCACGCGGATGTTGCGGATGGCGAGCCCCCCGGGGTGATCTCCCTGGATGCCGATGAGTCCGCTCGACGCCAGCCCGTAGTGCGGGTACTTGGCGAACTTGCTGGCCGCGACGCGCTTCTTCCAGTCTTCGCTGCCGAAGTCGTACTCGACGACCTTGGCCCCGTTCAGCCAGTGCTCGACGTGGTTGCCACTGACGACGAGCCGCGTCTTGTTCCACTCGCCGAACGGCTTTACGACCGTGGGCGGCACGCCGTACAGCGCGTAAGCGGAGCCGGCGGCGGTGAGGGGGCTCTTGCCGTCCTCGGTGTTGGCGTCATCGAGCAGCTGATACTCGGGCGCGCTCCAGTAGATGTGATCGTACTCGCGAGTCCCGCGGTAGAAGATGCCGCTGTTGCCGGCCTTGCCGATGTTCCACTCGAGCTCGAGCTCGAAGTTGGCGTAGTCGCGCGTCGTGACCAGATCGTCCACGTCCCCGTCCTTGGAGAGGACCCCGCCCGCAACGTGCCAGCCGGCCGGCAACCCGGGCGCCTTCCAGCCGCGCCAGTCGGGAGCGCTGTGATCCTTGAGCAGTGGCCGCCACTGCCCCGCGGGGGCCGCCTGATCCGCGCCGAGGCTGACGGCGGCGGCCAGGGACAGTGTCAGCGCCGCGACGCAGAGTTGAGTCTTCATGGATCGCTCCTCCGATGGGCCCGGCCGTCAGGCCAGATTCAGTTTCTTGAGTAACTCGGGCGGCGCGCCCTCGAAGCTGGTGAGCGCCACGTTGCCAATGTAGCCGAGGTCCTTGCGTCCCTCAGGGCTCGAGTAGAAGGCGGCCGCGGTCAGGTCGCGGTAGAGCGCGAAGAAATGCGCCGCCTCGCGCCGCTCGGGCGCCGCGCGCTCCGCTGCACAGATCGAGTCGCAGATGGCGCTTTGCGTGGCGGCGTCGAGCTCCGCGAATCCCTTGCCGGCGCGCCGCCCGCCTTCCGCCTCCAGCCAGGCGAAGCCCTCGAGCACGATGGGCCGGTCGCGCTGCTGCGCCGGATAGGGCGCGCTCACCCATTCGTCGATGAAATCGACTACGCCGATCGCGGAGGCGCTCGGCGAATGCTCATCCGCCGGAATGATGAGATCCGAGAGCACGGCCGCGAGCCGCCGCTGCGCGGCGCTCAGGGTGAGCGGCCAGAACTCGCCCCTCTTGTGCGGCGTGACGAGATCGGGATCGGTGCCGTAGCCCGGCGCGGCCGGCGGCCGCAACAGCGCCGTGCCGTGCACGGCCTGTCCGGGCGCCGTGCGCCATGCCGGCCAGGCTGCACTCGCCGCCAGCATCCACTTGATGGTCGTGCGCCGGTCCATCACAGCTCCTTGCGCCGCATGCGCTCGAGAATCTGATCGGCCGCGCGCCAGGCGACCGCCATGATCGTGAGCGTCGGATTCTTGTCGGCGTTCGAGGGGAACACCGCGCCGTCGGAGACGAACAGGTTGGGCACGTCCCAGGTCTGACACCACTGGTTGGTGACGGACACCTTGGGATCCGCTCCCATGATCGCGCCGCCGACCTCATGAATGATCAGCCCTCCCGGGGCGATCGCCTTGGCGCCGTCGGTCTCGATCTTGTACGGCTTGCCGCCCATCGCCTCGATGATCTGCCCGAAGGTCCGCTGCATGTGCGCGGCCTGGCCGGTCTCGTGCTCGGACCATTGCCAGTGGAAGCGCAGAACCGGGATGCCCCACTTGTCCTTGACTCCGCCCGGATCGATCTCGCAATAAGAGTTCTCGTTCGGGATCATCTCGCCGCGGCCGCTGAAGTACACGAACGATCCGTAGTAGCGGCGCACGTCCTGCTTGAACTTCGCGCCATAGTTGCCACCGGTCAGCCACTCGAGGTGGGCGCCGGTGTCGGGCCCCGGCATGTGCCTGCCGCCGCCGAATTCGACGTGGTAGCCGCGCGCGAAACCGAGCTTGCCGGCGAGCTGCTCCTGGTAGAGCCACCAGGGCATGTAGTACTGATGGCCGTCGGCGCCGTCCTCGTTGAGCGGCGGCAGGCTCTCGAGCCGCGGCACCTGCCCCATCACATCGCTCCCGACCGTGTCCATGAGGTAGCGTCCCACCTTGCCGCTCGAGTTCGCGAGCCCGTCCGGGAAACGGGCGCTCTTCGAGTTGAGCAGGATCCGCGCCGACTCGCAGGCGCTGGCGGCCAGTACCACGACGCGGGCGCTGGCGTGCTCGTGCCTGCCGGTGGTGCGGTCGACGAAGTTGACTCCGGTGGCGCGGCCGCCGGCGCCGAGCGTCACCTCGTACACCATGGCATCGGTCGTGATGTCGAGGTTGCCGGTGGCGAGTGCGGGCGGCAGATGCACGGTCGTCGATTGATAGTTGGCGCGGATCGAGCAGCCGCGCCCGCACGGCGTCGCCCACAGACACGGCGCGCGGCTCTGCATGTCGGCGGCGAGGATCTTCTGCGCCCTGACGTTGCCCGGATGGATTCGCGCCGGGTTGCGCTTGTGATCGAGCGCCCGGGTAAGTACCGCGCGGTGTCCCGGGATCACCGGGACCCCGAGACCCCGGGCGCTCTTCGCGATCAGGTAATCGCTGACGATCGGCTTGGGCGGTGGCAGCAGGCACCCGGGTGGGGAGCTCGGCGTGTTCTCGAGGCCCTCGTTGCTGCCATAGACGCCGATCAGGAGCTCCACCTTGTCGTAGTACGGCGCGACGTCCTCATAGGTGATCGGCCAATCGAAGCCGAGTCCGTCGCGGCTCTTCGGCTTGAAATCGTACGGGCCGTTGCGCAGCGAGATCCGTCCCCAGTGATTGGTGCGTCCGCCGAGCATGCGTGCCCGCCACCAGTCGAAGCGGCCGCCGTGATCCTCGGTGGTGCGCACATAGGGCTCGCCCGGCACCTGCCAGCCGCCGTCCACCGTCGCATCGTAGAAGCCGAAGGGCTTCTGCGGCGTACCGACGCCTCCGAGCGGCGCCATGTCCGGGGTCTGGAACATGGCGGTCTCGCTCTCCGGCGCGTAGCGGCGCCCGGCCTCGAGCATGAGCACCCGGGCGCCTTCCATGCACAGCGTGTAGGCGGTCTGGCCGCCCGCGGCGCCCGAACCGACCACGATCACGTCATAAGCGCGCTGCTGGGATTTCGGGGTTACGAACGGCATGACACCTCTTTCTGTCGCCTCTCCTCAGGAGCGGTACGGCTCGCGGCCGATTCCCTGCACGGCGATACCCTGCGCGGCGAGCACTTCGTGCTGGAGCGCATACATGGCGGCCGCCGCCTCGTCGATCGCGCGCGTGAAGGCGAGCGAGGCGGCCAGGATCGGCCTGAGTCGCTCCTTGTCCTGGATGCGCGCCGGCGGAAACTCGTGCTCGACGACCAGGTAGGTCTTCTCGGGCTCGATG
>DATMRG010000089.1:0-4508 GCA_035566495.1 Steroidobacteraceae bacterium | reverse complement strand
TGCCGTGCTCTAACCAGCTGAGCTACCTTTCCACGAGGGGCGCGCATTGTCCTCAGCTGCGCCGGGGCGTGTCAAACCTGCGCCCGGCTGCGCACCTTGGCCCCGCCGCAGTATTGCCGAAACGCCCGAAAGCGCTGAGTCTTGCGAAGCGTTTCATGCGTCTGGAGGAGCCGCCATGACGTCCCGCCGTACCGTCCTGAAAGCCGCCGCCTGGCTTTCGACCAGCGCCGCAGTGCCCCCGATCCTTGCCGCCAGGGAGCCCGGATCGCTGCTGATTCTCGGCGGCACCGGCTTCATCGGACCGCACCTCACCGAGGAGGCGCAGCGCCGCGGCTGGAAGGTGACGCACTTCAACCGCGGCAAGCACGTGACAGGCGGGGTCGCCGGCGTCGAGACCCTAATCGGCGATCGCAACGGGGAGCTCGATGCCCTGCGCGGGCGCAGCTGGGATGCGGTCATCGACGACACGGGCTATGTCCCCAAGTACGTGAAGATGTCGGCGGAGCTCCTGGCGCCGAGCGTCCGCTACTGTCTGTACATCTCCAGCATCTCGGCCTACGCGGGCTTCGCCACTCCGAACGATGAGCACTCCCCGCTCGGCAAGCTCGCCGATCCCGAGACCGAGAAGGTGACCAGCGAAACCTACGGTCCGATGAAGGCCTTGTGCGAGCAGTACTCGGCGGCGGCCTTCAAGGACCGCATGAGCATCGTCCGGCCGGGCTACGTCGTCGGCCCCCTCGACCCGAGCGATCGCTTCACCTACTGGCCGGTGCGCGTCTCGCGCGGCGGCGAGATGTTGGCGCCCGGCACGCCGAAGGATCCGATCCAGATCATCGACGTGCGCGATCTGACGATCTTCATGATGAACCTGGTCGAATCGCGCACCAACGGCGTCTTCAACGCCGTATCGCCCCCGCGCGCCTTCACCATGGGAGACCTCATCACGGCGAGTCAGCAAGCCGCGCCGAAAGCGGCCACCAAAGTCGACTGGGTGCCGGAGGATTTTCTCGCCGCGCACGCGAAGGATCTCGATCTGCCGATCTGGGCTCCATCGAAAGGCGAAGACGCCGGCGCCTCGCTCACCGCGATCGACTCGGCGCGCGCAGCCGGCCTCAAGTCGCGGCCCCTCAATGACACCGTTCGCGACACGCTCAGCTGGTTCGAGACCCTGCCCGCGGATCGGCGCGCGAAGCTGCGCGCCGGCCTCGACCCGGCCAAGGAGGCGGAGGCGCTTGCCTCCTGGCACGCCAACCAGAGCCAGCGCCCGGCCTGAGCCTCCGCCGGGGCGGATTTGTACGCGAAATCCGCTCCCGTTCCTCCCCGCAACCCCGTGCTTTCGGCCGTTCCGGGCCCCTTTTCCGCGGCCTTAAGAAAGAGGGTCGAATGCCGCTATATGTCCCGAGAAGCCATGAGTTTTCAGGACAGACAATTTCGCATGGTCGTCGCGACATACAGCGCTCTGCGCCCCGGACACTGCCCCCCCGAAACGCCGGCTCCCGAGCCCGCGCCGCCGCTCAGCGTCGCGCTGCTCGAGGGCGCGCGCGAGTGCGTCGAGCTGGCGCGCGATTGCATCGGCCGCGGCGCCGATCCGCGCTGCCATCTGCGTTGGGCGGTCACGCGGCTGCGTAAGCTGCCCGCGGCGCTCGCGCCGCCGGGCGATGGCGAGATTCTCGCGATCCTGTCCGATCTCACCGAATACATGTGCCGCGAGCTCTCCTCGGTGCACGACGCTTCCGGCCTCGCGACACTCGAGCGCATGTATGATCTGCTGCGCGAGATCCGCGGCGCCTGGGTGACCGACGCAGGTTCGGGCCCCGAGGCGTAGGCGGCTGCCATGTCGGTGCAGGAGATGCGCATGTTCGACGGCTCGGATACCGTCGTTCTCTACGACGAGCTCGCCTTCCAGGATGTGCTGCCCTTCGCCTGGCGAGCGCTGCCGCAGGCGGCCGACCGCGAAGTCGCGGCCGGCTACATGGAGCGTAACGCGCGGCTGCTGCATGCGCGCGAGGCCCTCGACCAGCTGGGTCCGGTGGCGGTCGAGAAGCCCGACGAGAACGCCCCGAACGCGGCCGACCTGCTGCGTCTCGAGCTTAAGGTAAATCTCTTGCTCGACCTCGTCGGCCAGGTGCTGGCGACCAGTCGCCCGCGGCCGGCGGCGGTGCCGGTGCGCTTCAATTCCCAGGGCGTCGTGTGGCGCAGCTCGGGGCCCCTCCCCGAGGCCGGCGCGCAGGGCGTCGCTGAGATCTATCTGCACGATGCGCTGGCCGAGCCCTTGCGCCTGCCCGGCCGCGTCAGCAGCGTGACCCCCGACGGTCACGTCAAGGTGCGCTTCGTTCCGGTCGGCGAGCCGGTCGCGGACCTGTTGGAAAAGTTGTGCTTCCGGCGCCACCGCCGCCAGATCGCCGGCGCGCGCCATCCGCGCCGCTGAGCCGCGCCAAACCGGGGCGCTGCGTGATGCGGGTCACGCAGGCCTGTCGGTCTTTTCTCACAAACACAGAGCGCTTCACAGTATTCCGGACACCCGTTCAGCAACATAACAGCCGCGCTTAGGTCAGGAACGACGCCGTGAACCAACAGGGACACGGGCGCACACAGGGACAGGTGGCAAGAAGAATGGTCGCGGCAGAAGCTTTCGCGGGTTCATTCACCGGTACGCCCGGACCCTCCCGGTCAGGCAACATAACCTCGGCGCCGGATACACGTCCGTCGCGCATGCTGAGCGGCAGCTCGCTCGCCATCCGCAGGGTCACCACGCTGATCCGCCAGGTGGCCGCCCACGACTCCACGGTGCTCCTGCTCGGCGAGTCCGGCACCGGCAAGGAAGTCGCCGCGCGCACCATCCACGAATTGAGCCCGCGCCGCCACCGCCCCTTCGTGGCGGTCAACTGCGGCGCGATTCCGACCGAGCTCCTCGAATCCGAGCTCTTCGGCCACGAGAAGGGCTCCTTCACCGGCGCCATCGCCGCCAGGAAGGGACGCTTCGAGATCGCCGAAGGGGGCACCTTGTTCCTCGACGAGATCGGCGACATGAGCGTCGCCATGCAGGTCAAGCTCCTGCGCGTGCTGCAGGAGCGCGTGTTCGAGCGCGTCGGCAACCACGTGCCAGTGCAGTGCAACGTGCGCATCATCGCCGCCACGCACCGCAATCTCGAGGAGTCGATCGCACGCGGCAGCTTCCGCGAGGATCTGTTCCACCGCCTGAACGTCTTCCCGATCGACATGCCCCCGCTCCGCGAGCGCATCGGGGACCTGCCGATGCTGGTGCGCGAGTTCATCGCGCAGAACGTCGCCGAAGGCCGCGGCCAGGTGCAGCTCGCCGCCGCCACGCTCGCCGCCCTCGGCCGCCATTCCTGGACCGGCAACGTCCGCGAGCTCGCCAACCTTATCGAGCGTCTCTCGATCGTCTGCGCCGGCCGCGTCGTCGAGATCCGCGATCTTCCGCCCCGCTACCGGCCGGCGGACTGGATCGACGAGGCGCCCGCGACCGACGACCCCGACGGACTCGCGGCCATGGCCGAGTCGGCCGATGCGATCGTCTTCGGCGGCGAGCCGATCACCGACGCCGCCGTGATCCAGGTGCTCGAGAGCGGCGACGTCGCCGAACTCGAAGTCGAAGGTATTGACCCGGCCGCCTCCTCCGCGAGCGCCGCGGCCCCCGATGTGCAGCTGCCCGCGGACGGTCTCGACCTGCGCGCCTACCTCACGGCGATCGAGCGCCGGCTCATCGAGCAGGCGCTCGCGAGCGCCAACGGCACGGTCGCGCACGCCGCGCGCCTCCTCAACCTGCGCCGCACGACCCTGGTCGAGAAGCTGCGCAAGCTCGGCATCGGCACGGCAGAGGCCCTGACGGAAGATTGACGCTCCGGCGGCAAGCGCCTGCCGCCATTGTGACCCGCTGCACGCTTTCCCTGCCTTTTCCAGGCACGGCTCTTGCACCTCCCTCTCTGCCCGCACTCAGGAAGTTGCGGGGAGGCAAGGAATGAGCGAGAACACCATCGATCCCCAGCCCGTCGCCGACAAGGTGGCGCCAGCGGCCGCTGAGCCGGTCGCGAGCGCGGCCAACTCGCGCCGCCTGCTCGAGCTCGCGCAGCGGGTCGCCGCCACCGAGTGCACGGTGCTGATCGTCGGCGAATCGGGCACCGGCAAGGAAGTGCTGGCGCGCTTCATCCATCGCAACTCCTCGCGCGCCGCGGCGCCGTTCGTCGCGGTCAACTGCGCGGCGATCCCCGAGAACATGCTGGAAGCGATGCTGTTCGGCTACGAGCGCGGCGCCTTCACCGGCGCGCACGCGAGCCACGCGGGCAAGTTCGAGCAGGCGCAGGGCGGGACGCTCCTGCTCGACGAGGTGACCGAGATGCCCCTCGGTCTCCAGGCGAAGCTCCTGCGGGTGCTGCAGGAGCGCGAGGTCGAGCGTCTCGGCGGCCGGAGTCCCGTGGCCCTCGACGTGCGCGTGCTGGCCACCACCAACCGCCGGCTGCGTGAGGACGTGGCCGCGGGGCGCTTCCGCG
>DATMRG010000088.1:0-10725 GCA_035566495.1 Steroidobacteraceae bacterium | reverse complement strand
CGGCGGCTCGTTCTGGTGCATCGACACCGAGAGGGCGTGGCCGCGGTCGGCGACCACCTGGGTGGCGTCGAATTTCACGCCCCAGGCCGTGAGCAGCTCGCCCAGGTGCGAGGACTTGTCGGCGCCCATGGCGGCCATCGGGTTGCGCGGGTCGTTGCCTGTAGGGTCGGCCTCGGCGAGCGGATCGACGAAGGCGAGGATGTGCCCGCCCTTCAACGCGTACTGGTCGATGGCGAACTGCAGCGCCGGGGGGAGGTTCTTCGGGTGCACCAGCACCAGCACGTTGACGTCGGGATCGATTCTGGTGGCGCTCGCATCCAGCGGGCGCACGTCGAAGAGCTGCTCCGCCTGCCCGTAGATCACCCACGGCTCGCGCATCTGCCCGCTCATCTGGTCGAAGCCCGGCGCCATCGGCAGCGTCGACAGCCACGCCAGCACCGGCTTCTTCGGATTGGCGAGCTGGTAGATGAGCTGCACCACGTCGTACTCGAGGAACTGCTCCTTGTTGGGATCGAAGAACTCGATGGCCTTGTGGCCGTCGGTGGAGTTGGTGCCGGCGAGCCCGAAGTAGAGCTGGGTGCCCGCCGCTCCGACCGGCGCGCCGCGCACGCCGAGCTCGGAGGCGCGGTCCTCGTCCTCGGAGAACGGCTGCGGGTCGATCACGTGCAGGCGCAGCATGCCGTTGGAACGGGCCGCGAGCTCCTCGAGGAACTCCTGCACGCGCACGCCGTAGGTCTTGAGCTGCGGCAGCTGGCCGGCGCTCTTCTCCGAGAAGAAGAAGTAGAGATTGATCGGCTCGTGGATGCTCTTGAGGATGCGCTCGGTGCCGGGCGCGGTGGTGTACAGGTGGTTCTGGGTGAGATCGACGCGCCAGCCGCGCAGCGCGAAGTTGCACAGCACCGTGAGTCCGATGAACAGCAGCGCCAGCGCCAGGAGCGTTGCGCCGCCCAGGGTCGAGCGTTTCATCATGGTGCTAGTCCGCCTTGTGCAGCTCGAGGGCGATGCCGGTCGCGAACAGGAAGAAGGCGATCAGCATCGCGAAATACAGCAGGTCGCGCACGTCGATCACTCCCTTCTCGATCGACTGGAAGTGGGTGAGGAACGAGAGCGACGCGATGGCGTCGGTGAGCGCCTGCGGCGCCCAGCTGCGGAACAGGTCGAGCACCAGCGGAAAGCCCGCCAGCAGGAACACGAAGCAGGCCACCACGCCGAGGATGAAGGCCACCACCTGGCTGCGGGTGAGCGCCGACATGCACGAGCCGATCGCGAGGAACCCACCCGCGAGCAGGAGGCTGCCGAGATAGGCGGCCAGGATCGCGCCGTTGTCGGGCTTGCCGAGGTAATTGACCGTGATCCACAGCGGAAAGGTCAGCGCCAGCGCCAGCGCCGTGAACAGCCACGCCGCCAGGTACTTGGCCGTAACCGCCTGCCACAGCGTCACCGGCTGCGTCATCAGGAGCTCGATGCTGCCGCTCTTGCGCTCCTCGGCCCACAGCTTCATCGACACCGCCGGGATCAGGAACAGGTAGAGCCAGGGGTGAAACGTGAAGAACGGCTCGAGGTCGGCCTGGCCGCGCTCGAAGAATCCGCCCAGATAGAAGGTGAGGGCGTTGGCCAGCACCAGAAAGATGAGTATGAAAACGTACGCCAGCGGCGTCGCGAAGTAACTCGCGAGCTCGCGGCGCATGATGATGCCCACGTTGCGCATTTGCTTCCGTCTGCTCAGGCGGTGATGGTTCGGAACACTTCGTCGAGGCGCCCGGACTCGAGGTGCAGCTCCTTGAGCCTGAGCCCCTGGCGGGCGGCGAGCTCCGTCAGCGCCGGCAGGATGGTGGTGCCGGCCCTGGGGAGCGCCGTGAGGCGCGCATCGCGCTCGCTCACCTCGAGCTCGGCCACCGCCGGGAGCGCGGCCACCGCGGCGCGTACCGCGCCGAGCTGCGAGGGGTCCTCGAGCTGCATCGAGACGGCGTTGTGATAGCGCGAGCGCGCCGCGAGGCCGGCCGGGCTGTCGTCGGCGACGATGCGGCCGCGGGCGATGATGATCGCGCGCGTGCAGACCGCGTCGACCTCCTCGAGGATGTGCGTCGAGATCACGATGATCTTGTCGCGCGCCATGTCGTTGATGAGCGTGCGTACCTCGTGCTTCTGGTTGGGATCGAGGCCGTCGGTGGGCTCGTCGAGAATCAGCACCGGCGGGTCATGCACGATCGCCTGGGCGAGCCCGACGCGCCGCCGGAAGCCCTTCGAAAGGGTCTCGATGGTCTGATCGAGAACGCCGCCGAGCTGCAGGTGCTCGATGACGTGGTCGAGGCGCGCGCGGCGCCGCTCGCCCGCGAGGCCGCGCAGGTCGGCGATGAAGTCGAGGAAGCTGCGCACGGTCATCTCGCCGTAGCTCGGCGCGCCCTCCGGCAGATAGCCGAGGGCGGTCTTGGCGGCGAGCGTGTCGCTGCCGATGTCGTGTCCGCAGATGCTGCCGCTGCCGGAAGTCGGTGTGACGAAGCCGGCGAGCATGCGCATGGCGGTGGTCTTGCCGGCGCCGTTGGGTCCGAGGAAACCGAGCACTTCGCCCGGTCCCACCTGGAAGGTCACATCATCGACGGCCGTGAGTGCGCCGTAGCGCTTGGTGAGATGTTCGGTCTTGATCATGTCGGATGCGGTCTAGAGGAGAGGCTCCGCCGGAAAGTTCCACGGCAATTTTTGAGCGCGCGATTTTGACGGGAGCCGCGGCGGATTTCCAATATCCCGGCTCTCTCGCGGCGCTAACAATGTATTACCACGTAAAAGCAATGAGTTAGGACTCTTATATCATGTTATTTCGTCGAGCACCCGCGCCGGCCGGAGTCACGGATCCGCCACGGATACGTCATCTGCGCGTCAAGGCGCCCCGCCAGACTCGCCGTTGGGCCTGCAGCCGCAGAGAGGTGTCCGCAGATGCAGCCGTGGAGCCTCGTACCGGGCCGGGTCGCCAGCCTCGCCCGCGGCGCCGAGGATGTACTCACCACCGACAACGAGCTCGAGCGCGGCGCGCCGTTCTGCGCCAATCCCGCCTGCGCACTGCACGTGCGGCTCGCCGACTCGCGAGTCGAGGGCGGCGGCAACTGGGTCCGTCTCCCCGACGGGCGGATGTTCGGACGCGGACGCTATGGCGGCGAGCTCCTCTGCGACGCCTGCGGTACGCGCCGCGGCCCGGTGCGCCTCGATTCGCGCGTGCGCTGCGCCTGAGGCGCGCGCGGTCCGCGGCCGCGCGGCTTCAGCGATACTCGAAGCGGTGGCGCAGCCGCCAGTAGAGGATGCAGAGCGCCCCGCCCGCCATGCCGCCCAGGTGGGCAAAATGCGCGACTCCCGCCTGCGTGCCGGTGACCCCGAAGAACAACTCCAGTAGCCCGTAGAGTGTCACGAACAGCCACGCGGGAATCGGCACCGGGATGGGAATGACGAACAGCTTCTGGCGCGGAAAGTACCAGGCGAAGGCCAGCAGAATGCCGAACACTCCGCCCGAGGCGCCGATTACCGGCTCCCCGCCCCCGGCGGCATGCTCGACCGCCAGCTGCGTCGCTGCCGCCGTCAGCACGCAGACCAGGTAGTAGAGCACCAGGCGCCGTCCGCCCCAGTACTGCTCCAGCGCGCCGCCGAACATGTAGAGCGCGAACATGTTGAAGAAGATGTGCGCGATGTTGTGCGGATCGTGGAGGAACGCGTAGGTGATCAGCTGCCACGGCTCGAACCCGGGGCTGCCGAGCGGCCAGAGCGCGAACAGCCCCTCCATGCGCGGCCCGGCCGCGAGCTGCAGCAGCCAGACGCCAACGTTGATGAGGATCAGGGTGCGGGTGGCGGGCGGTACCGACGGGAACATCGCCCAAGTCTACCGGACCTCGCGGCGCGCGCGGTACGCGCCGCGCGCACCTCACGCCGCCGCGCGCAGCGAGTCGCGCAGGAACTCCACCAGCGGCGGACTCGCGCTCTGCGTGACGTTGAAGCGCAGCCACTGGCGGCAGCTGCCCGCCGGTGAGAACAGCGCGCCGCGCGCCAGCAGGATCCGCCGGCTGCGGGCCTGCCGCACGAGCTCCTCGACCGGCGCCGCATCCGGCACCCGGCCCCAGAGAAACATGCCTTCGCCCGTGGCCGGCTCGAACTCGATACCGGCGGATTCGAGCGCGCTGCGGGCGTCGCGGCGCATGCGCGCCAGGCGGGTGCGGGTGTGCTCGACGTGGCGCTTGTAGCGGCCGCCATCGAGCACCTCCGAGACGAACGACTCGAGCAGCGCCGAGCCCGATAACACCGACAGCACCTTGCGCTCGACCAGCTGCGCGATCAGCTGCGGGTCGGCGGCCACGTAGCCGACGCGCAGTGCGGGGCCTATGAGCTTGCTGTAGCTGCCGACGTAGATGACGTGACGCAGGCCATCGATCTGCGCGAGGCGCACCGCCGGCCCCTCGTACAGATCGCCGTAGACATCGTCCTCGATCACCGCGAACCCGAACTGCTCCGCGAGCGACAGAATCCGGTGGCAGTGCGCCGGGTCGGCGCTCGAGCCGGTCGGGTTGTGCAACAGCGTCTGCATGAAGAAGGCGCGCGGCCGGTGCGCGCGGCAGGCGGCCTCGAGCGCCTCGAGGTCGGGCCCGTCGGCGCGGCGCGGCACCGGGATGAGGCGCACGTGATGAGCGCGCAGCTGCTCGAACAGCACGAAGTAGCCCGGATCCTCCACCAGCACCGGATCGCCGGGTGCGAACATGATGCGGGCGAGGAGATCGAACGCCTGGCTGGCGCCGTGGGTGGTGGCGATGTTGGCCGCACCGGCGGCGATGCCGTGCTGTATCAGCCGCGCGGCGATCTGCTCGCGCAGCTCCGGCAGTCCCTGCGGCGGGCAGGGGAGCCAGGGCTGGCCGCGCCGTCCGCGCAGCAGGCGCGTCAGCACTCCGGCCGAGCCCGCCTCGAGCAGCCAGTTCTCGGGCAGGAAGCCCGAGCCGGCGGCGACGATATCGCTGCAGTGCGCGAGGCAGAGGCTCGCGAGCGCCACGGCGTCGTTGGCGGACTCCGGCATCGCCTCCACCGCCACCAGCGGCGCGACGATGCGCCGCTGCGCGACGAAAAAGCCGCGCCCGGCGCGCGACTCGATCAGACCGCGAGCCACCAGGCGGTCATAGGCGTCGACCACGGTGAAGGCGCTGGCGCCGATCAGGCGCGCGAGCTTGCGGATCGAAGGCAGCCGCGTGCCGGTCGGCAGCCGGCCCTGGCGTACGTGCTCGGTGATGCGCTCGCAGATCTGGTCGACGAGCGGGACGGATGACTCGCGCGACAGCTCGAACATGGACGCCTCAGGCTGCTGGCATTTCCGCTAAACGATCATCATGACCGCGGTGACGCCGAGCGCAAGGGCCATGGCGGAGTTGAAGGCCAGGCGGCCGCGCGGGCGCGCCAGCACCGCGCGCAGCGAGGTGCCGAACAGCGCCCACACCAACACGCAGGGCGCCGGGACCAGCACGCCCCAGAGGAGCATGTAGCCGGCGGCGGCGGCCGGAGCCAGCTCGCGTGGCAGGAACAACGTCGCGGCGGTGAGAGTCATCACCCACGCCTTGGGATTGAGGAACTGGAACGCCGCCGCCTCGACCAGGGTGAGCGGACGCGGCACCTCGCCCCCCTCGCTCCCCGCCGGCCGCAGCAGCCGCCAGCCGAGATAGACGAGGTAGGCGGCGCCGAGCCAGCGCAGCCCGTCCTGCAGATGCGGCCAGCGGCTGAAGATCGCGCCGAGGCCGGCGCACACCGCCAGCATCTGCAGCGCGAACCCCGAGCAGATGCCGAGCATGTGCGGCAGCGTGCGCCGGAACCCGAAGTTCGCCCCCGAGGCTGTCAGCATCACGTTGTTGGGCCCGGGCGTGAGCCACATGACGAAGGAGTAGGTCGCGAACGGCAGTGGGTCGATCATGCGTAAGAGCTTGCCGCAGCGGCAGGGCCCGGCGGCAGGTACGCGCGCGCCACTCGGGCCGCGCACTGTACCGGCGCACCCGCCGGTACGCCGGCGGAGACGATATGATGCGCACCATGTCCGAGGCTTTCATCTGCGATGCGGTGCGCACCCCGATCGGCCGCTACGGCGGAGCGCTCGCCGCCGTACGCACCGACGACCTCGCCGCGCTGCCGCTCGCGGCGCTCATGCAGCGCAACGGGGGGCTCGATCCCGCGGCCGTCGACGAAGTACTGCTCGGCTGCGCCAACCAGGCCGGTGAGGACAACCGTAACGTGGCGCGCATGGCGGCGCTGCTCGCCGGCCTCCCGGTCTCGGTGCCGGGTGCGACCGTCAACAGGCTGTGCGGCTCGGGACTCGATGCGCTGGCGATGGCGGCGCGCGCGGTGCGCCTCGGCGAGGCGCAGTTGGCCATCGCCGGCGGCGTCGAGTCGATGTCGCGGGCGCCGTTCGTGCTGCCGAAGGCCGACGCGCCCTTCGCCCGCAATGCCGAGATCTACGACACCACCATCGGCTGGCGCTTCGTCAATCCGCGCATGCGCGAGCGCTTTGGGCTCGACTCGATGCCGGAGACCGGCGAGAACGTCGCGGCCGAACACCGTATCTCGCGCGCCGACCAGGACGCGTTCGCGCTGCGCAGCCAACAGCGCACGGGTGCCGCCTACGCGCGCGGCTTCTTCGCTGCTGAGTTGATCCCGGTCGAGATCCCGCAGCGCAAGGGCAAGGCGCTCGTGGTCGAGCGCGACGAGCATCCGCGCCCGGAGACGACGCTCGCGCAGCTCGCCGCTCTCCCCACCCCGTTCCGCGCCGGCGGTACGGTCACGGCGGGCAACGCCTCCGGAGTGAACGACGGCGCCTGCGCGCTGCTGGTAGCCTCGGAGGAGAGTGCACGGCGCCACGGCCTCGCGCCGCGTGCGCGCGTCGTGGCCGCGGCCACCGCCGGCGTGGCGCCGCGCATCATGGGGATGGGCCCGGCGCCCGCGACGCGCAGGGTGCTCGGGCACGCGCGCCTCACCATCGGGCAGATGGACGTGATCGAGCTCAACGAGGCCTTCGCCAGCCAGGCGCTCGCGGTGCTGCGCGAGCTCGGACTCCCCGACGATGCGGCCCACGTGAATCCCAACGGCGGCGCCATCGCGCTCGGCCACCCGCTCGGCATGTCGGGCGCACGCCTCGCGACCACGGCGGTGAATCAACTCGTGGCGACCCGCGGCCGCTATGCGCTCTGCACCATGTGCATCGGCGTGGGGCAGGGAATCGCGGTCATCCTCGAGCGGGTGTGATCCAGGGGAGCGAGTCCAGATCGAGGTTGCCGCCGCTCAGCACCACGCCGACGCGCTTGGCGCCCCAGCCGTCGCGTCCGGCGGCGATCGCCGCGTAGGCGGCGGCGCCCGAGGGCTCGACGACGACCTTGAGTACTTCCCAGATGCGGCGCATCGCCGCGACGATCGCCGCGTCCGATACGGTCACGATGTCGCCGACGTAGCGGCGAATCTCCGCGAACGGCTGCGCCCCGATCGTGGCCCGCAAGCCGTCGGCGATCGTGCTCGGCCGCTCGCACGGCACGATCCTGCCGGCGCGCAGCGAGCGGGCCGCGTCGTCCGCTCCCTCGGGCTCTACGCCGACCACGCGCAGCTCCGGCCTGAGCGAATGCGCCGCGACCGCGATGCCGCTCAGGAGCCCCCCGCCGCTCACCGGCGCGAGGAGGAGCTCGAGACCTTCGACCTGCTCGAGCAGCTCGACGGCGACCGTGGCCTGTCCCGCCATCACCCGCAGGTCGTCGTACGGGTGGACCATCACGGCGCCGGTGGCGGCGATGACCTCGGCGGCGGCGCGCTCGCGCGCGGCCAGCGTCGGCTCGCACAGCGTGATCAGCGCGCCGTCACGCTCGGCCGCGGCGCGCTTGGCGAGCGGCGTGTTATCCGGCATGACGATGTAGGCGGGGATGCCGCGCAGCCGGGCCGCGTGCGCGAGCGCGGCGGCGTGATTGCCGGAGGAGTGGGTCGCGACGCCGCGGCGCGCCTCGGATTCAGGCAGGCCGAACACGGTGTTCGAGGCGCCGCGCGCCTTGAAGGCGCCGCCCTTCTGGAAGTTCTCGCATTTAAAGAAGAGACGCGCCCCGGACTCCGCATCGAGGGTCTCACTGGTGAGAACGGGTGTGCGGTGAACGTAGGGCGCGATGCGCGCGCGCGCTTCCTCGATCAACGTCCAGGTGAGGCCGGGTGAGTGGCTGCCCATGCGCGCGGCAGCATGGGCAGGCCCTCAGAGGGCGTCAAGCGGCCGCGCGGCGAGCGCCGGGCAGCCGGCCGCCGCGCCGCTGCGGGATGCAGTGCAGGTGCGGCGGCGGCCGAGATCGAGCCGGGCGAGCGCGGCGGCGGCGTTCACGATCGGAGGGTCGGCGTCAGTGACCGACACCGTGGTCGGGGCCGGCTTGAGGAGCGACTGGATGGCATCGCTCGTGAGACGCGTAGGCGAGGCCGACATCAGCAAGGCGATCACGCCGGTGATCTCGGCGGCGGCCACCGAGCTGCCGGACTCGAAGTCGTACTGGGCTTCGGGCCGCAGGGTCAGCACGTGCCGGGCGGGGGCCGCGAGCGCGCCCGGGGGGACGGCGCTCTCGCTGCCCGCGGCCGCTATGACCCCGGGGACGCCCACGGGAAAACCGCCCTCCGCGTCGACGGCGCCCACGAACACCACGCCGCGTTTGACGCCCGTCTCGACCAGCGCGGAGAGCAGGGGGTCTGCCGGACCGGCGACGCTCAGATTCACGAGCGGCACGCCGGACTCGAGCGCCGCGGCGAGCGCCCGCGCGAGCGTGAAGGTGTTGCAGGCCGCGGCGTCGCTGTCGGGCGCAAGCTGCCAGCAGGCTTCGAACACCTCGAGCTCGGCCCGCGGGGCGATGCCGACGATGCCGATGTGATTGTTGGCGACCGCGGCGATCAGGCCCGCCATGGCGGTGCCGTGGCGTTGCGAGCCGCCCGAGCCGCGGTTCGCGCCGACGAAGGAGCGGCTGCGGACGATGCGGCCGGAGAGGTCCGGATGGCGCGCATCGACCGCGGTGTCGATGAGCGCAATCCGAACCCCGGCTCCCTGGGCGCGGCGGTGCGCGTCGGGGACGCCGAGCGCCGGCAGGTTCGTCTGCAGGTCGTACAGGGGATCGTTATAAGGAGGCGCACCGGAGGGGGCCGTGAGGGTATGAAACTCGTGCAGCGGCTGCACCAGAGCGACCCGCGGATCGTGCGCGAGCTTCGCGAGCACCTCGGTGGCCGGCCGTCCGCTCAGGATCTCGTAGACGACGCAATGCATCGCGAGCTCGCGGATCGGCCAGCTCGCCACCTCGCGCAGCGCGTAGTCCGACGCCACCCGGCGCGCCAGCTGCTCGGCGCTCTGTGAGACGCGGTAGCCATCCCCGCCGTAGCGCCGGCCGGTGGAGCCTGCGGGGCCTGGGGCGCTGCGCGGCTCGTTGGCGAAGGCGACCACGATGCGCGGCACGGCACTCGAGGTAGCGGCGGCGGCTGCCGCCCCGGCGGCGGGCTCGCCCGCGCGCACCTCCGCCGCGGCCGCCAGCGTGGCCAGCACGGTGAGGAGCAGCGTCGCGCCGGCGCGCATCTCAGGGTCTCCGCGGCGCGGGCCCGGGAGCTGTGGCCGGGTGCTCGCCGCCCGGGAGCGGCTCGATCCAACGTACCCGCGCGTCGGAGCGCAGACGGTCGGCGAGATCGCGCAGCTGCGCGGCGCTCGCACCGGACCCGGCCGCCACGCCGACCGGCGCCACGCCGAATACTCCGGTCCCGTCCGGCCCCTCGACTACGCGCGCGCCCGCGGAAATCAGCAGTTGCTCGGCCTCACCGATCGACAGCGAGCGCTCGAAGGCGATATGCAGCACGCCGGGCGCGGCGGCAACCGGCGCGGTATGCGTGAGGTAGAGCGGCTGCGACCAGCGATAGGCGGTCACGGCGAAGGTACCAAGTCCGACCGACAGCACGAAGCTCGCGGCCCAGGCGAGACCGGGCGGGCGCCACGCCGCGCGCGCGCGCTCCACCCGTACGCCCTGAGTGCTCACCGGCGCAGCCCGCGGCGCCGGCTCGGCGTCGATGCGCTCCATGAGCCTGCGAAACGAGGGGCCGGGAGCGTAGGTCACGCGCTCGGGCTCGGTGAGCGTCCGGCACCAGAGGCGCTGCAGATCCACCTCGCGCGTGCACTCGGTACAGCCGCGCACGTGCTGCTCGAGGCGGCCCCGCTCCGCGGCGCCGAGGCGCCCGTTGGCAAGCCAGGGCAGGAGCAGCCAGGACTCCTCGTGGGATAAAGCCGGGATCGCGTTCATGATGCTTGGCTCTCGGCGGCGTCGCTGCGCGGCGCGCCGGACAGCTCCGGCAGGCGCTTCTGCAACTTCGCGCGTGCGTGAAACAGGCGGGTCTTAACGGTATTCACCGGACATCCCATGATCGTCGCAATCTCCTCGCACGAGTGCCCGAGCTCGTAGCACAGCTCGACCGCGAGCCGCTGCTCCACTGGCAATTCACTTAATGCATGCGCCAGCCAATCGCGCAGCTCCGCGGCCCGTGCCGAATCTTCAGTCGTGAGTGGGAAAGAGGGCGCCTGCAGGTTCTCCCGGGCACGCGCCCGTGCAGCGCTGCGGAACGCGTTGCGCGCCTTGCGGTACGCGATCCCGAGTATCCAGGTCGAGGGCTGGGAGTCGCCGCGGAAGTCGCGGGCGCTGCGCCATACGACCCAGAACGTGTCGTTGATGATCTCCTCGGCGAGGT
>DATMRG010000087.1:0-10998 GCA_035566495.1 Steroidobacteraceae bacterium | reverse complement strand
CGGGTCGGGATCGATCGACGGATCGATCACCGGCGCCAGCGTGTCGGTGGTGATCACGTATTGCCAGATGCGCCAGCACGGCGGGGTCTTGGCCTGCTGACCCTTGGTGAGCGGGCCGCGCATCGCGAACGCCACCCGGGTGCCGTCGGCGGAAACGTCGACGTCCTTGACGTCGTACCGCGCGCCGGCGGTGACGCGCGCGGTGATGTTGGTCTCGATGGCGCTCGGCGAGGCGCTCTGGCGCATGTAGAGATCGGCGCCCGGCACCAGGTCGCGCAGGATGCGCAGATCGTCCTGTACCAGGACGCCCGCCGCGTTGGTCGGCACCGGGCGCTTGACGTAGAAGATCGGGAAATCGACCGTGGCCGGGTCGCCGGCCTGGCTGTTGGCGATGTTGACGCTGCCGCTGCCGCCCGAGCCGTTGCCGGCGCAGGCGGCGAGCGTGCCGGCGAGCACGACCGCCAGCAGCGGCACGCCGTGCCGCCGCCAACCAGTTCCAACGGGCCGTAGACTCATCCGCACCTCGCACCACCCTTTGCGTACGCGCTCGCGCGCGGCGAATGTAACGTAATTCACCGCACGCCGATTAGTTTCGCCACGGCGGCATTACGTCACGGTAGCGGCGGACGCCGCGTGTTCTGCTGACCTCAAGCGCAGCGCTGCCGCCCGAGCCGCTACTGGTAGTCATTCGGGGCAGTGCCCGCCGTGACCTGCCTCGCAGTTTGCGGCGCAATCATCCGCGCGTACGGGCCAGAGCGATAACTGTCGGCGGCCAGCGACGTCAGCCGGTTGAGACATTCGGGGCGGGGCGGTGCGGGCCGTATAGTCGCCCCGCGCTTTGGGTCATTTGCATCGCAGGGAGTCGACGAGCGCCATGAACGTCATGACTACAGGCACAGGTCCGGGCCGCGCGCCACGCGCCACGCTCACGGCGTGCACGCTGCTGTTGCTCGCGCAGCCCCTGGCGCCCGCGTTCGCGGGTCCCAACGAGCAGGCGAAGCGCATGTACGAGCGCATCGCCGGCATTCCACCCTCGGCCGCCGAGCTCACGCAGATGACCAACGCGATCTGCGGCGGCCCGTGCGCCGCGGGTGCCGCGGGCGCCGCTCCCGGCAGCGCCGGCCTGCTACAGGCGGCCACGGTCGCCACCGGCGCCTCGAGCTTCTACAACGTCACGCTCAAGAACTTCTCGATGCCGTGGACCAACCGCAGCGCCACGGTATTCGCGCCTCTCAATGACTATGTGGCGACCGTGATCGGCATGGTGCGCGACAACGTGGCGTTCAACACCGCGCTGTCGGCCGACATCCTCTACACCAGCAACGCCTCTGGCCTGCCGGCGCCATCCGCGGCCAACAACAACCACTACGCCACCGCCGAGCAGAACGGCGTCGACCTGATGTCGACCCTGGTGAAGGGCACGCAGTCGGGTACCTACGGTACCCCGGGCGCAGCGGTCGCCGGGCTCATCACCACGCGCGGCGCGGCTTCCGCGTTCTTCATCAACGGCACCAACCGCGCGATGTTCCGCTTCACGATGATCAATCAGTTCTGCAACGACATGCCGACCCTGATGGACACCACGCGTCCCTCGGATCGCATCCGCCAGGACGTAGCCCGCTCGCCGGGCGGCGACAGCCGCATCTTCCTCAATAACTGCGTCGGCTGTCACAGCGGCATGGATCCGATGGTGCAGGCCTTCGCCTACTACAACTTCGATGCCACCGCCGGGCAGATGGTCTACACCCCCGGCCAGGTGCAGCCGAAGTACCTGATCAACGCGACCAACTTCCCGTTCGGCTTCGTCACGCCGGACGATAGCTGGCAGAACCGCTGGCGCGCCGGCCCGAACACGGTGCTCGGCTGGTCCGGCGGGCTGCCGGGCAGCGGCAACGGCGCCCAGTCGCTCGGCCAGGAGCTCGCCTCGAGCGCCACCTTCGCGCAGTGCCAGGTCAGCAAGGTGTTCCAGGCGGTGTGCTTCCGCGCGCCGGTGAGCAGCACCGATCTGGCGACGGTCTCCTCGATCACTTCGAGCTTTACCTCCGGCGGCTACAACCTCAAGCAGGTGTTCCAGCAGTCCGCTGCCGCCTGCCCGGGGTCGTAAGGGAGCGCCAACATGCACAGCCGTCTGAGTAACGCCATGGATAAGATTCTCGCCCGCCGCGCGCTGCAGGTCTGCGCCGCGGCCGCCATGCTCGCGGTCCTCGCCGCCTGCAGCTCCTCGGGGGGCGCGCCGACCACGGTCAACCAGCAGACGACGACCGTCACCACGCAGCAGTACACGGGTCCGCCCGCGCAGAACGCCGACATCCAGGCGTTCCAGGTCAACCTGTGGCAGAACATCATCCCCTCGAACCGCTGCGGCGGCTGCCACCATCAGGGCGGACAGTCGCCGATGTTCGCGCGCTCGGACGACGTGAACCAGGCGTACCAGGCGGCGCTGCCGCTGGTGAGTCTCACCGACCCGAGCCAGTCGACGCTGGTCCTCAAGGTCGGCGGCGGACACAACTGCTGGGTGGCGGACCCTTCCGCCTGCGCCGCGACCATGCTGGTGTGGATCCAGAACTGGCTGGGTGCCGGCGCCTCGTCCACCACCTCGGTGGTGCTGACGGCTCCGCCGGTGCAGGCGGCCGGCGGCGGCAAGCAGTTCCCGGCCGACCCGACCGTCGGCAACCCGAGCTACCAGGCGAGCGTCTATCCGCTGCTCACCAAGTTCTGCTCGGGCTGCCACAATCCCTCGTCGGCGAGCCCGCAGCAGCCGTACTTCGCCGATCCCAACAACATCGACGCCGCCTACGTCGCGGCGCAGCCCAAGATCGATCTCGCCCAGCCTAACCAGTCGCGCTTCTACGAGCGCCTCGCCAACGAGTTCCATCACTGCTGGCCGACGGCCAGCTCGAACGGCGCGCCCGACTGTCCGGGCAGCGCCGCGGCGATGCTGGCGCAGATCACCGCCTTCGCCAACGGCATCCCGATCACGCCCATCGACCCGACTCTCGTCGTGTCGAACGCGGTCAGCCTCACCCAGGGCACGATCGCCGCGGGCGGCGCCCGCTTCGAGGGCTCCCTCATCGCCACGTACATGTTCGAGACCGGCCAGGGCAGCACCGCCTATGACACGAGCGGCGTCACCCCCGAGGCCGACCTGACGCTCTCGGGCAACGTCAGCTGGGTCGGCGGCTGGGGCCTCATGTTCGGCATGGGCAGCGCCGCCCAGGCCTCGACCAGCGCGAGCGCCAAGCTCGCCAACATGATCCAGGAATCCGGCGAGTACTCGATCGAGGCGTGGGCGGCACCCGCCGACGTCGCCCAGACCGCCGCCTGGATCGTCAGCTACTCGGGCAGCAACACGACCCGCAACATGACCCTCGGCCAGGCGGCCGATCAGTACGAGGGCTTCACCCGCTCGGGCGTTACCAACACGGGCGGCACCCCGCCGCTCGTCACCACGACCACCAACGGCGCGGCCCAGGCCGCCCTGCAGCACGTGGTGCTGACCTACGACCCGGTCAACGGTCAGAAGCTGTACGTCAACGGTGTCTTCACCGGCGACATGGATCCCTCCAAGGGCGGTTCGCTCGCCAACTGGGACAGCACCTTCGCGCTGGTGCTCGGCAACGAGACCAGCGGCCAGCGGCAGTGGCAGGGCGTCATCAAGATGGTCGCCATCTACAACACCGCGCTCAACCAGGCGCAGATCACGCAGAACTTCAACGCCGGCGTCGGCCAGAAGTACTACCTGCTGTTCGGTGTGAGCACGCTGAGCGGCGTGAACCAGTCGTACATCATGTTCACGGCCAGCCAGTACGACAACTACAGCTACCTGTTCTACAACCCGACCTTCATCAGCCTCGACCCGAACGCCACGATCCCGGCGAACCTGGCTGTGGCCGGCATGCGTATCGGCGTGAACGGGCTGCTGGCGCCGGGGGGCCAGTCGTTCGCGACCCTCAACGCCACCCTCGGCGGCTCGAGCTACAGCGCCGCCAACGGCCAGCAGCTCTCGCGGCTCGGCACGGTGATCCCGGTGTCGCTCGGCGCGGCCAACGACCTGTTCTTCCTGTCGTTCGACCAGTTCGGCAGCAACAGCCACACCTTCGTCGATCCGCCGGGGATTCCGACGCCGCCGGTGCCGGACAACACCCCGGTACCTGACTACGGCATCGCGACCTACGAGCGCATCAACAACACCCTCGCGCGCCTCACGGGAGTGCCGATCACCGACCAGGTGGTGCAGACGCTGTACATGAACTCGCAGCAGGCGATGCCGGCGACGCCCCTGATCTCGGCGTTCGTCTCCTCGGCGCAGACCGCGATCTCCGGGCTCGCCAACGGCTACTGCGGCGAGATGATGGCGAGCTCCAGCTTGCGCGATGCCTTCTTCGGCACCGGGCTCGATGCCAGCCTCACCGCCGGCGCCTCGGGCTTCTTCGGCGCCAGCGGCAGCCCGCAGCGCGCCATCGTGATCAACGGCCTCAGCAACGCGATCGGCAGCACCGCGCAGCCGCAGATGGCGAGCGCGGTCGCCGCCGAGGTCGACGCGCTCATCACGCGCGTGCCGCAGATCAACTCCGCCGCGACCGTGACGCAGGCGACCGTGGCGGCCTGTACGGCCTCCCTGGCCAGCGCCGCCGTCACCCTGCAGTAAGAGGATTTGAGAGGTAACTCAGATGCTGATCCGCAAGCGCCTCCCCAAGCCCACACCGCCCGGCACACCCTTCCGGCACGAGAACCACCCGCGGCCGGTGACGCGCCGCGACTTCCTCGCGGCCGGCATGATTGGCGCCCAGGGCATGGTGATCGGCTCCGCCTGGCTCGGCTCGCTCCTCAAGGCCCAGGCCGCGCGGGCCGCGGGGCTCGACGCCGACATCTCGGCGCTGCTCGCCCAGGGGCAGTGCAACGTACCCTCGGGCTCGGGCTCGCTGCCGTTCATCGTGTTCGACCTCGCGGGTGGGGCGAATCTGGTCGGCTCGGAGGCGCTGGTCGGCGTGCAGGGTGGCCAGGCGAACTTTCTCTCGACCGCGGGCTACGGCAAGCTCGGCGTGCCCGGCAACATGGTGCCGACCTCGAGCACCTTCGTCTCGAGCGCGTTGGGGCTCCTGTGGCATTCCGACGGCGCGA
Organism: Steroidobacteraceae bacterium; assembly: GCA_035566495.1. Classification (GTDB taxonomy): domain Bacteria; phylum Pseudomonadota; class Gammaproteobacteria; order Steroidobacterales; family Steroidobacteraceae; genus 13-2-20CM-66-19. The sequence goes on along the minus strand of DATMRG010000087.1, from coordinate 5,877 downwards.
TCCTGCGCGGCATTCTCACCAAGGCCTCGGCCGCGACCCAGGCCGGCACCAACGGCGCGGTGATCCCGGCGATGTCGCAGAACGACACTCAGTCGAACACCACCAACCCGATCTACGGTATCGCCGAGGCCGGCGCCAAGGGCACGGTGGTCAACCTGGTCGGCACGAATTCCTCGGTGTCGGGCGGCAACTCGATGGCGCTCATGTACACCATCCAGCCCGCGCTCCAGCCGACCACGATTCGCAGCCCCTCGGATGCGATCGCGCTCGCGCCGGTGCCCCCGGGCGGCGGCCCACCCGACCCGCTCGCCATCGCTGAGCTCGAATCGGAGACCCGCATCAGCGCCGGCACCACGCCGTACACGGGGTCCGGCTCGAGCGGCAGCGAGTTCACCGGCGCACTCACAAGTCCGAGCGGCAGCACGCCGGGCGTGCAGCTGGTCCCCGGCGGCGGCAGTGCCGATGCGGCACTCAAGAACCAGGTGCGTTGCTCCTACGTGAAGGCCGCCAACACGGCCAACATCTTCGCTGCCGGCCCCGCGGGGCTCGATCCGACTCAGGATCCGCTCATCGTCGGCGGCACGACTCCGATCTTCACCGCCGCGGACTTCCAGAGCCAGGACGTGCAGATGACCGCTTCGGTCATGAAGCTCGTGATCGACGGCTACGCCGGTGCGGGCACGATCTCGATGGGCGGCTACGACTATCACGACGGCACCCGCGCCACCGGCGAAGCGAAGAACTTCACCGCCGGGCAGATGATCGGCGCGGTGCTCGAGTACGCCTCGCGCAAGGGCACCCCCGTCATGATCCAGATCATGAGCGACGGCTCGCTCAACTCCAACAGCATGGTCGACACCAGCACTGCCGGGCGCAACAAGCTCGGCTGGCAGGGCGACAACTCCTCGGTCGCGGCCACGCTCTTCCTCGTGTTCAGCCCGAACGGCCGCCCGGTGCTGCGCAACGGCGTCGCCGGCCAGCAGATCGGCTACTTCAGCACCGACGGGTCGGTGGTCTCGAGCTCGAGCCCCGCGGCCAACTCGATCAACCAGATCCCCGAGCTCATCATGCTCAACTATATGGGCCTGGCGGGCACGGACGCACAGTTCCCGACGCTCTTCCCTATGCAAGGACTCGGGCCCGCCGCATCCCTCGCGGCCATGACGGTGTTTCAGCCGATCATCTAGGCGCGCCGGCGCACGGTCCGCCGCCGCGTCGGCGGCGAGATCTGTCGCCGGGCGACGACTGTGCGGCCGCGCGGCGCATGCTCAACCATTTTCGCGGCCGGTTTCGTTGACAGTCCCGCGGGCGCTGTGCGAGGGTTCCCGCGCTTGCGCGCAGCTCGGCTTCACAGCCCGAAGGAACTTCTGTTGAGCTTGCAACGACCCGACGGTCCGGCGGCGCGTGACCGCCGGTCACGCGTGCGGGTATTGCTCCAATGCACGGCGCTGGCGCTGCTCGGCGCCGGCGGCGTCGCGCTGGCGCAGCGCAGCTACGGCCTGATCGCGCGCACGGCGCCGGACTTCACCCTGCACGCGGTCGCCGGCGGCAATGTGCGGCTCTCGGAGCATCGCGGCGAGGTGGTGGTGCTGAGCTTCTGGAGCAGCGGCTGCGGCACCTGCCGCCGCCAGCTCGACGCGCTCAACAGGAGCCTCGCCACCTACCGCTCGGCCGGGCTCGCGGTCTACGGGGTCGGCGTCGACGACGTGCCTGCGCGTGCGGCCGAGTACGCGCGCGGGATCCTGGTCGCCTTCCCGATGCTGCTCGATCCGGACAAGGCGGTGGGCCGCGCCTACGAGGTGGACAATCTGCCGATGACCGTGCTGATCGATCGCAGCGGCACCATCCGCAACGTGCTGCGCGACTTCAGCGCCAAGAGCGACGACATTTACCTCGAGCAGTTGCGGGTTCTGCTGAACGAATGATCGGAACGACCATGCCCGATGCCTTGACGTCTCGCGAGTGCCGCGCCGCGCCGGGTGGTTTGCGCAGCGCGCCCGCCGTGGCGCTCGCCCTGGTGCTGCTCACCGCCGCGCGGCTGGCCGCGGCCGCACCGCCGCCGGCTCCGGCGCACGCCGCGCCGCCGCCCGCGGCCACACCGGCGAAGCCTGCGGGCGCGACCGCCGCTGCGCCGTCCGCCGGCGACGCCGCCGACACCCGCGGGCTCGACGAGCAGGTGCAGGGACTCAAGAAGGACGTGGTCGATCTCAACCGCGACCTGTTCATCCTCGAGGAGGAGCTGCTGTTTCCGGCCAACACCCAGGTGGCGGTGTTTCTCGCGGTCGACGTCGGCGATTTCTTCGGGCTCGACTCGGTGCAGCTGAAGATCGACAACAAGGAAGTCATCAACTATCTCTACACGCCGCGCGAGGTCGACGCGCTGCTCAAGGGCGGCGTGCAGCGGCTCTACATCGGCAACCTCAAGGTCGGGCAGCACGAGCTGGTCGCCTTCTTCAATGGCAAGGGTCCCCGCGACCGCGCCTACCGGCGCGGCGCCTCGATCAAGTTCGAGAAGGGCATCGGCGCCAAGTACCTCGAGCTCAAGATCAACGACCGGCAGAGAAAGCTCCAGCCGGAATTCGAGATCCGGGACTGGGAGTAGCGCTGCGCATGCGTTCGTCGCTGGCATGCGCGCTTTGCCTGGGAACGGCTCTGGCGCTCCTGGCCCCACCGGGGCTCGCGCGGCGCCACGATCCGGAGAAGCTGCCCGAGGTCCGCATCCGCGATCTGCACTACGGCGACGCACTCTTCTATTACTACCAGCACGACGACTTCGAGGCGCTCACGCGCCTCGCCGCCTACGACCACTGGAACCGCATGCCGCATCACGAGGAGGACGCGCAGCTGCTCATGGGCGGCCTGTACCTCGCGCTCGGCATGCACAACGAGGCCGGGCAGCGCTTCGAGGCGCTGCTCAAGGACCCGGTGCCGAGCGGCGTGCGCAACGTCGCCTGGTTCTACCTGGCGCAGGTGTGGTACGCGCGCGGCTATCTGGACAAGGCGGGGGCGGCGCTCGCCCGCGTCAACGGCCGCATGTCGGCGGAGCTCGAGGCGGAAAAGGAGCTGCTGCTCGGCAACATCCTCATCCACCAGGGCAGGTTCGACGAGGCCATACGGCTCCTGTCCGCCTGGCGTGGCACCTACACCTGGTCGGCTTATGCCCGCTTCAACCTCGGTATCGCGCTGGCGCGCAGCAACCGCCTCGCCGACGCCGATCCCTTCCTGAGCGGCGTCGGCACCATGCTGGCGAGCTCCGAGGAGCAGAACACCCTCAAGGATCGCGCCAACCTCGCGCTCGGCTTCGCCTACCTGCAGGGCAACGAGCCCGCCAAGGCCCTGCCGGCCCTCGAGCGCGTGCGGCTCAACGGCCCGTACTCGAACAAGGCGTTGCTCGGCACCGGCTGGGCCGAGGCCGCGCTCGGCGACTACCGGGGCGCGCTCGGGCCGTGGATGGAGCTGCGCAAGCGCAACGTGCTCGATGCCGCGGTGCAGGAGTCCTATCTCGCCGTGCCCTACGCCTTTGGCAGGCTGAACGCCAACGCCCAGTCGGCGGAGTATTACGAGAGCGCGGTCGAGTCCTTCCAGGCCGAGAACGGCCGGCTCGACGCCGCCATCGCCCGCATCGAAGAGGGCGACATGCTCAAGAGCGTGCTGCAGAGCGGCCGCGGCGGCAGCGAGACCTTCGGCTGGTTCTGGCAGCTGAAGAACCTGCCCGACGCCCCGGAGTCCCGCTACCTGTACACCGTGCTCGCCGGCAATGACTTCCAGGAGGGACTGAAGAACTACCGCGACCTCGCACACATGGGCGACATGCTGGCGCGCGGCGGCTTCGACATGGAGGCCTTCGAGGACATGATCGCGACGCGCGAGCGGGCCTACGCGCAGCGGCTGCCGAAGGTCGACGCGCTGCTCACCTCGGGCGCGGTCACGCAGCTGCAGCAGCGCAACGTCGATCTCGCCGGGCAGCTGCAGACCATCGAGGCGCGGCGCGACGTCGCCGCGCTCGGCACCGGGACCGAACGCGACCAGTGGGCGCGCATCGAGCGCATCGAGGCCGGGCTCACCGGCGCGCCCGACACCCCCGAGAACGCCGACCTGCGCCAGCGCCTCGCGCTGGTGAAGGGGGTGCTGTACTTCCGCCTGAACGACGCCTACAGCGCGCGCCTCTGGGAGCAGCACCGCTCGCTCAAGGATCTGAACCTCGCGCTGCACGAGGCGCAGAGCCGCTGGATCCGCGTCGAGCAGGCGCGGCGCAACGTGCCGACCAACACCGGCGAGTTCGCCACGCGCATCGCAGCGCTCCGGGGGCGCATCGACGCACTCGCCACGCGTGTCGCCGCCACCGAGCAGCAGCAGTCCGACTATCTGGCGCGCGTGGCGGTCACCGAGCTCGAGGACCAGAAGGCGCGCCTCGCCACCTACCAGATCCAGGCGCGCTTTGCGCTCGGAAGTATGTACGATCGCGCCGCCAACGTCGGCGCGGCTCCCGCCAAGGCGCCCGCGGCCCAGCAGAAGGGCGCGGAGGAGGAGCCGGCCGCCGCAGCGCCGGCCGCCGAACCCGGCGCGCCCGAGAGTGCGGCCCCCGCGACTGCGCCGCCCTCCGAGCCGCCACCGGCTGAGCCATCACCGGCCGAGCCGCCACCGGCCGAGCCGCCGCGCTCCGATGCGCCGCCCGCCGCGAGTCCGGAGCCGCCGCGATGAGGCCCGGTACGCGAGCCACGCTGCTCATGCTGACGGTGGCAGCATTCTCGCTGCCGGCGTCCGCGCAATCTCCGCCCGCCGGATCCACCATCGGCGATCTCAAGTCGCATCCCGTCGAGGTGCACCGCGACGCGCCGGCGAGCCCGAGCGTCGAGAAGGCGATGGAGAACTACCGCCGCTTCCTCGAGCTGCAGAACACCGACCCGAAGCTGCGTGCCGAGGCGATGCGCCGCCTCGGCGACTTGAATCTCGACGCGGGCGAGCTGACGCGCATGGAGCAGGAGGTCACCGCGCAGGATCTGCAGGGGTCGGAGGCGATTCGCCTTTATACGACGCTGCTCAAGGCCTATCCCGACTATGCGCGCAACGATCAGGTGCTGTATCAGCTGGCCCGTGCCTACGAGGTGACCGGCCAGCCCGAGCAGGCGCTCGGCGCGCTCGATCGGATCGTGCAGCGCTATCCGAACAGTCCGCAGCTCGCCGAGGTGCAGTTCCGGCGCGGCGAGCTGCTGTTCTCGGCCAAGCGCTATCCGGATGCCGAGCACGCCTACGCGGCCTCCATAGCCCGCGGCCCGGCCTCCGGCTTTTACCAACAGAGTCTCTACAAGCACGGCTGGGCGCTCTTCAAGCAGTCGCGCGCCGACGAGAGCCTGCCGTCCTTCGGCAAGGTCCTGGACCACGAGCTCGGCACGAGCGGCAAGGGCCGCTCGCTCGAGAGCCTGAAGCGCGCCGACCGCGAGCTGGTCGAGGACACGCTGCGCGTCATGAGCATCACCTTCTCATACAACGAAGGCGGGCAGACGCTCGAGCAGTACGTGAGCCGCAACGGCGAGCGTCCCTACACCTATCTGCTGTACCAGCGCCTCGGGGACCTGTACGTCGACAAGCAGCGCTATCAGGACGGGGCCACTACCTACCGCGCCTACGTGGCGCTCGATCCCTACAGCGATCAGGCTCCCCATCTCGCCATGTCGGCCATCGAGGCCTACGGCAAGGGCGGGTTCAGCCAGCTGGTGCTCGATGGCAAGCACGAGTTCGTCGAGCGTTACAACTTCGATTCGCCCTACTGGAAGACGCGCACCAAGGCGGTCAACCCGAAGGTGGTGGCGGAGCTCAAGACCAACCTGAAGGACGTCGCCACCTACTTCCACGCCAACGCGCAGAAGAGCGGCCGCA
>DATMRG010000086.1:0-4918 GCA_035566495.1 Steroidobacteraceae bacterium | reverse complement strand
CTTGTGGCGGTCCACGGCGACGTAGGCGGTGTCGGCGTCGTAGCGTGAGGGCTCGATCATGCTGATCGTGCTCCATGCCGGCATGCCAGGCGGGGTGACGTTGCTCCAGGCACCGCCGTCGTCGCGGGTGAGCTGGATCAGTCCGTCGTCGGTTCCGATCCAGATCATTCCCTTGCGCAGGGGCGACTCGGCGATGGCAAACACCGTGTCGTAGTATTCGACGCTGGTGATGTCCTTGGTGATCGGTCCGCCCGAGGCCTCCTGCTTGGACTTGTCATTGCGCGTCAGATCGGGGCTGATCGCGCTCCAGCTCTGGCCGCGGTTGCGGGTCCTGTAGAGCCGCTCCATGCCGTAGTAGAGCGTGTCCGGGTCGAACGGCGACATGGTGAGGGGCGAGGTCCAGTTGAAACGATGCTCGAGGTCCCTGGCGGCGTGACCCGAGGCGTCTACCGGCCACACCGGGATGACCTGCTCCTGCATGTTGTGCCGGTCGAGGCGGCCGACGAAATTCTCGCTGCTCCCATAGGTGATCTCGGCATCACGCGGATCCGGGATCACGAAGCCGCATTCCCCGCCCGCCACGTCGTACCAGTCGCGCGCCACGATCGCACCCTCGTCGTCCATACTGGCGATGGCGACGCTGCCGCTGTCCTGCTGCGCGCCGTACAGGTAGTAGGGAAAGCGGTTGTCTGCCGCGACGTGGTAGAACGCGGCGGTCGGCTGATTCGCCTGCGTCGTCCAGCTCTTGCCACGATCGAAGGAGATCGAGGCCCCGCCGTCGCTCGACTCGATCATGCGGTCGGGATTGGTCGGGTCGATCCACAGGCCGTGATGATCGCCGTGGCGCGCCGGCAATAGCTCGAAGGTCTTGCCGCCGTCGGTCGAGCGAAAGAGTCCCGTGTTCTCGGCGTACACCGTGTCGGCGCGCTTCGGGTCCGCGAGGACCGTGGAGAAGTACCAGGCGCGCTGCGTGAGGCGGCCGTCGTCGCTGACGCGCGCCCAGTGGACGCCGCCGTCGTCGGAGCGGTAGAGACCTCCCGCGTGCGCCTCGATCATCGCGTAGACGCGCTTCGGGTCGGCCGGCGAGACCGAGACGTGGATGCGGCCGAGAATTCCCTCGGGGAGCCCATTGCCCTTGAGCTGCGTCCAGGTGACGCCGCCGTCCGTCGATCGATAGAGGCCGCTGCCCGGTCCGCCGCTCGAGAAGTTCCACGGCTGGCGGCGCGCCTGCCAGAGCGCCGCATAGACGATACGGGGGTCGCTCGGATCGAACGAAACGTCGATCGCACCGGTCTCCGCGTCGCGATACAGGACCCGGGTCCACGACTTGCCGCCGTCCGTGCTGCGATAGACGCCGCGCTCCTTGTTCGGCCCAAAGGCATGTCCGAAGGCCGCGACCAGCACGACGTCGGCGTTACGCGGGTCGACGATCAGGGCGCCGATCTGGCGGCTGTCGGCAAGTCCCACGTGGCTCCAGGTCTTGCCGCCGTCGACCGATTTGTAGACGCCGTCGCCGTAGGTAATGTCGCCGCGCGGCGCGGCCTCGCCGGTGCCGACGTAGATCACCTTGGGATCGGACGGCGCAACGCCCAAGGCCCCGACCGAGGAGACCGGCGTTTTGTCGGTGAGCGGCTCCCAGGTGGCGCCCGCGTCGGTGGTCTTCCAGACTCCGCCGGCCGCGGCGCCAAAATAGAAGGTGTTCGGATCGCCCGCAATCCCGGCGACGGCGAGTGCCCGCCCACCGCGGTACGGGCCGATGCTGCGCCACTTGAGGGCGCCAAAGAGCGCCGGGTCGACGGTCTCGGCGGTCGCCAGCGTCTGGAGCAGCGCGAGCGCGCAGCCGATGAGGATCACCGCACAACGATGGAGATACATGTCTGCCTTTCGCGCGGCTGATGGCCGCTTCTTGAATCAGGCGAGCAGTGCCCGCAGCGTGCGCGCGTAGCGCGTCTCGATCGCCTCACGATCATGGTGGCGCCCGTCGCTCACGAGCTTCTCGCCCGCGCGCCAGACACAGTCGACGAGTCCGCGGTCGCCGGCGAAGATCCAGCTGTCGAGCAGCTCATCGCCCCCGCGCCCGATGAGCGCCGGGTGCCCGGCCGCGAGGCTCACCACATCGAACGGCGCTCCGGCCGCAAGGCCCGCCGGCCCAGGTCCGGCCGCGTCCAGCGCCTGCGCCCCGCCGGCGAGCGCCGCAGCGAACAGGCTCCGTCCGGTGGAGGCGCCGGGTGCGGCCGCCAGCACGTTGCGGGCGCGGTGCGCAAGGCGCTGCGAATACTCGAGGGTGCGCAGCTCCTCGGCCGCATCGATCCGTATGTTGGAATCGCTGCCGATGCCGCTGCGCCCGCCGGCCGCCAGGAAATCCACCGCGGGAAAGATGCCGTCGCCGAGGCTCGCCTCGGTCACCGGGCAGAGGCCGACCACCGCGCCGCGGGCCGCGATGCCCTGGAGCTCCGTGCCGGTCGTGTGCGTCGCGTGCACCAGGCACCAACGCGCGTCGACGGGCGCGTTTTCGAGAAGCCATTGCACCGGCCGCCGCCCGCACCAGGCGAGGCAGTCTTCGACCTCCCGGACCTGCTCTGCGATGTGAATGTGGATGACGCCGCCGGCCGCGAGCGTCACGACCTCGGCGAGCTCGGCCGGAGTGACCGCGCGCAGGCTGTGCGCGGCCACGCCGACCCTGGCGTCGGGAAGCGTGGCCAGGGCCCGGCGGCTGGCGGCGACGATGCGCGCGAAGCTCTCCGGGTCGTTGAGGAAGCGCCGCTGGCGTGCGCCCGCCGGCGCACCGCCGAAGCCGCCGTGCGCGTACAGGGCCGGCAGGACAGTCAGACCGATACCGGTCTGGGCGGCGGCAGCCGCGAGTCGGCTCGCCAGCTCGCCCGGGTCGGCGAACGGCGCGCCGTCGCGATCGTGATGCAGGTAGTGGAACTCGCCAACCCGGGTGAAGCCCGCTTCCAGCATCTCGGCGAAGGCAAAGGCGGCGAGCGCCTCGAGCTCGTCAGGCCCGACGCGCTCGAGAAAGCGGTACATGAGCTCGCGCCAGGTCCAGAAGCTGTCGCCGCTCTCGCCGCGGCGCTCGGTGAGACCGGCGAGGCCGCGTTGAAACGCGTGGCTGTGCAGGTTGGCGAGTCCGGGAATCGCGATCCGGTGCCGCTCGTCGGCGTCGGCGGGTCCGACGCCCGTGAGTACGCGCTCGATACGCCCGTCGGCCGACGTCAGGCGCACCTCGCGGGCCCAGCCTGTGGGCAGGAGCGCCGACTCAAACCACAGACTCGCCATGGCGTACATTATATGGATGATCCACGAGACCTTCCGCCCTTGAGCGAGCCCCGTCCCCCAACATGGCTCGAAGTCACCCGCGGCGGCAGCGCGCCGCTCGTGGTGTCGATGCCGCACACCGGTACCGAGATCCCCGCCGACCTCGAGCCGCGCTTGAAGTCGCTATGGCTGGCGCGCAAGGACACCGACTGGTGGATCGAGCGCCTCTACGACTTCGCGCCCGGGCTCGGCGCGACCGTGATTCGCACCCGTATCTCGCGTACCGTGATCGATGCCAACCGCGATCCGTCCGGCGCCACGCTCTACCCGGGGCTGGCCACCACCGAGCTCTGCCCGACCACCACTTTCGACGGTGAGCTGCTGTATCGCGGCTTCGAGGTGCCGGATGAGGCGGAGATCGCGGCACGGCGCGCGAGCTGGTTCGATCCTTATCACCACGCCATTCGCGCCGAGATCGCCCGGCTGCGGCAGCGCCACCGGCGGGTGGTGCTCTACGACTGCCACTCGATCCGCTCGCAGATCCCGCGCCTGTTCGCGGGCGTGCTCCCCAACCTGAACCTCGGTACTCATTCGGGTGCGAGCTGCGCTCCGGAGCTCGCCGCGAGTCTCGAGGCGCTCGGCGCTGGCACGAGCTTCACCCGAGTGACCAACGGGCGCTTCAAGGGAGGCTACACCACGCGCCACTACGGGCGGCCTGCGGACGGAGTGCACGCGGTGCAAATGGAGCTGGCCTGCCGCGGCTACCTGCGCGAGCCGGGCGGCAGCGTCAAGCCGGACGACTGGCCCTGCCCTTACGACCCGGTGTTCGCCGCACCGCTGCGCGCGCTGCTCGAGAGGCTGCTGTCAGCGTGCCTTAGCTTCGCGTCCGAGAGCCGCTAGAGGCCGGAGGAGCACACAGGCACATGGATGTGCCCGCCGCCGCAGGCGGCGGGCGGCGCGCCGAAACCGCGCTTTTGGCGCGCCGCCGCGAGCATCGTGACAGGATGTCCGATGCGAGCGATTAACTAGAACCGGAAGCCGACGCGCAGCGGAATGAATTCGGTCGGTGCGGGGGAGGTCTGGAGACGCTCGTAGCGAGCCTCGAGGAACCAGGACTGGCCGCCGGGTAGCGCGAAGTTGATGCCGACCCCGGCGTTCCACGCGAAGTTGGTGCTGGTATCGCGGGCGACCAGCGCCCCGGACCCGTAGCCCCCGCCGCAGAAGTACGGCGTGCAATAGACGCCGGCATCGGTGAGATAGACGCCGCGCCAGCCAAATCCCGGGCCGGCCATCGCATAGACGCGCGTCCATGGATTGATAGGCATCTCGAGCACGCCGTCCGCGAAGCCGGTCAAGGTCTCCATATAACCGTAGTTGGCGGTCGGGTTCGCGGCGATCAGCTGATTGCTCGCGTCGAAGTAGCTGTAGTTGAGGTCGAGGCGCAGCAGGAACGGTCCCGGGGCGGGCTTGATGTTCACGCCGCCCCCGAGGGTCCAGCCGTTGTTGAAATTGGTGTTCGTATCACTCTCGGTGATCGCCGCACCGCCGTTGACGAACCACTGCACCGGCCGGTCCGCCGGGTATTGATAGCGGTAGCCCTGCGCGAACGCAGGTGCGGCGGCGGCGAGGCAGCCGAGTAATCCGAGGCCGGCAAGAATCC
>DATMRG010000085.1:0-2299 GCA_035566495.1 Steroidobacteraceae bacterium | reverse complement strand
TGATGGTCTCGGCGGTGAACGCGGTGATGCTGGTCGGCACCTCGGCGATCGACTCCGAGCGCTTGCGCGCACTGACGATGATGGTGGCGACTTCGCCGCCGGCTTCGGCGCCGCTCTCCGCCTGCTTCTGCGACTGCTCCTGGGCCGGCGCGGGCCCCGCGACTGCCAGCAGCAGCGCCACGGCGACGCCCGCAGCCGGCGTGCGCGCGCCGCGCGCCGCCCGGGACGCGTGCCTCGATCCGTGCCATGGTCCGTTGGATTTCATGTCTTGCCCCTCCCCGAGTGAATGCTTGAGCGGCCGCGCCTTCAGGACGAGTTCCCGCGTTCCGACGCCGCCGCCGTCAGAAACCGGTTGATCACACCCGCGCACTTCGCGGGCTGCTCCCAGAACGGGTTGTGCCCGAGACCCGGGAATATCTGTACCTGCGCCTGCGGCAGCGCCGCGCGCAGCGTCGCGCGCGACTCCTCGTCCATGATCGGATCGGCACTGCCCCAGATGAGCAGCAGCGGTGCCTTGAGATGCGGCAGAGTACGTTGCAGGCCGCCATGGTCGAGGTCGTCGAGCAGACCTTGATCGAGCACCGCGAGCCAGACGCGCAGCGGGATGGCCGCCGCGTCCTGGCGCTGGCGGCGGAGAAAATCGGGATCGACCGGGGTCGGGGACGACCACCACTCGATCATGAACTTCGAGTCCGGGTCGATCGGCTCCTTGAGCTGACGGATTGCCGCCGCGTAATCGAGCTTCGGCGCCGGCGGGGCGGCTCCCGGCCGGCGGCCGCCGCTCGAGGAGATCAGCACGACCCGGCGGGTGCGCTCCGGCCAGAACTCCGCGAACGTCTGCGCGATGAGGCTGCCCATCGAATGGCCGACGAGGTCGGCGCGCCCGACCTGCAGCGCATCGAGCAACAGCTTGATGTCGTAGGCGAAATCGAACCGCGTGTAGCAGCACTCGGGCTTGCCCGAGCGGCCGTGGCCGCGGAGGTCGACCAGGATGAGCCTCAGCCGCGGCGCGAGGTACGGGATCAGCGGCACCCAGTCGCGCGCGCTGTCGGTGTAGCCGTGAATCAGCACGACCGGAGTGCCCGCCGGATCCCCCAGCGTGAGATACGCGAGCGTCTCGCCATCGGCGAGGGCGACGCTCTTTTTCCGGGCCTCGAACGCGTCGAGCCCGATCCTGGCAGGGGCGGAAGGCGGCGGGCCCGCCGCGACCATGGCCGGCACCGCGAGAGAGCACGCGCACAGCAACCAGCGGCACAGCGCCGCCGTGAGGCCGGAAGCCCGGGTGAAGGTCGCGTCGCGGTTCAAGCTAACACGCGTCGGAATTGCGGCCCAAAGTTAAATATTATCTTCTCGATAATATATAACAGGCCCTTCTGCTGCGCGCAACATTCGTCCCACGGCCACGCTCACGGGCGGCGGCGCCTGATATATCAGTCGGCTTTTGATTTCCCGGCGTGGGACGCTAGTTGCGCGGTGGCTCCCCGGAGGGCTCCGCGGGCGGCGGTGTAGAAGCTTCCGCGGGCGCCGGCGTGGAGGCTTCCGCGGGCGGCGGTGTCGAAGCTTCCGCGGGAGCCGGCGTGGAAGCTTCCGCGGGCGGCGCGCTGGCGAGGCGCCGCCGGTACGCGCTGAGGCGCGACTCGAAGGCGGCGGCCGCGGTGCGGTTGGCCTCGTTTTGCGCATTCTCGCGCCAGCTGCCCGCGAACTGTTGCGCGCAATCCCACTGTTGAGTCTGCGCGCACATGTGCGCGAGCGCGTAGGCGAGATTCACGTTGCCCGGATGTCGCGCGAGCGCCTGCGAGGCCTCTGGCAACAGCGCCCTTGCCGCGGCACTGTCGCGCTGCGCGCCGTAAAGGCCCGCCAATCCCGCCCAGGAGCGCAGATCCTCGGAGTTGGCGGCGATGGCGGCCTGATAGTAATGCTGTGCGAAGCGCAGCAGCGTTACCGCATCGACCGGCAGCGCCGCATCGCCACCGGTCACCGCGGAAGCGAGCACCGTGAGCATCGCAGCGCCCTCGGCCATGGCATCCGGCGACAGCTGCGCGCTGCGCGAAAGCTCGTCCACGGCGGCAAACGAGGCCGGATAGTTTCCCTGCTCGAGCTGCGCCTCGGCTGCGACCAGCAAGGCGCGCTCATTGGCCGGGTCAGCGCGCAGAGCACCGCCTGCCAGTTGCAATGCCTCGGCGCGCCGTCCCACTTTGAGGTTGACCAGCGCGAGACGCGCCTGCACCTCAGGCGGCGCGAGCTTGCGAGGAGGAGCGGCGTCGGGGCTGGTGTCAACAGGGCTCGGCAACAGAAACAG
>DATMRG010000084.1:0-12410 GCA_035566495.1 Steroidobacteraceae bacterium | reverse complement strand
AGCACGTAGCCCTGCTCGAGCTCCCAGTCCTCGAGCGCGTAGTTCTGCGCCATCTCGACTTCGCCGCTCACGACCTTGGTACGGCAGGTCGAGCACACGCCGGCGCGGCACGAGAACGGCAGCTCGATGCCGGCGCGCGCCGCGGCCTCCAGCACCGTCTCGCCGTTCACCTCCATGGTGAAGGAGCGGCGCCGCCCGTCCATCACGATCGTCACTTCGGCCTGCGCGGCACCGGTCGCGGCCGGTGCGGCGGCGGTCCGCGCTGCGGTGGCGGGCGCCTCGTGCGCGGCCGGCTCGCCGGCCGTCGCCACGGTGAAGTGCTCGGTGTGGATGCGCGCCGATTCCACGCCGAGCGCGCGCAGGCTGTCGCAGGCCTGCTCGATCATGTCGCCCGGTCCGCACACGAAGTACTCGGCGATCTCGGCGGGCCGAAACAGCGTGGCGGCGAATTCCCGCACCCGCGCCGCATCGATCCGGCCGTTGTAGAGCGGCGCCTCCTGCGGCTCGCGGCTCATGACGAAGTGCAACGACAGGCGCTCGAGATAGCGGTCCTTGAGCGCGAGCAGCTCCTCGAGACACATCGCCCGCGCGCCACCGCTGTTGCCGTAGAAAAGAATGACGCGCTTGCCGGGCAGAGCCAGCAGCGTGCGCGCGACCGACAGGACCGGGGTGATGCCGCAGCCGGCGGCGAACGCGACGTAGCTGCCGCCGGGAGCCGCCAGCGTGCGCGGAGTGAAGCTGCCGTTGGGAGGCAGTACGTCGAGCGGGTCGCCGGTGCGCAGCTGCTCGGCGAGGTAGCGCGACATCTTTCCCGCGGCGTGCACGCGCGGCACGATCCTGAGCGGCCACTCCCCGGGCGCGTTCACCAGCGAGTAGGTGCGGCGTACCTCCTCGCCCTCGATCTCGGCACGCACCACGACGTGCTGCCCGGCGGCGCCCAGGTACTCGTCGCGCAGCTCGGACGGCACCTCGAGCGCGATCGCAACGGCGTCGTCCGCGTCCGGGCTGATGGCACCGACCGTCAGTGAGTGGAACCGGCGCATGTCAGATGCACTTGAAGAGGTCGAACGGCTCGCGGCAGGCGCCGCAGACGTAATGCGCCTTGCAGGGCGTCGAGCCGAATTCGCTGATCCGCGAGGTCGCGAGGCTTGCGCATCTCGGACAGCGGACCGGCGTGGCCGCCCGCCGCAGCGCGTCCGCGGCGGGAGCCGGCGGGGCGATGCCGAAGGCTGCCAGCCTGGCGCGCCCCTCGGGCGTTACCCAGTCGCTCGTCCAGGGAGGCGACAGCACCTCCTCGAGCAGCGCCGCGGAATAGCCGGCGGAGTCGAGCGCGGCACGCGTCGCGCGACGGATCACGGCGGTCGCCGGGCAGCCGGTATAGGTCGGAGTGATGCCGACCTCGAGCCGGCCGCCGGCGCCATGGCGCACATAGCGCACGATCCCGAGGTCGACGATGCTCACCACCGGAAGCTCGGGATCGGGCACGCGCGCGAGCAGCTGCCACACCTCGCGCTCCGCAGCGCCCGGAAGGATGGCCGCCATCACCAGCTCGCTCCCGGGTAGGTGCGCTGCAGATGCTGCATCTCGCCGAGCAGGTGGCCGAGGTGCTCGGTGTGCACGCCGCGCTTGCCGTACCAGGGGTGCGGTTGCCGTGGCGGATGCAACAGCGTCGCCTCGCCGAGGTCGGCGGCGACGCGCCGCTCCCAGCGCTCCGCGGCGGCGGCGAGCCCGGGTGCGATGCCGAGGGCCGTCATGCGCTCGTCGATCTCGTCGGGAGTGAACAGCTCCTCGGTGAAGCGCCACAGAGTGTCTACCGCCTGCTGTGCACGTGCCTGGCTCTCGGCGGTGCCGTCTCCGAGCCGCACCAGCCAGCCGCTGCTGAAGCGGTAGTGGTAGCGCGTCTCCTTGAGCGCCTTGGCGGCGATGGCCGCGAGGCGCGTATCCGCCGACCCCGCGAGACCCTCGTAGACCTCGAGCTGCCAGGCATCGATCAGCCACTGCCTCGCGATTGTGTGGGCGAAGTCGCCGTTCGGCTGCTCGGCGAGCGTGAGATTGAGGAACTCGGGCGCATCGCGCAGGAACGCGAGCGCGTCCTCATCGCGCCCCTTGCCTTCGATCTCGCCGGCGTAGCTGAGCAGCAGGCGCGCCTGGCCGATGAGATCGAGCGCGAGGTTGGCGAGGCCCAGATCCTCCTCGAGGGCCGGCGCGTGGCCGATCCATTCGCCCAGGCGCTGCCCGAGCACGAGGCTCGTGTCGGCGAGCCGCAGCACGTAGCGGCAGAGCGCCTCGCTCGATGCCCGGTCGCGCCGCCCGCTGGCTCCCGCCGGCACGCTCACAGATTCTTCACCTCGTCGGGAATCACATAGAAGGTCGGGTGCCGGTAGACCTTGTCGCGCGCCGGCTCGAACAGCGCCTCGGCATCGCCGGGGTCTGAGGCGACGATATCGGCCGAGCGCACCACCCAGATGCTCACGCCTTCCTGGCGGCGCGTATACACATCGCGCGCATGCTCGATCGCCATGCGCGCGTCCGCGGCGTGGAGGCTCCCGACGTGCTTGTGCTCGAGCCCGGAGCGCGAGCGGATGAACACCTCGTAGAGCGGCCAGTCGGCCGCGGACGGGTCTGGCGCGGGATTGCTCATGCCACCTCCTGCGTCGCCTGTGCGCGCGCCGCCTGCTTGGCGGCGTGCGCTGACGCTGCCGCGCGCACCCAGGCGCCCGCCTCATGGGCGGCGCGGCGCGCCTCGAGCCGCTCGCGATTGCAGGGCCCGTTGCCCTTCAGCACGGCATGAAACTCGCTCCAGTCGATCGGTCCGATTGTGTAGTGCTGAGTGGCCTCGTCCCAGCGCAGCGCCGGGTCCGGGATGGTCAGCTCGAGGAACTGCGCCTGCGGCACCGTGACGTCGATGAACTTCTGCCGCAGCTCGTCGTTGCTGAAGCGCTTGATCTTCCAGCGCATCGACTGTGCGGTGTGCTTCGAGTCGGAGTCCGAGGGGCCGAACATCATGATCGACGGCCACCACCAGCGCTCGAGCGCGTCCTGCGCCATGGCGCGCTGCGCGGCGTCGCCGCGCGACAGGGTCAGCATGATCTCGAAGCCCTGGCGCTGGTGAAAACTCTCTTCCTTGCAGATGCGCACCATGGCGCGCGCATAGGGCCCGTAGGAACAACGGCAGATCGGGATCTGGTTCATGATCGCCGCGCCGTCCACCAGCCAGCCGATCGCACCTACGTCAGCCCAGGTGAGAGTCGGGTAGTTGAAGATGCTGGAGTACTTGGCGGCGCCCGACAGCAGCTGCTCGAGCATCTGTGCGCGCGAGATGCCGAGCGTCTCGGCGGCGCTGTAGAGATACATGCCGTGGCCGCCCTCGTCCTGCACCTTGGCCATCAGCACCGCCTTGCGGCGCAGGCTCGGGGCGCGCGTGATCCAGTTGCCCTCGGGCAGCATGCCGACGATCTCGGAGTGGGCGTGCTGCGAGATCTGCCGGATCAGCGTTTGCCGGTAGGCCTCCGGCATCCAGTCCTTGGGCTCGATCTTCTCCTCGGCGTCGACACGCGCCTGAAAGCGCGCCGCCGCGGCCGCCTCATCCGCGGCCGGAGCCGGGGCGGGCTCCCGGCCGTGGCTGTCGAGGGCCTGCGTGTACATGGTGTTCCCCCGGGGACTCCCCCGGCCTTGGTGCGACACACAAGGCTAGCACAATGAAATAGGAGGAGATTTCCGGTACCGAACGGCGAGGATTGCCGCCCCGGCGCGGCCGCGCCTAGGCCCGCCCGGACGGGCGGGCCTGCGATCTCGGGCGGGCCGAGTCTAGTTGCTGAGCACGACCGCCATGAAGCTCGCCGACAGCACACCGGTGCTCAGGTCGTACGGCCCCACCGCTTCAACCCGCAGCACCTGGGTGGTGCCGTTGAGGTCCGCGGCGAGAGCGGTGATGAAGTCGCTGAAGGTCATATAGACCTGAAACTCATCACTGTCCCGATGCCCGATGGCAAAGAACATGTGGGAGGCCGCTGCATTCGGCACGAAGGAGAGACCGGCGCTGACGCTTCCCGGATCCTCCATGACCGGGCCGATGAAGACCACATGCTGAGCCGCGCTTTGCACGGTGGCCTGCGTCATCGAGACGCTGGTGGCGCTCAGTGGTGAGACGAAGGGCGCGGTCGGCCCCGGCTCCATCCACTCGATATGCAGGTGGGCGTTCGCGGTCGCGAAATTCACCAACGTCTCCGCGGCGAAATCCGGCGGCGCCGACCCGAAGGGCGTCACGAAGCCGTCGAACGCGATCGGGAATCCGGCGCTCAGGGTCGGCAGCGGCAGCGCCGCCGGCACGCTCACGGTGTAGGCGCCGGCGGTGGCGTCGTTGCCGGTGGTGCCGGTGCCCGTGAAGTTGAAGGCGGCTGGCGGCAGGCCATCGAGCGCCTGCAGGCTCATGGTCACCACTCCGGCCGCGGCCGAGGTGTACTGTCCCCAGGCGCGCGTCACCATCAGCCGCGCGCTGCCGTTGGTTGCATCGAGCGTGCGGTTGCCGCTCGCGTCGGTGCCGGCCTTGCCGAACGCCTGCACGTGCTGTCCGACGGAGATGGCCTGCGGCCCGAAGCTGCCGGTCTGGCCGTCCTCGGTCACCATCGTGGTGGACGCCACCGTCACCATGACCTGGCCGAAGAAGCCGAAGTCGTTCGCGCCCACGTTGGTGCTCATGGTGTCGCCGGTCGCGGTGCTGCCCATGCTGCCGCTCATGGCGTTGGCGCCGCGGGCGGCACTCATGACCTCCCCGCCCTGAACGCCGCCGCCCTCCTCCGGCTCGAAGAAGGCATGGCGCACGGTCAGGACGTCGCCGCTGCGTGCGACGACCGTGCCTTCGACGCTGTCGAGCCCGGCGCCGGGGACGCTGGTCCCGGCAAATACCTGGGCGGCCGTGAAGGTCCGGGCCGTGGTGTCAAAGGTACCGAGCGCGAGCGTCATCGTCCCCGCCGGCACCGCCGCGAGCGCAGTCAGTCCCGCGTTACCCGTGTAGGCAGCGCCGTTGATGGTGAACGCGGTGGTCGTGGTCGTGTAGACGACCACCTGCCCCATATCGTCATCCGAGTCGGTGAAGAACGGAAATACCCTGACCGTGTAGGAGGTCTGGCTCGAGGTGTTGGTGACACTGACCAGCGGCCCGCGCACGCGGATCGGCCTGGCCAGATCGGGGGTCAGGCTCGCCACCAGCACCGGATTCACGGTCACCATGACGGCGCTCGCCATGGTGGTCGAGGTGATCGTCGCGGGCGCAACGGTATTCGAGGCGCTCAGGTTGAAGTCGAGCGCCAGGTGCGAAACCGTGCCATTGCTGATGACCAGCGGCGACCCGGACGGCAGCTGCAGAGTCACGGTCATCTGATTGTTGGGTGCGACCAGCGCTGCACTGGTCGCGCCGTTGATGATGTTGGCGGCCGGCACCGTGATGCCGCTGGCGCCGTTGTCGATGACGATGGTCGCGCTGCCGTAGTCGAGAGTCAGAGCGACGCCGGTGTACTCGCCCTCGGGCACCTGCCGGGCGCTCAACACCTCCGACAGGTTGAGCAGCTGTGCAAAGTCGACGGTCGTGGTGGCCGGCACCGTCTCGACCGTGGTGCCGTCCGCGCGCGTCAGCTTGAGCGACACGACGTTGACCATGTAGCTGAGGAAGTCGCCCGGCATGTCGGTCAGCGTCACCATGGCGGTGCCGGTGTTGCTCATGGGCGGAGGATTCATGCTGCTCGAGCCGCCGCCACCGCCGCAGGCGTTGACGAGCAGCGCGGCGGTGAGACCGGCGACGGCGAAGAGACGCAGCGAGTGTCGGCGCGCCGCGTTCCAGCCGCGCGCGACGAGGTGCAGTGTATTCATGCGGGTGACTCCCCGATTCGCAAATCCCCGCGGGTATTTATCGCCGCCCGCGCGCGGGTGACAAGCTGTCTCCCGCCCACGACAGTAGGCTGTGCGATTACATAACCAGGTACAGTTTGTAACCAGCCGCCGCTGCGTTCCGGCGGCGCGCTCAGCGCCGTTCCCGGTGATCGACGACGCGCCGCGCCTTGCCGCTCGAGCGCTCGATCGTGTTGGGTTCGCTGACCGCTACCCGCACCGAGATGCCGATGAGCGCCTTGATGCTGCCGGCGAGCTCACGCTCGAGGCTGCCGCGCGCCTCGGCCGGCGTTGCTGCGGCGCATTCCACCTTGACCGCGAGCTGGTCCAGATGCCCCTCGCGCGTCAGCTCGAGCTGATAGTGCGGCGCCAGCCGCGGCAGTCTGAGCACCAGCTCCTCGATCTGACCCGGGAACACGTTGACGCCGCGCACGATCAGCATGTCGTCCGAGCGGCCGCTGATGCGCGCCATGCGGCGCATCGCGCGCGCGGTCGGCGGCAGGAGCGCGGTCAGATCGCGCGTGCGGTAGCGGATCATCGGCAGGGCCTGCTTGGTGAGCGTGGTGAGCACCAGCTCGCCCGCCGTCCCGTCGGGAAGCACCGCGCCGCTCGCCGGGTCGATGATCTCGGGATAGAAGTGGTCCTCCCAGATCACCGCCCCGTCCTTGGCCTCGAGACATTCGCACGCCACGCCTGGCCCCATCACCTCCGAGAGGCCGTAGATGTCGAGCGCGTCGAGCCCGGTGCGCGCCTCGATCTCGGCGCGCAGCGCTTCGGTCCAGGGCTCGGCGCCGAAGATCCCGATGCGCAGCGAGCTCGCCGCCGCATCGAGCCCCTGGCGCCGGAACTCCTCGGTCAGCGCCAGCATGTAGGAAGGAGTCACCATGATGATGTCGGGCTCGAGGTCGCAGATCAGCTGAACCTGCTTCTGCGACTGTCCGCCGGACATCGGCACCACGGTGCAGCCGAGGCGCTCGGCGCCGTAGTGCGCACCGAGGCCGCCGGTGAAGAGCCCGTAGCCGTAGGCGATGTGCACCATGTCCCCGGGCCGCGCTCCGGCGGCGCGCAGCGAGCGCGCCACGAGCCCCGCCCAGGTGTCGATATCCTCGCGGGTGTAGCCGACCACCGTCGGCTTGCCGGTAGTGCCGCTCGAGGCGTGCAGGCGCACCACCTGCTCGCGCGGCACCGCGAACATCCCGAACGGGTAGTGCGCGCGCAGATCGTCCTTGACGGTGAAGGGAAAGCGCGCGAGGTCGGCGAGAGTGCGCAGATCGTCGGGATGGACCCCGGCGCGCTGGCACTTGTCGCGGTACGGCGCGACCTGGTCGTAGGCATGGCGCACCGACCACTTGAGGCGCCGCAGCTGCAGCGCGCGCAGCTCGTCCTCGCCGGCGCGTTCTATCGGCTCGAGTCCGCTCGCTCGGGGGCCCGCGGACACGGCTGCGCTCCGCCGCCCTCAGCCCCGCCAGCCGGCGAGCGCGCCGACGAAGGTCTGCATGAAGTGATTGGCCTGGTGGCCGTCCATGACGCGGTGATCGAGCGTGAGCGTGACGTAGCAGCGCGGCCGCACCTCGAGCTTCTGCTCGTCCCCCTCCTCGACCACCACCGGACGCTTCTCGAGCTTGCCGATTCCGAGGATCGCCGACTGCGGCTGATTGATGATGATCGGCGCCGCCAGCAGACTCCCGCTCACCCCGTGGTTGGAGATGGTGAAGGTGCCGCCGCGCACGTCAGCCGGCGTGAGCTTGCCGCCACGCGCGCGGCTGACGAGCTCGTCGAGCCCGCGCGCGACCTCGTGGAGATCGCGCGTCCCCGCATCGCGCAGGACCGGCACCAGGAGCCCGGTGCCCTCGACGGCGGTCGCGATGCCGATGTGAATGTCGTCGTAGATCTCGAGCGCGGTGTCGGTCCAGCGGCTGTTGGCCTCGGGCACCGCGCGGATCGCCGCGACCGCCGCCTGTACGAAATACGCGGTGAGGGTCAGCGGCACGCCGCGGCGCGCGAACTCCTCGCGCTGGCGCAGCCGGTCCTGCAACACCGCGGCGAGATCCGCCTCGAAGACGGTGGTGACGTGGGGCGCCGTCTGCATGCTCTGCGCCATGTGCTCGGCGATGCGCTTGCGCACCGCCGTGTGCGGAACACGATGGCTGCGGATCGCGCCCGAGGCCGGCTCGGCCGCTGTCGGCGACGCCGGCGCCGCTGCGCCCCCGTCCGCCGTATCACCGACGCCGGCCGCGGCCGCGCTCAGCACATCCTCGACGGTGATGCGGCCGCCCGGACCCGTGCCGCGCACCGCCTCGGCGCTCAGCCGATGCTCGGCGAGGAGGCGCCGTACCGCAGGGCTGAGCGCCGCGGCTCCGGCGCCGCCAGCTCGGGCGGCTTCCCGGGCCGGTGCCGGGACTGCGGCGGCGCGCTGTCGGCTGCCGGGTGCAGCGCTCCCGGCGCGTGCCTCGGGTACGGCGCGCGCAGCGCCGCCCTCCGCGCCCGCCTCGATGCGGCCGAGGAGCTCCCCCGGCACGACCTCGTCCTGCTCCTGCTTGAGGATCTCCGCCAGCACTCCGCTTGCGGGTGAGGCGACCTCGACCGTCACTTTGTCGGTCTCGAGCTCGATCAGGGGCTCGTTCGCCTCGACGGTGTCGCCGACGCGCTTGAGCCACCGCAGGAGCTGCGAGCGCGTGCCTTCGGTCTGCTCCGCCGGCGCGCGGATATCGAGACTCGTGCTCATCGGCTCACAGGCTCGCGAGCCTCTGGATGGTGTGCGAGATGCGTGCAACGTCCGGCACCGCGGCCTCGAGCAGCACCGGGCTGTGCGGACTCGGAATGTCGGGCATGGTGAGCCGCTCGACCGGCGCCTCGAGGCTGTAGAACGCCTCGGCCGCGAGCGTCGCCGCTACCTCGGCGCCGAAGCCGGCGGTCAGGTTGTCCTCGTGCACGATCAGGCACCGGTGGGTCTTCTCCACTGAGGCGAGCACGGCCGCCTTGTCCCAGGGAGACAGAGTACGCAGATCGAGCACCTCGGCGTCAACGTGCGACTCGCGCGCGGCGAGCTCGCTCCGCTCGACCATCGCACCCCAGGTCACCACCGTGAGCTCGGTGCCCGGCCGCACCAGCCTGGCGCGGCCGAAAGGTACGACGAACTCATCGCCCGGGTAGGGCCGCCGCGCCCAGGCGCCATCGAGCATGGCACGGTGCTCGAAGAAGATGACCGGATCGTTGCCACGGAGCGCCGCGCGCAAGAGTCCCACGGCGTCCTCGGCGTTCGACGGCACCGCGACCTGCCAGCCGACACCGTGCACCCACGCAACCTCGTTCGTCTGGCTGTGCCAGGGATCGCCGCACTTGAAGAAACCGCCCGGCATGCGCACCACGAGCGGCGCCGCGAAGCGGTTGCGGGTGCGCCAGCGCAGCGTGCCGCAGTCGTTGAGCTGCTCCGCCGCCGGCTCGGCGTACTTGCGGAACTGGATCTCCGCGACCGGCAACAGGCCCGCGAGCGCCATACCCACTGCCCGCCCGATGATTCCTTCCTCGGAGAGACTGGTGTCGAACACCCGCCCGATGCCGTACTTCTCCTGCAGCCCGAGCGTCGCGCCGTGCACCCCGCCCTTCGGCCCGACGTCCTCGCCGAACACCGCCATGCGCGGATTGAGCCCGAGCTCCACATCGAGCGTGCGGCGGATCGCCGTCAGCATGTTGATGCGCGTGGCTTCCGGCTGCGCGCGCTCGCTCGAGCGCGCGAACACCTGGCCCTCGGGAAGGAGTCCGCCCTGCTGCTGCAGCTCGTGCGCGCCGTCGGAATTTCGCGAGAACACATGCTGCGTCAGCCGAGCGGGATCGGGCAGCGGCCGGGCGATGGCCCGGGCCACCGCCTCCTCGACCTCGGCGCGCGCCGCGCCGGCAATCTCGCGCCATTCGGCCGCGCTCATCACCTCGGGCACGAGGAACTGCTCGAGCCGCAGGAGCGGATCGCGCGCGCGCTCGTCCCTGAGCGTCTCGGCCGATTTGTAGGCCTGCGTGTCCTGCCCCGAGTGTCCGGAGAGGCGCGGGACCGTGAGCCGCAGCAACACCGGCGTGCGCGCCGCCCGCACCTCGGCCACCGCACGCCGGGTCAGCTCGGAGGCGGCGCGAGGATCGGTGCCATCGCCCTCGAGGATCTCGAGGCCGCTGAAGGAGCGCAGGTTGGCGGCGATGTTGCCGCCCGGCGTCTGGTAGGTGGACGGCACGGAGATGCCGAAGGCGTTGTCCTCGATATAGAAGAGCATGGGCAGCCGCTGCGTGGTCGCGATGTTGAGCGCGGACCAGAAGCCGTTGGTCGCCGTCGAGGCATCGCCGCCGAGCACGACGGCGATGCTGCGCGCGTAAGCGGCGTCGCCGAGAACCTCATGGCGGTAGCGGATCGCCTGCGCCCAGCCGGCCGCCGGCGTGTACTGCGTCCCGACGCCGCCGCAGGCCGGCAACACCGTCGGCGTACCCCGCCCCGGCAGGTTGAACACCACGCCGATGTCGCGGCCGCCGCTGAAGCCCCCGCTGCGCGCCAGGGGTCCCGCCGCCGCCTCCTCGACACTGATCCCGAGAGTCAGCATGAGCGGGCGCGAGCGGTAGTAGACCGCGATGCCGTCGTGCGCGCCGGTCAGGTGGAGACCGAGGAGAACCTGCGCGAACTCGTGGCCGCGCGCCGAGAACTGGTACAGCACCTTGCGCTCAGGTACGAGGCGCGTCTCCTCGATGTCGTCGAGCGCGCGCGACAGTTGCACGAGGCGTGTGACGCGCCGCCAGTCCGTCTGTCCGGCGCTCGAGGGGCTCCCATTCTCGAGGCTCGTGATCGCGGCAGCCGGTGCGGCCATGGAATTCCTCGGGGTTGAGCGATGGCGCAGCTTATGCCCTGAGTACCGAAATTATCTTGCTGAAATTTCGCTTTGCAGCCAATATTTGGCAACATTATTGCCATGAAGCGCACCCTCGATCGCCTCGACCGCCGCATCCTCGAGCAGCTCCAGGCGGACGCGCGCATCTCCAACCAGGAGCTCGCCAAGCGCGTCGGCCTGTCGCCGGCGCCCTGCTGGCGGCGTCTGCGGCGGCTCGAGGAGGCGGGCTTCATCGCGGGCTACGTGACGCTGCTGCGCGCGCCCGCGATCGGACTGCCGATCCTCGCCTACGCGGTCGTCTCGCTCGAGAACCACCACCCGGAATCCGTCCGGCAGTTCGACCAGCTGGTGAAGGACCGTCCCGAGGTGCTCGAGTGTCACTCGATGAGCGGCCCGAACGACTACCTGCTGCGCATCGTCGCCGCCAGCATGGAAGCCTACGAGCACTTCCTGTCGACCCAGCTGCTGCAGCTCGCCGCGGTGCGCTCGGTCAACACGAGCTTCGTGCTGCGCACCAAGAAATTCACCACCCGCCTGCCGCTGGCGGGCTAGTCAGCCGCCTGACGCTGGCACTCGCAGCTGGTGCTGTCGGGTCCCGCGAACCAGAAGGCCGACGACGCGAGGCGTACGTCGGCGTGTTGCCACGCCTGCGCGAACGCGCGGCCGGCGGCAGCGGCCGCCGGTCTCTTGCCCTCGGCGCGCAGTGCGGCCGCGAGCCCGAAGAGCGCCCAGCCGTTGTCGGGATGGCGTCGCAGGTCCTCGCGATAGACCCGCTCGGCCGCGACGGCATCGCCGGCGACGAGCAGCTCGGCGCCGAGCAGATGACGCACCGGGAAGAACCAGTCCGCGCCCGCGCCGCCGGACAGGCGGTCCTCGGCGGCGGCCGCCTGCTCGAGCTCGCGGATCGAGTCCCCGGTGCGCAGCTCGGTGGCGGCGATGCGCGCGGCGACGACCGGCAGCGCCACCTCGATTACCTCGTGCAGCGGGTCGAGCGAGACGGTCGCGCGCGCGTGTGTATCGGCGTCGAGCCGCGCGAGCGCGCTCAGGGTGTCGCGCGCCTCGGCCAGCCGGCCGCGCGCGGCGAGCGCCACCCCGCGCCCGAAGAGATAACCCGCGGTGAGTCCGGGCGCGCGTGCATCCGGCGGACCGAGTGCGATGAGCTCGTCCCAAAGCCCGAAGCGCACCAGCGCCGCGTACTCCGGTGTCAGCGCCCAGCCGGATCCGCCGGCAGCGATCACCCGATCGATGGGCAGATCCGCTGCCAGCGCCTGAACGGCGGCGAGCGTGTCCGCCTTGCGTCCCTGCATGCCGGCCTCGTAGGCCGCGCGTGCCGCATCGGACCCCGGCGCCGCTGCCGCCGGCGCGCCGCTCAGCGCCGCGATCGCGAGCGCCGCAACCAGCCGGGCGGCGCCGCCCCGGAGCACCTCACGCACCGGATCTCGAGCTTTCGACGCTCGTCCAGCCCTGGCCAGCCGCTGCCATCCGCTCGAGGAGCGGCGCCGGGCGCCAACGCGCGCCGTGCGAGGGCGCGAGGCGTTGCATGGTCTCCACGACGCGCTTCAGTCCCGCCTGCTCGGCCCAGTACATAGGTCCCCCACGCCAGGCGGGGAATCCGTAGCCGTTGACATAGACCACGTCGATGTCCCCGGCACGCAGCGCGATGCC
>DATMRG010000083.1:0-18086 GCA_035566495.1 Steroidobacteraceae bacterium | reverse complement strand
CGCAGATGATCCTGTTCGAGAGCTTCCTCTCCTTCCTCGGCCTCGGCGTCCAGGAGCCACACGCCAGTCTCGGTAATCTCATCAACGCCGGGGCACAGGAGATGGAGTCGGCGCCGTGGATGCTGCTGGTGCCGGCGTCGTGCCTGGTGCTGCTGCTCTGGGGTCTCAACCTGCTCGGCGACAGCCTGCGCGATGCCCTCGACCCGCGCGAACACTGAAGCCCCGGCGCCGGCGGCGCCGACGGTACTCGAGCTCGACCGCCTCACGGTCGAGTTCGCGACCGCGGGCGGGACGGTGAGCGCCGCGGCGGACGTTACGCTGTCGGTCGCGCGCGGGGAGTGCCTCGGCATCGTCGGCGAGTCGGGGGCCGGCAAGAGCCAGCTGTTCCTGGCCGTCATGGGGCTGCTGACGGCCAATGGCCGCGCCCGGGGCAACGCGCGCTTCGCCGGCACCGAGCTCATCGGCCTGCCGGCGGCGGCGCTCGACCGGGTGCGCGGCTCGGGCATCGGCATGGTGTTCCAGGATCCGATGACCTCGCTCACGCCGCATCTCACGGTGGGCGAGCAGGTCGCGGAAGTCATGATGCGGCATCTGCGCCTCGGCCGCGCGGCGGCCCGCGCGCGCGCGCTCGAGCTCCTCGAGCGCGTCCAGCTCACCGACCCGGCGCGGCGCATGGGCCAGTACCCCTACGAGCTGTCGGGCGGCATGCGTCAGCGCGTGATGATCGCGCTCGCGCTGTGCTGCGGGCCGCAGCTCCTCATCGCCGACGAACCGACCACGGCCCTCGATGTGACCGTCCAGGCGCAGATCCTCGCGCTGCTCGCGGATCTCAAGCGTGAGCGCTCGATGGCGATGGTGCTCATCACCCATGACATGGGCGTGGTGGCCGGGGTCGCCGATCGGGTGACCGTCATGCGCGCGGGACGCGTGGTCGAGACGGCCTCCGTGGCCGCCATCCTCAAGTCCCCGCGCGACCCGTACACGCGCGAGCTGGTGCAGGCCTCAGCGCCGGCGGCCACGGCGGGCGCAGCCGCGCCCGCGGCCCCGTCGTGCACCCCGGCGCTGGTGGTCTCCGGGGTCAGCGTCGAGTTTCCGGTGCGCCGCGGCTGGCTCGAGCCCACGGCGCGACTTCGGGCACTGAGCGGCGTCGCCTTCGAGCTGGCGGCGGGCGAGGCACTCGGTGTCGTTGGCGAGTCGGGCGGCGGCAAATCGACCCTGGCGCGTGCGGTGCTGGCGTTGCTGCGCCCGGCTTCGGGCAAGGTCGTGTGGATGGGCCGCGAGCTCCTCGCGCTGCCCGAGTCCGAGCTGCGCTCGCTCCGCCGCGAGCTCCAGATCATCTTTCAGGATCCGGTCGGGGCCCTCGATCCGCGCATGACGCTGGGCGAGATCGTCGGCGAGCCGCTCCTCGTGCATCGCCCCGAGCTCGGGTCCGCCGCGCGCGCCGAGCGGGTCGCGGCGATGCTGCGCCGCGTGGAGCTCGGCGCGGAGCTCGCGGCGCGCTACCCGCACGAGCTCTCGGGCGGGCAGTGTCAGCGCGCCGGCATCGCGCGCGCCATGATTCTCGGCCCGCGGCTGCTCGTGTGCGATGAGCCGCTGAGCGCCCTCGACGGGCCTACTCAGCGCGGGATCATGGCGCTCCTCGAGGGACTTCAGAGTGAGTCCGGGATGAGCGTGCTGTTCGTGAGTCACAACCTCGCGCTGGTGCGGCGCCTGTGCGAGCGCGTCCTGGTCCTCTATCTCGGGCACATGATGGAGCTCGGGCACTCGGCGAGCCTGTTCGCGCGGCCCCGGCATCCCTACACGCGCGAGCTTCTCGCCGCGGTGCCGGTCGCCGACCCCGACGTGCAGCCCGCGCGCCTCTCGCGCACCCGACCGGGCGAGCCGCCATCGCCGCTCGCGCCGCCGAGCGGCTGCGTATACCGCACCCGCTGCCCGCACGCGCTGGCGGTGTGCGCAGAGCGCGTACCGGAATGGGAGGACACCGGCGGCGGCGACAGGATCGCCTGTCACCGCTGGCGTGAGCTGGGTTAGCTGATTGGGCAAAAGTAGCCTGCGGCGCTTTTGCCGGACATCAGCTTCGTTGCCGGCGGCAAAAGGCGCGACTTTTGCCGCCTGCGCCCTCCGCGGGTTACGTTATTCTCCCCGTATGAAGACCGAATCCGGCATTCGTCCCAGCGAAGCCCTGCAGCACGTGCGCTACGAGATCCGCGGACGGCTCGCGCGGCGCGCACTCGAGCTCGAGCGCCAGGGCTACGAGATCATCTCCCTCAACATCGGCAACCCGAGCGCCTTCGGCTTCCGGACTCCGGAAACCATGCGCCTCGCGATGATCGAGAACCTCGGCCAGGCCGAGGGCTACTGCCACCAGAAGGGCATCTTCCCGGCGCGCGAGGCGGTGGTGATGCAGCAGCAGGAGCGCGGCGTCGCCGGAGTCACCGCCGAGGAGGTGTTCATCGGCAACGGCGTGAGCGAGCTCATCGACCTGACGCTGCGCGCGCTGCTCTCGGACGGCGACGAGGTGCTGGTGCCGAGCCCCGACTATCCGCTGTGGACCGCGGCGGTGACCTTGAACCGCGGGCGGGCCGTGCACTACCCCTGTCACCCGGCGCAGGGCTTCGTACCCGATCCCGCCGAGATCGCGCGGCTCATTACGCCGCGCACGCGCGCGCTGGTCGTCATCAATCCCAACAATCCGACCGGCGCGGTCTATCCGCGCGCGGTGCTCGAGGCGCTGGCGCGCCTCGCTGAGCGTCACGGGCTGGTCGTCTTCAGCGACGAGATCTACGACCAGATGACCTATGAGGGAGCCGAGTTCGTGCCGATGGCGACGCTGGTGCACGACACCCTGTGCGCGACGCTATCGGGGCTCTCCAAGGTCTACCGCGCCTGCGGCTACCGCGCCGGCTGGGCCGTGTTCTCGGGGCGCGTGCATGCCGCCGCCGACTATCTGAGCGCGCTCGAGCTGCTCGCCTCGCTCCGCTTGTGCTCGAACGTCTCGGCGCAGTGGGCGGTGCAGACCGCGCTCGGCGGACACCAGAGCATCCGCGAGCTCATCGCGCCCGGCGGACGCCTGTACGAGTCGCGCGCCGTGATCCTGGACGCCGTGGCGCGCAGCCCCTTTCTCACGCTGGCACCACCGAAGGGGGCTATGTACGCGTTCGTGGGCGTCGACGCGCAGGCGCTCCCGGACTTCGACGATCAACAATTCGCGCTCGACCTCCTCGAGCAGAAGCACGTGCTGGTCGCGCCGGGCGTGAGCTTCAATGTCCCGTATCGCAATCACTTCCGCATCACCAATCTCCCGGATGCGCAGACGCTGCGCGAAGTGTTCAGCCGCATCGGAGAGCTCCTCGGCGCGTACGCGAGTGGCGAGCGGCGAGGGGACGGGGCTCCCGCGGGCAACGTGGTGAACGCGGAATCAAGGTTCAAGTAGATTCTCTAAAGATTTCCTAATATCCAGTTTTGTTTAGGCTTACAAGCGACGTAGGCG
This sequence comes from Steroidobacteraceae bacterium, assembly GCA_035566495.1. Taxonomy (GTDB): domain Bacteria; phylum Pseudomonadota; class Gammaproteobacteria; order Steroidobacterales; family Steroidobacteraceae; genus 13-2-20CM-66-19. Next base: position 14,596 of record DATMRG010000083.1, on the reverse strand, counting down.
AGCACTTCAAGCGCGGCGGGACGCTCCTCGTCCCGACGCGGCAGCGCTCTCACGCCGTGCGCCTCGCCTACGCCGCGGCGCAGCTCGCCGCCGGCGCGCGCGTCTGGCCGAGCCCTGGCGCTCTCGTCGCTTCGGCGTGGGCGCGGCGCGAGTGCGAGCGCCACGCCGACGCCGCTCCCGCCGAGTGGCCGCGCCTGCTCGGCCCGGCCGAGGAATGGTGGCTCTGGCGTGAGGCGGCCGAGGAGGCCGCGCGCGCTGCCGCCAACCGCAATCCGTTCCTCAGTATCGAGCCGCTCGCCGAGTCCCTGCGCCGTGCGAGCGAGCGCGCGGCGGAGTGGGGTGTCGCGCTCTCCCGCGCACCGCCCGAAAGCGAGCCGGGACTCCTGTTCGAGGCAGAGCGGATCTTCACGGCGCGCTGCCGCGCGCTCGGCGCGGCGAGCCCGAGCCAACTCCTGGCGCGCCTCGAGCCGGTGAGCGGGGATCGGGCGCCCCTGCTGCGTGGCTTCGATGCCGTGCCGCGCGCACTAGCGCTTCTTGCGCGCGCCCCGGGTGCCGCGGCCGAGGTCTCGCGCCCGGAGACGCGAGTGAGCCCGCGCGGGGTGCGCACGCCCGACGGCGAGGCGCAACTCGAGGCGATCGCCGCGTGGTGCCGCGGGCGGCTGAGCATCCAGCCCGATGCGCGGCTTCTCGTCATGCTTCCCGGGTCCGCCGCCTCGCGCGAGCGGCTCGCGGCACTCCTCCAGGGTTGCCTCGATCCCGGCGCGGTGCTCGGCGGCGAGGAAGGCGGGCGCGCGCTGGTCGCCATCGAGGGAGGCGAGGCCCTGGCCTCGCAACCGCTCCCCGCACAGGCATTGCTCTCGCTCATCATCCTCTCCGGAGATACGGTCGAGCTCGATTCCATCGCTCACTGGCTCGCCTCCCCGTACTGGGGGAGCCCCGCCGCCGGCCCGCGGGCCGCGATCGCCCAATTCCTGCGCCAGCGCGGCGCGGCGAGCCTGACGCTCCGCGAGCTCCTCGGAGCGCTGCAGCTCGCGCCGCGCGCGCTCAGGCCCGCCGGAAGCGAGCTCGAGGCACTCGCACGGCGCGCGGCGGGACTTCTCGGTGAGGGCAGCGCCTCGCCGCGACGCTGGTCCGAGCGTTTCGACGCCGCGCTCGCGGCGCTCGGCTGGCCGGGGGCGTTGCCTCCCGACGGTGCCGTGCAGCAGACGCGCCTGCGCTGGCGCGAGCTGCTAGAGGAATTCGGCGAGCTCGCCGCCTGCGCCGGGAGCCTGGGGCGCGCGGGGGCGCTCACGCAGCTGCACGCGCTCGCCGCTCACACGGCCTACCGCCCGGCGGACGAGGACGTACCGGTGACGATTTCGCCGATGCTGGCGGACCCCGTGGTCGTGTACGACGGTATCTGGGTGGGGGGCCTGAGCGCCGAGGTGCTGCCGATGCCGGTGACGCCCGATCCGTTCCTGCCCCTGCCGTCGCAGCTCGCGGCGGGCATCCCCGAGGCCAGCGCGGCCGGCCGGCGGGCGCAGGCGCAGTCGCTTCTCGCCGCCTGGCAGCGCTCGACGCCCGAGCTGGTTCTCTCCGTACCCGCGCGCGAGAAGGACCTCGAGCTCCTGCCGAGCCCGTGTCTCGCGGGCGTCACGCTCGAGGAGCAGGCCGCGCGTGCACTCTGGCTGCCCCTCGGGCTGCATCGCGACGGCTGCACCGAGGGCCGCGAGGACACGCGCGGCGCCGCCTTCGCGAGCCCAGCGCCGCTCCCTTCGGGCACGCGCGCCATCACGCTGCAGAACGACTGCGCCTTTCGCGCCTACGCGGAGCTGCGCCTCGGGGCCGCACCGCCCGAGCACGCCGAGCCCGGTGTGCCGATGGATCAGCGCGGGCTGCTGCTGCACGCGGCGCTACAGCTCCTCTGGGAGCGGCTGCGCAACTCGCGGGCGCTCGGCGCACTCGAGGAGGGCGCTCTCGATGCCCTGATCGCCGCCTGCGTCGCGCGCGCGGCGCAGGCTCTGCAGGTCGAGGCGCGCGGCCGTGGCCGCCGCGCCCGCCGTCCGCCCGACGGTCAGTTCGATCTCTTCAGCGTGCTCTCGCCCGCGCTCACGCGCGAGTGCACCCGGGCCGAACGGCTGATCCGCCGCCTCTGCGAGCTCGAGCGTACCCGCGCACCCTTCGACGTCGAGGCGGTCGAGCACGTGACCGAGCTCGCGCTCGGCGGCGCGCGTGTGCGCATGCGGCTCGACCGCGTGGACGCCGTCGCCTCCGGCCGTGTCGTGCTCGACTACAAGAGCGGCCGGGCGCAGACCCCGGACTGGTTCGGCGAGCGCCCGACCTACCCGCAGCTGCTCGCCTACCTTGCCGCACTCGGTGCCGAGGTGGTGGCGCTCGCGGCCGTGAACGTCAACGCGCGCGAGGTGCGCTTCACGGGCGTCGCGGCGACGGGCGATGTCCTGCCGCGGGTCAAGCCGATCCCGGCGGTCACCGGTGCGGCGTCCGCGGACTGGCACGCCCAGCAGCAGGCGTGGGTGGCGCTGGTCGAGCGGCTCATCCGTGCTTTCCTCGGCGGCGATGCGCGCGTCGACCCGGCGCCCGGCGCCTGCGACTACTGCCATCTCACCGATCTGTGCCGCATCGGCGCCCACCTGGCCCCGGAGCTGCGCACCTTCACGGACGAGACCGATGAGTGACGCGCGCGAGCGCCTCGACGACGCGGCGCGCCGCGAGGCGACCGATCCGGCGGCCTCGATCCTGCTCGAAGCTCCGGCCGGCTCGGGCAAGACCGCGGTGTTGACGCAGCGGTTCCTGAGGCTCCTCGCGGCGGTCGACGATCCGGGCGAGATCCTCGCCATCACTTTCACGCGCAAGGCCGCCGCTGAGATGCGGGCGCGGGTGATCCGCGCGCTGCGCGCGGAGCTGCCGGCCGACGATCCGGGGGCCGCGTTGCTCGCCCCGCTGGCCGCGGCGGCGCGCACCCACGGGGCGGCGCGCGGCTGGCGGCTCGACGCCGAGCCCGAGCGCTTGCGGATCCAGACCATCGATTCCTTCAACTACTGGCTGGCGAGCCAGCTGCCGGTCGCCTCGCGGGCCGGCGGCGCGCTCAACATTACCGAGAGCGCCGCCGAGCTCTATCGGCGCGCGGCGCGGCGCACCCTGCTCGCCGCGGACAGCGACCCGGCACTCGCCCCCGATGCGCAGTTGCTCTTCGAGCGGCTCGACAACCATTGGCTGAATCTCGAGCGCCTCATTGCCCAGATGCTCGAGCAACGCGGCCACTGGCTGCGCTTCGTCGCCGCCGGCGACGCGGATTCGCTCTGCCGGCGGGTGAATGAGAGTCTTACCGCCGAGACGCGCGTGCTGCTCGCCCGGCTGCGCGCGCTCCTGCCGGAAGGGCTGCGCCGGCGTGCCGAGAGCCTGCCGGGGGCGGGCCCGCTCGGCGCCGCGCCTGCCGATCTCGATCATTGGAAGCATTTCGCGCACCTCGTCCTGACGCGCAACGACTGGCGCAAACAGCTGTCCGCGCACCGTCTGCGGCCGGGCTTCACGGAGGCCGCCGTGCGGGCGCACCTCAAGGATCTGATCGACGATCTGCGCCACGCCCCGGGGCTGCGCGAGGCGCTCCTCGAGCTCAGGCGCGCGCCAGCCGCGCAGCTCTCGGCGCCCGATGCGGCGGCGCTCGCCGCGCTCGCCCGGATGCTGTCGCGCGCGGCGGCCGAGCTGCACGCGGCCTGCGCGGAGGTCCAGCGCGTCGACTACACCTACATCACCGGAGCGGCGCGCCAGGCGCTCGCCGAAGGCGGCGACCCGACCGATCTCGCGCTACGCACCGGGCTCGCGCTGCGCCACATCCTGGTCGATGAGTTCCAGGACACCTCGCTCGCGCAGGTGCAGCTGCTCGAGGCGCTCACCATCGGCTGGGAGCCGGGCGATGGCCGGACGCTGTTCGTGGTGGGCGATCCGATGCAGTCGATCTACCGCTTCCGCGACGCGGAGGTCGGACTCTTCCTGCGGGCGCGCGCCGCGGGCATCGGGCGCGTGCCACTGCGGCCGCTGCGGCTGCTGCGCAACTTCCGCGCCGAGCGGGCGCTGGTCGAATTCACCAATGAGCTGTTCGCGCAGGTGTTTCCGGCCGCCGACGACCTGCGTGCGGGAGGCGTGAGCTACCGCGACAGCCTGCCGACCCGCGCCGGGGCGGGCGAGCTCGCCGGCATCGAACCGGTCACTCTGCGCCTTTATGCGGCTGATCCCGCGGCCGAGGCGCGTGCCGTCGCCGCTCGCGTCGCCGAGCTGAGGCGTCTAGATCCCGAGGGCACGGTGGGCATCCTGGTCGTGGCGCACGCCCACGCGGTTGCGGTGATCGCCGCGCTCGAGGCGCGCGGCCTGGCTCCCCTCGGCGTCGACCTGGTGCCGCTGCGCGAGCGGCTGGTGGTGCGCGACCTGGTGCAGCTGACCCGCGCCTTGCACGACCTCGCCGACCGTTCCGCGTGGCTCGCGGTGCTGCGCGCGCCGTGGTGCGGCGCGCGCCTCGCCACGCTGACCGCACTCTCGGCGGCGAGCGATCGCGAGCTCGTCATCGAGGCGCTCGCCAATCCCGAGCGCCTGACGCGCTGCGACCCGGCCGACCGGCTGCATCTCGAGCGGCTGCGTGACGTCCTCGGCCGGGCGCTCACGGGCCGCGGCGCACGGCCGCTGGCGAGCTGGCTCGAGGCTACCTGGCTCCGTCTCGGCGCCGCTGACGCCTACTCGCGCCACGAGCTTCGCGACGCGCGCGCCTTTTTCGCCGCGCTGGCCGAGCGGACCGCGGCCTTCGGCTGGCGCGGACCCGAGGAGCTCGAGCCGCTCCTCGAGCGTCTCTACAGCGCTCCCGCCGCGGGCGACAACCCGGTGCAGGTGATGACGATCCATCGCGCCAAGGGACTCGAGTTCGACCACGTGTTCGTGCCGGCGCTCGATCGCACCACACGCGCGCCCGAGCGGCGGCTGTTGCGCTGGCTCGATCTGCCGAGCGCGACCAGTGACAGCAATCTCCTGATCGCGCCGGCACCGGTCGTCGGCGCCCACGAGGAGGAGGGCGACCTGAACGCCTGGCTCAAGGACCTGATCCGCCAGCACGACGCGCATGAGCGCGCGCGGGTCATGTACGTCGCGGCGACGCGCGCGCGGCGGAGCCTGTGGCTGTCGGGTGCGGCCGCGCCCGGCGCGGATGGCGTCGTGCGGCCCGACCGTCGCAGCGCGCTCCACGTGCTGTGGGGGGCGCTGGCACCGCGCTTCGAGGCGGTGGCAGGCACCGGGACTCCCGCGGCCGCGATCGCCCGCAGCGGTCCGCTGATGCGGCTCCTGCCGAGCTGGCGCGCCGCGGAACCGCCGCCGCGGCTCGCGCTCGAGCAGTTGCCGGGCGCCTATCTGGCAGCCGAACCCACCGAGTTCAGCTGGGTCGGCGAGACCCAGCGCCACATCGGCACCGTGGTGCACGCCTGGCTCGCGCGGCTGTCGCGGCAGGCGCCCCTGCCGCCGGCCGCAGCGATCGTGGGCGAGTGTGATGCGGTCCTGGCAGCGCTCACACGCGCCGGCGTTCCGGAGCGCGAGCGCTCCGCGGCGGGCGCCGCCGTGCTCGCGGCGCTCGGCCAGACGCTCGCCGATGAGCGCGGGCGCTGGATCCTCGACAGCGCCCACGCGCAGGCGCACAGCGAGTGGGAGCTGTCCGGCGTCGGCGGCGGTGTGCTGCGCAGCGTCGTCGTCGACCGCTCTTTCGTCGACGCGCGCGGCACGCGCTGGGTCATCGACTACAAGACGAGCGCGCACGAAGGCGGCGGACTCGAGGAGTTTCTGGATACCGAGCTCGAGCGCTACCGCGCGCAGCTCGACGGCTACCGCGAGCTGGCGCGCGGCCTCGGCCCCGAGCCGGTGCGTGCGGCCCTCTACTTCCCGCTGCTCGGCGCGTTCCGCGAGCTCGGCTAGCGCGCGGCCACGCCGGCGCGGCTCAGAGCGTTCCCGCGATGTTGAAAGGCCGGCGCCCGAGCGCGTCCGCGCTGCCGAGAAATTGCAGCTCGTCGAGGAGCTCCGACGCGGCAGCCGGGCGCGGCGCTACCGTGCCTTCGAGCACGTAGCCCGGCTGCCGGGTCAGGCGCAGCGTCCCATGGACCGAGAGCGGCCCGTCGAGATCCTCGAGCGTACCGACGGGGTCGCCGCTGCCGCCCGGGAATGTGACGGCGTAGCTGCCGAGCGGCGTGACGTGGCCGGTGCGGTGGGTGAGATCGCGCGCCTCGATGCGGCCCTTGAGCTCGGTGAGCACGCCGTGCTCGAGACGCACGAGCCCGAGGTCCGTGTGCACGCTGCCGCGCAGCTGCGGCGGCACATGCGGGATCGACCGCGGGTCGAGCTTGAGATCGGCGACCAGGTTCCGGAGCGCCAACCTGCCGCCGATTCCGTAGGCGACGTCAGCGCCGCCCGTCACCGGGCCGTGCGCCAGCACCACGCGGGCGGCGAGTGTGCCGGTCAGGAGGCGCAGCGGCGCCAGGTCCCAGCTGAGATCCCCGAAGGGCAGGCTTTGGACGGTCAGCCCGGTGCACGACCCGCTCCACACCGAGCCGTCGGGGTTCGGGCAGGCGACGATGCCGGTGCGCGGCACCACCCAGCTGGCCGGCAGGCGCAAGAGCAGGATGACCGCGAAAGCGGCCGCGGCAAGCAGCGCGATCCAAAGCGGCCGCGCCACTTCAGCCCGTGCGCAGGACGACGGCGGCGTTCACCAGGCCCGGGCTGCCGGCACTGTCGATGGTGGCCGAGTCCACACGGATGCCGTTCTGCTGCGCCAGGCGCGCGAGCCAGGCGACCAGCATGTCGAACGGCGCCTTCTGCAGCCGCAGCGAGAGTCCGCCCGGCCCCGCCGGCTCGCTCCCCGCGAGTGAGCCCGCAAGGCCCGACTCGCGTGCCGAGCGATCGACGATCACGAGCAGCGACTCGCCGGCGGCCGAGGGAGGCTGAGGGGCGGCGGCGAGCTCGGGCGCGACGCCCTGCATCCAGGCGAGGTCGCTGCGCTTCTTGGCGAGCCGCTGGTGAGCCTGGGCCACGCTGCGATCGAGGGGCAACAGCACGCCGATGACGAACAGCAGCGGCACCACCACCGCGCCCGCCTGCACGATGCGCCGCTCGCGCTCGGAGAGCCCCGTGTACCACTGCACCAGACGCTCGAAGGCCGCCATCTATGGACCCTGCGCGTGGATCTGCACGCGCCCCTGATAGGCGGTGCCGACGGTGTTGCCGCCGATGAGATCCGCCTGCCAGCCGCTGTTGCGCAGCTGCTGGCTCATATGATCGAGGCTCGCGGCGTCGGGCGCGTTGAGCGTCAGCTCGAGGAGCCCGTCGTGAAAGTTGAGCGACTGCACGCTCGTGCCGGCCGCGCCGCCGCGCGCCTGGGCGAGGGCCTGGAGCGCGCCGAGGAGGCCGCCCGCGCCACCGCCACTGCGCACCGCCAGGAGACGCTGCTGCATGCGCAGGCGGGCATCGCCCATGCCAGGCTCGGCCGGCATGGCGCGGTGGAAGGTGTCACGGATCGAGGCGTCGACCTCGCGCTCCTTGGTCTTGAGCACCCGCAGCTCCGCGGCCTTGCCCACGACGTGCAGCGCCACGAGCGCGAGCAGCAGCATCGCGGCGACGCGCCAGGCGGACAACCCCGCCGCCCGCGAGCTCTGCGGCGAATAGGGCCCCTGCAGCAGGTTGATCGCCCCGGTGTCGGGCAGCTGTTGGGCGAAGAGCGCGAGCGGCCCATCGCTCAGGAGCTGCACCTTCAGGCTGACGAAATGGTCACGCGCGCGCTCGACCTCCGCCGAGTGCTGCTGCCATTCGGCGGTGCCGCTGTAGAGCAGCAGTCCGAGCGTGGCGGTGGTGTCGGGCGTCTCCTCGGCCGGTGCCGCGGTGACCGATGGCGTGCGCGGCGGCGCCGCGGCGACGCCGAGCGCCTCGGAGAGCGCGTCGATCGGCAATGACACGGGCGGCGCGCCGGGCGCACGTACCGACACCGTATCCTCCTCGAGGAGCGCGACCGCCTGTCCCGGATTGACCGGCAGCAGGTCGCTGTCGGCGTACAGACATTCGGGCTCGATGCCGGCGGCGCGCAATTCCCCGAGCCACTGATCCATGAGCATCCGCCCGACGACCGCGACCGGCGTGCGGGTCGAATCCGGCGCGCGCCTGCCGAGCGCGAAGTGCAGCTCGTCGATGTTGTCGGCCAGCTGCTCCTCGAGAGCGTAGGGGACGAGCTGCTGCAGCTTCACGCCGCTCCTGGCCGGCAGGTCGGGCTCGGCCAGGAACACATCCGTTCCCGGCACCAGCGCGCATACGCGGCGGCCGCCGGCCGCGGCAGCGGCGGCGCTGAGCGGTCCGGTCTCGGTAGCGACGAGCGGCGCGCCGGCGGCGCTCGCGACGAGCCAGCTCGCCGGCTCATCCGGCGTACGCGGCAGACGCAGCAGCAGCCAGTCAGCCATGTGCAGGCGGCCCCCTCAGTCCGGTGTGTAGCTGCGCAGGATCGGACGCACCTGGCCCGTGGGATCCTGCAGCAGAAGACTGTACAAGTTGAATTCGGTGCTGCCAATAGTGACGAGACTCGTCAAACGGAAGTAACTCGAGGTCATCTGCACTTTGGAGGATATGTTCTTCCAGACTGCCGCTTCGGCCGCCGCCTGGTAGTCGGTCAGCTTGGGAAAACAGCCGGGGGCGGCCGCGCGGTTCTTGGCGAGCCCGTCGAGGTCGCTCGAGAAGTCGCCGTGGCCGAGAAACGCATCGAGCACCGGGCCCTTGGCGGTGCAGACGTTGAGCTTCATGCCGAAGGGGAGCGCCGTCACGTAAGGCGCGAGCGCGACGTAGCGGTCACGGCCGAAACCCGGCAGCGCCAGGAGCTCACTGGCGCTCGTGATGTAGCGATTGGGCGTGCGATAGGGCGGCGTCTGGCCCATGTAGACGCTGTCCTTCGCGCCGTCGGGGGTGACGGGCGAAATGTTGCGATCGATCCAGTCGACCATGAAGTCGGCCCACTTGGGCTCGAGGCCGAGCATGGCCAGCAGCTGTTGGAATGCCGCCACCTGCACCGGATCGGGCGTGCCGTCCTGCCGCACCAGGTTGTTGAGATTGAAGCGCCCCTGCAGATCCTCGAGCTGCGCGATCAACATCACGCCGGGAACGACCTCGAGGGGCCCGACCGGCTGGGCCCAGCCCTGGGAGGCGTAGGTGTGCTGCGGATCCGACTTCTGCGCGAGCCGCAGGCCGTAGGCCGCCAGCGCCTCCGCCCCCTGCTGTACGAGCAGCGCCTGATCGAAGGCGAAGGTCGCGGCGCCGCGCCGGAAGGTCATGGCGTTCTCGTAGGCGATCGCGGCCGCGAGAATGGTGCCGAGCGCGACGATGAGGATGGCCACGAGCAGCGCGACGCCGCGCTGCGCGCGCGGTGCACCGGGCTCGGGCCGCCGGCGGCGGGGCAGCGCGCGCGCCATCAGCCCGCCACCTCGAAGATGCGCACGATCTTGCCGAAGTCCTCGGTGTCGATGGTGACGCGCACCGCGAGCGGCCGGATGCGCAGGCTGCTCTCGAGTGCCTGTCCGCCAGCAACGGTCGCGGGAGGCCACTGCGGCTGCCAGGTGTGGGTGAGGTCGAGGTACTCGAAGGTCAGCGACTTCACTCTCTTGAGGAGCTCGCGCCGTGCGGTGGTGCTCGAAAGCGTCGGGTCGAGCACGTACCAGTATTCGCGCCGCAGCGTGCCGTTCTCGAGGTAGTAGGCGATGCGCTGCTCGGCCGTGCGCTGCAGGCCGTTTGGATTGGCCCAGCCGCTGCGCGTCAGGGCGACGAGCGGCAGTGTGCCGCTCGTCGACGACGGCGACTGAGTGCTGCCGCCGCTGAGCGAGGCCACGGAACCCGAGGTCTGGTCGCCGCCGGCGCTCCCCTGGAGAGCAGGCTGCGCGGGCTCATCGCCGATCGGCTGGCGCACCGGACGCGGCGTGAGCTGCACGAAGTCCTGCTCGAGGACGCGCACCGCGGTCTGCAGCTCGACGAGCCGCGCCTGCTTCTGCTTCAGCGCATCGCGGGTCGTGATCGCCTGGTTGATGGCGCCGTAACCCATGGCGAACATGAGCGCGGCGATGAACAGTGCCACCAGCACCTCGATCAGCGTGAAACCCCGCGGCGGCTGGCGCGCGTTGCGGACTCGCGAGCGGCTCGTTTTCATGGCGCGCCGGAGGTCGTCGGCCGGACGGGCTGTGGCGGCGGGGACGTCGGCTGCTGCGGCTGCTGTGGATTCGTCGTTCCGGGCGCAGCCGGCGCCGTGCCGGGCGTGGTGGTGCCGGGTGCAGTCGTCGGCGTGCCGCCGGCCGCGTTCGAGCCCGGCGTGAGGAGCTGTGAGCCCCAGTCGGGCAGGTCGCCGCGCGCCAGCCCGACCGCGTCCCCCGATATGCCGCTGAGCGTCGCGTACCAGCCACGGTCGCTGTCGGTGCTGTCGAAATCCCCGGGCCGGACGCTGACCTCCATGCGCACCATGCCGGGCACCTGCGTGGTGGTGACCTCCTGGTGCCAGTGCCACTTGCGGCCGCCGAAATCCGTGTCACCGTCGGTCTTGCCGGGCGCGGGCAGCTGGCCGCTGATACGCACCTGCGCGATCTGATTCAGCGCCACCCAGTTGGCGAAGGTCTTATCGCGCAGATACACGACGGTGTCGGCCGAGGAGCTGAGCGTACCGAGGACCGCGGCCATGCCGACCGTGACGATCGCGAGCGCCACCAGCACTTCGATCAGCGTGAAGCCGCGCGCCCGGCCGGTGCTGCGCCGGCTCATCGGGCGCGCGCCTCGACGAGGGGTTGCTCGACGATCTGCCCCTTGTCGTCCTCGAGCACGGTGACGCTGCGCACGCCGCCGTCGCGCTCGAGGCTGACCGAGAAGGCGGTAACGTCGCCGTTGGAATAGATCATCAGCTGCGGGGTCTTGTCCTTCGCGTTGGCGGGACGGCGCAGCACCACCGGGCGCGTCTCGATGACGAGCTTGACGCCGAGGCCGTCGGGGAGCCTGCGCGCGCGGAGCACGTCGTCCTCGAACACGCTGCGCCACTGGCCGGGCAGCGCGTCGTAGACCAGGAACTCGTAGCCGTCGTCCTGGAACAGGATGCCGTACTCGCGCGTCTGCAACTCGGCCTGCTCGCGCGCGTAGTTGATGAGCGAGTAGAGCCGGTCGCTCTCGCGCTCGAGATCCCGGTCGCGCCCGGTGAGAGTCACCGTGAGCAGGATCCCGGCGGACACCAATCCGATGATCAGCACGACCACCAGCAACTCGATCAGAGTGAACCCGGCGCCAGGGCGCGGAGCCGCGCGCCGGCCCGGCCGCGGCGCGCTACTGGTTGAGATTCCAGTTGCAGATGTCGGCATTGATGCCGTCGCCGCCCGGCTGGCCATCGGCGCCGAGCGAGCAGATGTCGTACGCCTTGCCGTGCGTGCCGGGAAAGACGAACAGATAGTCGTTCCCCCAGGGATCCTTGCTGATGCGTTCGATGTAACCGCCGGTTTTCCAGTTCTTGATTGAAGGGTCGGTCGGCTGCGTGGTCAGCGCGCGAAGGCCCTGGTCGTTGGCCGGGTACTTGGAGTTGTCCATGTAGTACATGGTCAGCGCCGTCTCGAGGCTCTGGATGTCCTCCTTCGCCTTCGCCACCTTGGCGTCGTCGACACGCCTCATCACGCTCGGCACGATCACCGCCGCCAGCAGCCCGATGATGATCACCACCACCATGATCTCGATCAGGGTAAAGCCGCCCATCCGGGCGCACCGCCCGGGGCGGCGTCTGCTAACCTCGTGGAGCATGTCATTCATGGGGGCGCTCGCAGGCGGGATGGCCGCCGGTTGAAAAGCGGGTCGGATCATAACAAATGGGGGTGCGCCGGCCCGTGAACCGCATGGCTCGAGTGCTCCGGTCGCTCAACGGCGACGGCAATCACGGCCGCGCGTTGCTCGCGGCCTGCGCGCTGCTGCTCCTCATCACCGCGGCCGGGGATGCGGGCCGCGCCTCGCTGCGCTACGACCGCTTGGCGCTCGCCAACGGCGAGCTCTGGCGGCTCCTGACCGCGCACTTCGTCCACCTCGATCTGCATCACGCTCTGCTCAACTGCCTCGGAATTATTCTCATGTGGGCCCTGTTCGCCCGCGACTACACACCGCGGCAGTGGCTGCTCATCCTGCTCGGCTCGATGGCGGCGATCGATGCCGGCCTGTGGTTGTGGGATTCGACCCTGCGCTGGTACGTCGGTTCCTCCGGAGCGCTGCACGGCGTCATGGCGGCGGGCACGCTCGCCCACCTGCGCCGCCGGGAGCGCGATGCCTGGCTCCTGGCCGCGTTCCTCGCCGGCAAGCTCGCCTGGGAACAGGCAGTCGGCGCGCTGCCGCTCTCGGGGAGCGACCCGGTGGTGGTCGATGCGCATCTGTTCGGCGTCGCCGGCGGTCTCGCGACCGCCGCCTTCCTGAAGAGCCCCCCGCAGCCGCTATAATTTTCGTCTCATACAGGGGGTACGGGGTCGCCATGCCATTCGCGTTCGTCTTTCCCGGACAGGGCTCGCAGTCGGTCGGAATGCTCGCGCAGCTCGCGACGGCCGACCCGAGCGTGCGCGCCACCTTCGAGGAGGCCGCCGGCGTCCTCGGCTACGACCTCTGGAAGCTCGTGAGCGCAGGACCCGCGGAGGAGCTCAATCAGACCGCACGCACCCAGCCCGCGCTGCTCGCCGCCGGCGTCGCCACCTGGCGCGCCTGGCGCTCGCGCGGCGGAGCGGAGCCCGCGACCGTCTCGGGTCACAGCCTCGGGGAATTCACCGCGCTGGTGTGCGCCGGGAGCCTGGACTTTCGCGCCGCCGTGGGGCTGGTGCGTTTCCGTGGCGAGGTCATGCAGGAGGCCGTTCCGGCCGGCACCGGCGCCATGGCGGCGATCCTCGGTCTCGAGGACGCGGAGGTAGAGGCTGCGTGCCGCGAGGCCGCCGCGGGCGGCGGCGCGGGCTCGGTTGTCGAGGCGGCGAACTTCAACTCACCGGGCCAGGTCGTGATCGCGGGCGAGACGGCTGCGGTCGAGCGCGCGATCGCCGCGGCCAAGGCGCGCGGCGCCAAGCGGGCCGTGATGCTGCCGGTCAGCGTGCCCTCACACACGAGCCTCATGCGCGGCGCAGCCGAGCGTCTGCGCGGGCGTCTGTCGGCCACCGAGGTGCGGCCGCCGCGCATCCGCTACGTGAGCGCCGTCGATGCGGCCGCGCACACCGAGCCGCAGGACATCCGCGAGCTCCTGGTCCGGCAGCTGTCGAGCCCGGTGCGCTGGACGCAGACCGTGCGGGCGATCATCGAGACCGGCGTCGAGGAGATCATCGAGTGCGGCCCCGGGCGTGTGCTCACGGGGCTCAACCGCCGCATCGAGCGGCGCGCCGGGCTCGAGTTCCTCGCGCTCGAGGATCCCGCCTCGATTGATGCGGCCCTGAGTGCCACGAGAGAGGGCAGCCATGCTTGAGAACGAAGTTGCGCTCGTAACCGGCGCCTCGCGCGGCATCGGACACGCGATCGCCCTCGCCCTGGCCAAGGCCGGAGCACGCGTCATCGGCACCGCGACGAGCGCCGAGGGCGCGGCGAAGATCACCGCCGCCCTTGCGTCGCACGGATACAACGGCCACGGTGCGGTGCTGGACGCGGGCGATGGCCGATCGATCGACGCACTCTTGGCCGAGCTCGACGCCGCGGGCGAGCTGCCCACGATCCTGGTCAACAACGCCGCCATCACCCGCGACATGCTGCTGCTGCGCATGAAGCAGGAGGACTGGGACAAGGTCATCGCCACCAATCTCACGGCGGTGTTTCGCCTCTCGAAGGCCTGCGTGCGCCGCATGATGAAGGAGCGGCGCGGGCGCATCATCAACCTCACCTCGGTCGTGGGCCTCACCGGCAACCCGGGACAGGCGAATTACGCGGCCGCGAAGGCCGGGGTGCTCGGTTTCACCAAGTCGCTCGCCCAGGAGCTCGCCTCGCGCGGCATCACGGTGAACGCGGTGGCGCCCGGCTTCATCGACACCGACATGACCCGCGCCCTCACCGACGAGCAGCGCGCCGCGCTCCTGACGCGCGTGCCTCTCGGGCGGCTCGGAACACCCGAGGACATCGCCGCGGCGGTGCTGTTCCTCGCCTCGCCCGAGGCCGGCTACATCAGCGGCGAGACTCTGCACGTCAACGGCGGGATGTACATGGCCTGAGGAGCGTTGGCCGCACGCCACAGCGCAGGGTTGGCGGCCGCACGCCGCGGCAGCTCCATCGGGAGTTTCGCCAGTAAAAACAACCACTCGCGCGGGGGAGCGCCGAGTGGCACCCCGGGGGGTGTTCCCCTACAATACCGCGCCCGCCGTCCGGCTATGCTCGGCCGGTGGGCACCTTTTGAGCATTTAAATAAGCCTACAGAGGACCAACCGCTAATGAGCACAGTCGAGCAGCAGGTCAAAGCCATCGTTGCCGAACAGCTGGGCGTCAAACAGGAACAGGTCACGAACGACGCTTCGTTCGTCGACGATCTGGGAGCCGACTCGCTCGACACCGTCGAGCTGGTGATGGCCCTCGAAGAGGAATTCGAGATCGA
>DATMRG010000082.1:0-4974 GCA_035566495.1 Steroidobacteraceae bacterium | reverse complement strand
GCGTCGACTTCCTTCACCACGCCCTTGACGATCGTGCCCTTGGGGTTGTCGGCGATGTAGGCCGAGAACGGATCCTTGGCGAGCTGCTTGATGCCGAGCGAGATGCGCTCGCGCTCGGGATCGATCGACAGCACCATGGCCTCGATCTGCTGGCCCTTCTGGTAGTTGCGCACCGCCTCCTCGCCCGGCTGATCCCAGGAGATGTCGGACAGGTGCACCAGACCGTCGATGTTGCCCGGCAGCCCGATGAAGATGCCGAAGTCGGTGATCGACTTGATCTGCCCGGCCACCTTGTCGCCGCGGTTGTAGTTCTCGGCGAACTCCTTCCACGGATTGGCCTGGCACTGCTTGAGTCCGAGCGATATGCGGCGGCGCTCCTCGTCGACGTCGAGCACCATGACCTCGACTTCCTGGCCGCTGTGCACCACCTTCGCCGGGTTGACGTTCTTGTTGGTCCAGTCCATCTCGGAGACGTGTACCAGGCCCTCGACACCGTCCTCGATCTCGACGAAGGCACCGTAGTCGGCGATGTTGGTAACCTTGCCGAACACCCGGGTGCCCGGCGGATAGCGCCGCGCGATGTTCTCCCAGGGATCGGCGCCGAGCTGCTTGAGGCCCAGGCTGACGCGCGAGCGCTCGCGGTCGAACTTGAGGATGCGCACCTCGACCTCATCGCCCACCTTGACGACCTCGGACGGATGCTTGACGCGCTTCCACGCCATGTCGGTGATGTGCAGCAGGCCGTCGATGCCGCCGAGGTCGACGAACGCGCCGTAGTCGGTGAGGTTCTTGACCGCACCGCGCACCACCGCGCCTTCCTGCAGGTTGTCGAGCAGCGCCGAGCGCTCGGCCGAGAATTCCTGCTCGACCACCGCGCGGCGCGATACCACCACGTTATTGCGCTTCTGATCGAGCTTGATGACCTTGAACTCGAGCGGCTTGCCTTCGAGATAGGAGGTGTCACGCACCGGGCGCACGTCGACCAGCGATCCCGGCAGGAACGCCCGGACGTTCTCGATCTCGACGGTGAAGCCGCCCTTGACGCGGCCGGTGATGACGCCGGTGACGATCTCGGACTTGTTGAATGCTTCCTCGAGCCGTGTCCAGGTGCGGGCGCGCTTGGCCTTCTCCCGCGACAGGCGGGTCTCGCCGGTGCCGTCCTCGACCGAGTCGAGGGCGACCTCGACGTTGTCGCCGGCCTTGACCTCGACCTCGCCGCGCTCGTTCTTGAACTGCTCGAGCGGGATGACGGCTTCGGACTTGAGGCCTACGTTGACGATGACGACGTCGTCTGTGACGTCTACGACGAGCCCGGTCAGGATCATGCCGGGACGGATGCGCTGGTTAGCTAGACTTTGCTCGAAGAGCTGGGCAAAACTTTCTGACATACCTTCACTTTGCACGCTGTGCGTGCGTACCTCTGGACCTCGTTCCTTGAGGACCCAGGAAAACGTAACAGGCGCCCGCATCCGGCAGGCACCAACCTCACATAACCTTCCCGCGCCCGACTTAAAGCCGGCGGCCTCAGGGCCAGAGGCGCCGTGCGACCCCCAGTTCCAGCACCCTTGCGACGACCGCCTCGATGCTGAGACCGGTCGAGTCGATGACGCAGGCATCGGGCGCCGGACGCAACGGGGCGACCTGGCGGGTCTGATCCCTCAAGTCCCGCTCGGCTATCTCCCGCGAAAGGCCGGGAAGGCTAACACCGGACCCCTTGTCTTTCAACTGCTTATAACGGCGGAGGGCCCTCTCTTCGGGGGTCGCCGTGAGGAATATCTTGAGGTCTGCCTGGGGGAAGACAACCGTTCCCATGTCCCGGCCGTCGGCGACCAGCCCGGGGGGCTCCGCAAAGGCTCTTTGTCGGGTCAGAAGCGCCGTCCGGACCTCCGGCCAGGCTGCGACGCGTGAGGCCCCGGCGCCCGCGGTCTCGGTGCGGATCTCGGAGCTTACGTCGCGCCCATCGAGCTGCACCCGCTCCTCGCCGCCGGCACCCGAGCCGAACTCGACCGTCATTCTCCGCGCGATCTCGGCGTGCCGGGGGGCATCCCCCGGTGGCAGGCCGGCGATCGCCCCCGCGAGCGCCACCAGGCGGTACAGCGCGCCGCTGTCGAGCAGGTGCCAGCCGGTGTGTCGCGCAACCGCGCGGCTGATCGTGCCCTTGCCCGAGCCGCTCGGGCCATCGATGGTCACGACGGGACAGGAGGAGTCAGCCATCCGCCTCCAGCCCCAGGCCGGCGGCCCGCGCCGTCTCAGCGAAGCCCGGAAACGAGGTCGCGACGTTGGCGACGTCGAGGATCTCGATCGGGGCCGAGGCGCGCAGCGCCGCCACCGCGAACGCCATGGCGATGCGGTGGTCGCCGCGGCTGTCGATCGTGCCCCCGGAGAGTCCCTCGGCGCCGCGGATCCAGAGCCCATCGGGCAGGAGCTGGTGCTCGACGCCGAGCGTGCCGAGTCCGGCCGCCATTGCCGCGAGGCGGTCGCTCTCCTTCACCCGCAGCTCGAGCGCGCCGCGCACCAGGGTTTCGCCGGTCGCGCAGGCGGCGGCGACGAAGAACACCGGAAACTCGTCGATCGAGAGCGGCACGTCAGCCTCGGGCACCGTGATGCCGTGCAGCTGGCTTTGGCGAACCTCGATGTCCGCCACCGGCTCCCCACCCGGCGAGTCGCCCGCCGCAAGCGCGTGCACACGGATGTCCGCCCCCATGCGGCGCAGGAGGTCGATGAGGCCGATGCGCGTCGGGTTCACTCCAACGTTGGTGAGGATGAGGCTCGGGGAGCCCGCGAGGCAGGCGGCCACGATGAAGAAGGCGGCCGAGGAGAAATCCGCCGGCACCGCGATCGAGGTGCCCTTGAGGCGCTGGCCGCCCTCGAGGGCGATGCTGCGCCCCTCGTGCCCGAGCTGCACGCCGAAGGCGGCGAGCATGCGCTCGGTGTGATCACGCGAGGGGGCGGGCTCGGTCACATGGGTACGGCCGGCAGAGTACAGCCCGGCGAGCAGCACGGCGGACTTCACCTGCGCGCTCGCGACCGGAAGGCTGTAGTGAATCGCGCGCAGATGCGGCGTGCCCCGGATCTCCACCGGCGGGCGCCCGTCGCGAGTGCGGATCTGCGCACCCATCATCGCGAGCGGCACCACGACGCGCTGCATCGGCCGGCGCATCAGCGAGGCGTCGCCGATCAGCGTAGAGCTGAACTTCTGCGGCGCGAGCAGCCCGGTGAAGAGCCGCATCGCGGTGCCGGCGTTGCCCATGTCGAGCGGTGCGGCGGAGCCCGTGAGCCCACCCGCCCCCACCCCGTGCACCAGCACCTCGGTCGCGTGCGGTCGCTCGATGCGCACCCCGAGCTGTCCGAGGACGCGCGCGGTCGAGAGGCAATCCTCGCCGGCGAGAAAGCCGCTGATGTGGGTGTCGCCGTCGGCGATCGCACCGAGCATCAGCGAGCGGTGCGAGATCGACTTGTCGCCCGGCACCGTCAGGGTCCCGGCGATGCGGCCGCCGGGCTGCACGCGGTAGCGCGCCGGCGCGCCGGCCGCGGCAGCTGCGCTCATTGCACCGCCCGCGGGTAGGAGCCGAGCACGCGAAACAGCGACGCCCGGCGCTTGAGCGCCGCGAGTGCCTTCTGCACGTGGCGCTCGTCCGCGTGACCCTCGAAGTCGATGAAGAAGACGTAGTCCCACTTGCGCCGGTGCAAGGGGCGCGACTCGATGCGCGTCAGGCTCACGCGGTGGCGGGCGAGCGGCTCGAGCAGGCGGTAGAGCGCCCCGGGCGCGTCGGTATGTCCCACCGAGACCAGGAGCGTCGTGCGGTCGGCGCCGCTCGGTGCGAACAGTTTCCGGCCGAGCACCAGGAAACGCGTGGTGTTGTCGGCGCGGTCCTCGATCTCGGCCGCCAGGATCCGAAGTCCGTAGACTTCGGCGGCGGTCTCCCCGGCGATCGCGGCGCTGCCCTTCTCGTCGCGCGCCCGCCGCGCGCCCTCCGCGTTGCTCGACACCGGCACCTGCTCGACGCCCGGCAGATGCTCCTCGAGCCACACGCGGCACTGGGCCAGCGACTGCGGATGCGAGCATACGCGCTCGATGCGCGCCATCTCGCCCATGGCGCCCATCAGATGATGGCGGATACGCAGCTCCACCTCGCCGCAGATCTTCAGGGGCGAGGTGAGGAAGCGGTCGAGCGTGTGGTTGATCGTGCCCTCGGTCGAGTTCTCGATCGGCACCACGCCGAAGTCCGCGTTCGCCGCCTCGACCTCGTGAAACACCTCGTCGATCGAGGCGAGCGGCAGCGCGCGCACCGAATGGCCGAAATGATTGAGCACCGCTGTCTGGGTGAAGGTGCCCTCGGGCCCGAGGAATGCCACCTTCAGCGGCTCCTGCTGCGCGAGGCACGCCGACATGATCTCGCGGAACAGCCGCAGCACCTCCTCGTCGCGCAGCGGTCCCTCGTTCCGCTCGCGCGCCGCGCGCAGCACCTGCGCCTCGCGCTCCGGACGGTAGAAGTCCACGGTGCGGCCGGTGGCGCCGCTCTTGGAGATGCCGACGAGCTGCGCCAGACGGGCGCGCTCGCTGATCAGGCGGTGGATCTCGACATCCACCGCGTCGATGCGCCCGCGCGTCTCCTCGAGATCCGGGCGCCCGAGCGGCGGGGCGGCGGGCGCCGCGCGCCGGCGCGCAGCTCCCCGGGAGCGCGGCTTCTTCATAGGATGCGCGCCGACAGCACGCCTTCGATGGCGCGGATCTCGGCGAGCAGCCGCTCGCCGAGATCCCCGTCGGCGTCGATCAGCGTATAGGCGTACTCGCCGCGCGACTTGTTGAGGAGGTCGGCGATGTTGATGCGGTGCATCGCGAGTGTGGTGGAGATCTGGCCCACCATGTTCGGCACGTTGCGGTTGGCGATCGCGAGGCGCGTCGTATTCGGCAGCCGCGGCAGCACCGCCTCGGGGTAGTTGACGCTGTTCCTGACGTTGCCGTTTTCCAGG
>DATMRG010000081.1:0-6834 GCA_035566495.1 Steroidobacteraceae bacterium | reverse complement strand
CCGACGCGCGCTATACCGAGAACTTCAGCTTCAGCACCACCGGGCTCGACCCGCGCCCGCTGGTCGCCGACGGTGACGCCATCATAGGCGCGAGCAGCGAGGCCGGAGGCGGCCAGCCCACCGCGCCGTTCACCGCCGCGGTGGGCGCCCAATACCACTTCAACCTGGCCGGACACGACACCTTCGTGCGCGTCGATGGCGAATACGAGTCGCGCGCCAAGTGGCCTACCGCGGGTCTGGACCCGAACAGCTCGCAGTACGACCCGGCGAGCTTCGTGCTGCCGTCGACCACTTTCGTCAGCATGCGGGGCGGAATGCAGTTTGGCCCGTGGTCGCTGCAGGGGTTCATCGACAACCTGACCAACACCCACGACCTGACCGCTTACAACTACACGATCTGCAGCAACCCGGGTGCGGGACCGGGAATCGCCTGCCTGCCGAACACGCCCGGGGCGAGCCGCCTGCAACGTGCGTTCACCTTCAGGCCGCGGACCTTCGGCATCACGGTGATCTTCCGCCAGTGAGCCGGAGCGCGCGCACCGCGCGCGGCGCGTCAGTAGTCGGCGGGCGGGGCCGGGCCGCTCGCCGCGAGCGCCCGCACCACCTCGCGCCGCCGCTCGCGCACGTCGGCGAGCGGCGTGCGGCGCAGCTCGGTCACCTCGGCCGGCGTGAAAGGCGCGACCGGCGGCGCCGCGGCGCCGGCCGGGGGGAAGCGCTCGGCCAGCCAGTTGAGCACGGCGGCGAGCTGCGCGTCGGAGAGGGCGGAGTTGGCCGCGCCCGGCACGCGCAGCACGTAGTTGCGTCCCTCGGCGCTGCGCATGAAGAGCGCCACCGAGCCGGCCAGCGGCGGCACCTTGCCGGGCACGCCCTGCGCCTGATCACCGTGGCAGCCCATGCAGTAGAGGATGTAGTCCTGCGCGGGGCTGGCCCAGGCGGCGCCCGCCCAGCTCGCGGCCAGGAGCGCCGCGGCCGCAGTGCGCGGCGCGCGCACCCTCAGGGCTCCTCGGGAGTGACGCTCTTGCGGTGCTCGCGCACCGCCGCACCATCGAGGGGATGGGCGCGCTCGGCGGCGAGCTCGGCGCTCGTGAGGGGCGCCACGCCCGCGGGCGCGTGGGCGAGATCGAATACCACGAAGTTGAGCAGCGCCGCGAGACTCACGTCATCGAGCTGGGCGAAATCCGGCATGCGGAAGGCGTAGTGCTTGCCTTCGACGGCGACGTCGCCGTACATGCCGTAGAGCACCGTCATGGCCAGCTGGCGCCGCCCCTCGGCGCTCGCGGCGTAGCGCGCCGGATAGGAGAGGAGGGGCGGGGCAAGCGAGGGCGTTCCCGCGCCGCCACTGCCATGGCACACGGCGCAGTTGGCCTGAAAGCTCACGGCGCCCTGCGGGTAGGTGGGCGCCGGCGTATCGGCGACGCCCGCGAGCGGCGCGGCCACGGCGGCGAGCGCCAGCAGCGCGCCCGGCGCGCGTCTCACTTCTCGGCCACTCCGACGATCACCGACACGGTGCAGTGATAATTCGCGTTGGCGTTCGCCATGCACCAGTTGAGGTCGTTGTTGCGCGAGGGGCGGTAGATCGGCTTCTCCCGCTCGTTGCGGTTGCAATCGCAGGTGCCACAGCTGGTCTTCCCGCAGCAATCGTTGTAGGACACGATGTAATCGCGGCCATCGCCCGGGTTGTGGCAGGTGCCGACCCAGGTGATCGGTGAAGACCCGGTGCCCGGTGGACAGGACGTCGAGGTGCCGCCGCAGCAGGAACAGAGGAAACCATCGATCGCGCAGTACTTCCAGTAGTCGCAGTCCTCGGGTCCGAGCTTCCTCGGCTTGGCATCGGCCGCCTGTGCCCGGCTGCCGCGATCGACGGGCAAGAGCGGCAGCAGCGCCGCACCCGTCAACGCCTGGCCGAGCATCCCGAGAAGGCTGCGCCTGGAAGTGCGGCTCGCGAGGGAGCGGCAGGATTCTTCGAACAACCGATCGAGCGCACGCATGCGATACCTCTGAAGCCTCAGGGCGTGAGCAGCTGCCAAGGGGTCTGACCGAGATGCTTCTCCACGTGGCGTATGTGTCCGGTGGCGGCATCGATGATCGCGAGCTCGGCGGCGTCGGTGGCGGCGAACAGCACGGGAGCGGCGTCCTGCGACACCTCGACGGCCACTACCGCCTTGAGTCCCGCCGCCTTGAGCGCCCAGCGGGCCACGCGTTTATGAGCGGCAAGATCGTATACCCAGATCTCGCTGCCGCCGTCCTTGTGCGTGCCCTCGCCGCCCCGGTGCATCGGCACGTACAGCCTCCCGAGCGTCAGGTGGATCGCGCCCACCTGTGAGCCGCCCGGCCGCCAGGCGTGCTCGGCCGGGCCGAGGAGCGGCCAGGGAGGGGCGAACACGGGCTCGGCACCGCTCAGGTCGACCTCGTGGACCTCGCCGAGAAACGACAGGAAGGCAAAGCCGCGCGCGGTGCGGACGCCCTGGACGAAGACCGGATCGCGGTCCGCATCGAAGAACGGCGCCGACATGCTGCGCGCCGCCTCGTGGCCCTGCGCGTCGAGCGTCACGGTCAGGAGCCGGCCGCTCTCGCAGAGCGAGGACACGCGGTTCGGACCCGAGGGGATCACGAGCACGCACCCGGCGGTATCGATCTCGGCGAGCACCGCGCCCTTGACCGGGTCCAGCACCCCGAACGAGGCGGCAGGCGTCACGTACGAAACATAGAGGAAGCGGCCGTCGCTCCCGTAGGCCACGTTGAACAGCGTCGGGACCGCCTGCAGGCGCTTCGGCGGCAGCACGATCTCGCTCGCGGTGGCGAGGGTCGCGGTGTCGGTGAATTCGACGACGTCGGTACGTACGCCGTGGCCGCCGCGTGCGAAATAGGTGGTCGCGACCGCGCTCATGCGGCCGTCGGGCGCGAGCGCGAACCCGGGCAGGAAGCCGGTGTCGATCTGGCCGAGGCGGCGATGGCTGTCGCCGTCGTAGAGGTGGACGCGCGTATCGATCTCGTTGTCGAAGGCGTAGTCGACGACGTACACCCAGTGCGGGCCGCGCGCCGGCAGCGCCTCCTGGGTGAGGTGATCGGCGGGCAGGGGGGGCGGTGGCGCGGCGTACGGCGCACCGCTCCACAGCGCGAGGCCGAGGGCCGCTGCCCAACGCGTGAAGGATTGCATGCGCCACCCCCTGAGAAACGCAGCCCGATGCCGCAGGCAGTCTGGCACAACCCCGTGACTGGCGGAAGCTGCGCCGCAGCGCAGCCGCGCAGCGTTTGACCGCCGCGGCGCGCTGCCTATAAAGTCGCCGCGCCCCCGATATTCACCGATCGATTATCGATAGAAGAACAGCATTGTCCGCCGCGCCGCAGTCGCTGTGGTCCGCGACCGCTACCGAGGCTCCCGCGTTCGCCGCGCTCGCCGGTGCGCGGCGGGCCGAGGTCGCGATCATCGGCGCGGGCTACACCGGATTGTCGGCGGCGCTGCAGCTCCTGGGCGCGGGGTGGGCCGTGCTCGTGCTCGAGGCGAAGGCGGTCGGCGAGCGGGCCTCGGGCCTGAACGGCGGACAGGTCATTCCGGGTCTCAAGACCAACCCGGATGAGCTCGAAGAGCTGTTTGGCGCCGAGCGTGGCGCGCGGCTCGTCGCGGGCGTCGCCGGCGGTCCCGACCTGGTGTTCGAGCTCATCGGCCGCCACGGCATCGACTGCGATGCAGTCCGTACCGGCTGGATCCAGCCGGCGACCTCCGCGGCGGCCCTCGCCGGGCTCGCCGCGCGGGTCGAGCAGTGGCGGCGGCGCGGCGCGGCGGTGGAGCTGCTCGATGCGCGCGAAGCCGGATTGCTCACCGGCTCGCAGCGCTACTGCGGCGGCCTGCTCGATCGCCGCGGCGGCACGCTCCAGCCCTTATCCTACGTGCGCGGGCTGGCGCGCGCGGTGGCGCGCAGCGGCGGGCAGATCTGCGTGCAGAGCCCCGCGCTCAAGCTGCGCCGCGCGGCGCGCGAGTGGCACATCGAGACGCCGGGCGGCAGTGTTACGGCTCCGACGGTGATCGTCGCGACCAACGCCTATAGCGGCTCGCTCGTCGGCGCGCTGCGCCGGAGCATCATCACCGTGCCGTCGTTCCAGGTCGCGACCGTGCCGCTCACGCCGCTGCAACGGGCCGGCATTCTGCCGGGCGGGCAGGCGGCCTCCGACACCTGGCACCTGCTGCGCTATTTCCGCCTGGACCGCACCGGACGGCTGGTGCTCGGCGCGCGCGGCACGTTTGGCGCCGTGCCCGGTCCCCGTTCCTCCCGGCACCACTACCGCGCCGTGCGCGAGATCTACCCCGGGCTCGCGGGCGTGGCATTCGAGTATCACTGGGGAGGACTCGTGGCGATGACGCGCGATCATCTTCCGCATCTGCACGAGCTCGCGCCGGGGCTGCTCGCCGGCCTCGGCTACAATGGCCGCGGGGTGGCGATGGCGACGCTGATGGGACGGCTGCTGGCGCAGCGCACGCTCGGCATGTCGGACGCGGAGCTGGCCTTTCCGGTGACTCCGCTGCGGCCGATTCCCTTTCACGGCGCGAGCAGCCTCGCCGCGCGCGCGGCAATTCAGTATCTTCGCGCGCTGGATCTGATCACAGGCACGCGCGACCGGCTGCGGGGGAGAGCCTCTTGAACCTAACGAGTGCGGTGCTGGCGGTGCTCGTCCTGGTGAACGTCGCCTTCGGCGTCGGTTGGCTCCTGGCCAGGCGCCGCCAGCATCTGCGCGGCCGGCCGCAGGTGGCCGACGTGGCGATCGGCTCGCTCACGACTTTCCTCGACACGCTCGGCATCGGCTCGTTCGCGCCGACCACCGCCTTGCTCAAGTTTCGCGGCAAGGTGGCCGACGAGCTGATTCCCGGAACCCTGAACGTCGGGCTGAACGCCGCGGCCTTCATCGAGACCTTTCTCCTCATCGGGCTGGTCAAGGTGCAGCCCGCACTGCTCGCCGCCATGGTGGCGAGCGCGGCTGCCGGCGCCTGGCTCGGCTCGGGCATCGTGAGCCGGATGCCACGCCGCTCGATTCAGCTGTTCATGGGCGCCGCCCTGCTGATCGCGGCGGGCTTCTTCGCCATGACCAACCTCGGGGCGTTTCCCGAGGGTGGCGTGACCATGGGCCTCGCCGGCTGGAAGTTCCCGTTTGCGGTCGCCGTCAGCTTCGTGCTCGGGGCGCTCATGTGCGTCGGCATCGGCAACTACGCGCCGCTCATGATCCTGCTGTCGCTGCTCGGCATGGACCCGCTCGCGGCGTATCCGATCATGATGGCGAGCGACGGACTCCTGCAGCCGGTGGCGAGCCTCGGGTTCTTCCGCTCCGGGCGTTTCTCGCATGTCGCCTCGCTCGGACTCACGCTCGGAAGCTTCATCGGCGTACCGCTGGCCTACTGGCTCATGAAATACGTCGTGATGCGCTCGCAGATCCGGGCGGTGCGCTGGCTGATCATCGCGGTCGTGATCTACTCCGCGACGGCGATGCTGCTCTCGGCGCGGCGCGAGCGTCTCGCGGCACGGGCGGCAGCGGCCACGGCCGGCTGACCGTTGCCCCGGGCAGAACGGCACGGGAATCCGTTGGCCACCGGATCCCGGCCGACGGGCGCGTTAGGGGTGACGCCCGGTTTTCAACCGACCGCCCAGCCCATGCGCATGGCCGCGAGATAGTGTCCCGAGACCGGACGGCGCGTGGCGTCGGGCGTGTGGCGCGTGCAGTGGGCCAGGGCAGGGGCGGGCGCCGGAGCTGGAGCCGGGTGGGCGGCATGCACCGCGCCGGCCACGACCAGCCCGAAGGCCACATTGATGAGCAGCGATCCACAGATCGCCCAGCTCGCGAGCCTCATGTCGACCTCCCCCCGCAACGTGACTGCTGCTGGTATGAGACACCCGTGGCCGTTTTGGTTTGAAGCGCGGCGCTACGGATTCGTCCTGGCGGCCAACGGGTTCGTCCCCACCGGGGTTCCGGTTCGGGCGCCTCCACCCCGGTGTTACGATTATGTGGCGGGCCCGGTCGGGTGCGGGCCGGGAACGGCGATGCCCAAGCTTCACGAAGTCGAGATCCACCGCCTGCGGCCTACACAGGTCACGGTCGGGCTGATCGAAGTACACGACAAGCGCGCCAGGCTCGAGGCG
The DNA here is from genome assembly GCA_035566495.1 of Steroidobacteraceae bacterium. Lineage (GTDB taxonomy): Bacteria > Pseudomonadota > Gammaproteobacteria > Steroidobacterales > Steroidobacteraceae > 13-2-20CM-66-19. Next base: position 709 of record DATMRG010000081.1, on the reverse strand, counting down.
CTGAAGAAGCACGACCAGCAGGCGTTCCTGTACGACCACCCGATACCGGCCGTCTGGGGCCCGGACGGCAAGCTCTACATCACTGATCACCACCATCTGGGGCGTGCCGCCTCGGAGGCCGGAATCGATACCGGCTTCTTCCTGGTCGAGGACGACTTGTCCAAAGTGGCCATCGCCCAGTTCTGGCCCCGGATGGCCGCGGCCAACTGGGCGCATCCGGTCGACCAGAACGGCAAGCCGTGCTCGTTCGAGAACATTCCGGATCACCTCGAGAAGCTGCTCGATGATCCGTACCGCTCGCTCGCCGGCTTCGTGCGCGAGGCGGGCGGCTACGACAAGACCCCGACCGCGTTCGCGGAGTTTCAGTGGGCCGACTTCTTTCGCCCGCGAGTCAAGATCGGACCCGCGCGCGCGGACTTCGATGCCGCGGTGGCCAGCGCGCTCAAGCTCGCCCGCTCGCCCGAGGCGGCGCAGCTGCCGGGCTACAGGAAGCCACCCTGATAGACTATAAGGCGGAGAGGGAGCGAGTCTTCGCTTTCTCGCCAGAAATCCGACAACAGCGGGAGCGCTCGATGATCGACCAGTCCACGGCGCCCTACGGCGTTCTGCTTCTTCGCGTAAGCCTCGGCGTCATGTTTCTTGCGCACGCGGCGCTTAAGATCTTCGTCTTCGGCATACCCGGGACCGTGTCTTACTTCGCATCCCTGGG
>DATMRG010000080.1:0-8389 GCA_035566495.1 Steroidobacteraceae bacterium | reverse complement strand
GATCGAGGGCAAGGACAAGACGGATCAGCTCATGGACATGCTGCTCGCCAAGAAGCGCGCCGCCGACCGCCGTGAGTGGCTCGAGACGAAGGGCAACCTCGCGGAAGTGCAGGTATGAGCGGGCCCCCGGAGAACCAGGAGCTGAACTTCGAGGGCGTCGAGCGCCAGCCGCTCTCGACCTTCACCGAGAAGGCCTACCTCGACTACTCGATGTACGTGATCCTCGACCGCGCGCTGCCGGCGCTCGGCGACGGACTGAAGCCCGTGCAGCGGCGCATCGTCTACGCCATGAGTGAGCTCGGGCTGTCGGCGGTCTCGAAGCACAAGAAATCCGCGCGCACCGTGGGCGATGTCCTCGGCAAGTTCCACCCGCACGGTGACACGGCCTGTTACGAGGCGATGGTGCTGATGGCGCAGCCCTTCGCCTACCGCTATCCGCTCGTCGACGGCCAGGGAAACTGGGGCTCGCAGGATAACCCCAAGTCCTTCGCCGCCATGCGCTATACCGAAGCGAAACTCACCAGGTACGCCGAGGTGCTGCTCGGCGAGCTGTCGGACGGCACCGTCGATTGGGCGCCGAACTTCGACGGCACGCTGGAGGAGCCGGTTATTCTGCCGGCGCGGCTGCCGAACCTGCTGCTGAACGGTACCACCGGCATCGCGGTCGGCATGGCGACCGATATTCCACCGCACAACCTGCGTGAAGTCGCCGCGGCGGCCATCCACCTGCTCGAGGAGCCCGACGCCACGACCGCCGCGCTCATGAAGCACGTCAGGGGTCCGGACCTGCCGACCGGAGCCGAGATCATCTCGCCGCGCGCCGATCTGAAAGAGTTCTACGACAAGGGCGTCGGCAGCTTCAAGGCGCGCGCCACCTGGGAGATCGAGGAGGGCAACGCGGTCATTACCGCGTTTCCCTACCAGGTGTCGCCGACGCGTGTGATGGAGCAGATCGCCGAGCAGATGCGCGCCAAGAAGCTGCCGATGATCGACGATCTGCGCGACGAATCCGACCACGACAACCCGACCCGGCTCGTGCTGGTGCCGCGCTCGAACCGTGTCGACCTCACCGAGGTGATGAACCACCTGTTCGTCACCACCGACCTCGAGCGCAACTACCGCGTCAATCTCAACATCATCGCCCTCGACGGCCGCCCGCGAGTGATGAGCCTGAAGGAGGTCCTCGGCGAGTGGCTCGAGTTCCGCACCACGACCGTCACGCGCCGTCTCGCGCACCGGCTCGAGAAGGTCGGCAAGCGGCTGCACATTCTCGATGGCCTGCTCATCGCCTTCCTCAACCTCGACGAGGTGATCCGCATCATCCGCCGCGAGGAGGAGCCGAAGCCGGTACTGATGAAGCGCTTCAAGCTCACGGACGAGCAAACCGAGGAGATCCTCAACACGCGCCTCAGGCACCTCGCCAAGCTCGAGGAGATGAAGATCCGCGAGGAGCAGAAGACGCTCGCCGCCGAGCGCGAGGAGCTCGAAGGGCTCCTGAAGAGCAAGGCGAAGCTCAAGAAGCTCATCGCCGCCGAGATCCGCGCCGACGCCGAGAAGTACGGCGACGAGCGGCGCACCAAGGTCATCGAGCGCGAGGCGGCGCAGGCGATCGACGCGACCAGCCTGATTCCGAACGAGCCCGTGACGGTGGTGCTCTCGAGGGGCGGCTGGGTGCGCTCGGCCAAGGGTCACGAAGTCGATGTCGCGACGCTCTCCTACAAGGGTGGCGATGCCTTCCAGGCGCTCTCGCGCGGGCGGAGCCTGCAGAGTGCGGTGTTCATCGACAGCACCGGGCGCACCTACACGCTCCCGGCCCATTCGCTCCCCTCGGCGCGTGGCTACGGCGAGCCGCTCTCGGGGCGCCTCGATCCGCCCGACGGCGCCAAGTTCGCAGGCGTCATGATCGGCGAGCCCGAGGACCTGTGGCTGCTCGCGAGCGATGCGGGCTACGGCTTCACCGCGCGCTTGAAGGACCTCGTGACCGACCGGCGCGCGGGCAAGACGGTGCTGAGCGTGCCCGAGAACGCGCAGGTGCTGGCTCCGGCGCCCGTGTCCTCACCCGACTCGCTGGTCGCGGTGGTCAGCAGCGAGGGCAAGCTCCTCGCCTTCCCGGTAGGGGAGGTGCCCGAGATGCCGCGCGGCAAGGGCAACAAGCTCTATGACATCCCCGGCAAGAAGGCGCGCACCCGCGCCGAGCTCATGACGGCGATCGCCGTCGTGCCGCCCGAGGCGAGCCTCGTGCTCTGGTCCGGAGAGACGCAGAAGGTCCTTGAGTGGCGCGACTTGAAGGACTACGTCGGGCAGCGCGCCCAGCGCGGCGCGGTGTTGAAGCGCGGCTGGCCGCGCAAGATCGAGCGCATGGAAGCCCGGCTCCCCGAAGCTCCTCGCTGACAGCCTCCTGATCCTCCCGTATCCCGGGCGAAGCCCGGTTCCCGTTCTATGGCAACTCTTTGCTAATAAGAATCATTCGCATTAATATTTGTCTGAAACCTGACCGGGGCAGCAAGAGAGAGGCAGCCATGAATCACGTCCTGCCGGCGCGCCTGCAGCGCATGCACAAACCCCTGATGGTGCTGCTCGTCCTCGGGGTGACGGGCGCCGGCGCCGCCGCCGCCGCCGACGAGAGCGCAGCGGCAGAGCTGCGTGCGCTGCGCACGCAGCTCGCCGAGGTACAGAGCACGCTCAGACGGCTCGCGGACGAGAATCGCGCCTTGCGCGAGCACCAGGCGCAGCTCGACCAGATAGTGGCCGAGCTCGCGAACGTCGCCGCGGTCTCGAACGCCACTTCCTTGCCGAACGCGTCCGCCCTGCCCGACGGCAGCGCGCCGGCTTCGGCCGCAGCGCTATCGCCGACGGCCACTACGGCCACTGCCGCGCCGGGCGCCGCGGGACCCGGCCTCTTCGGCACGGGCCTGCGGCTCTGGGGCTATGGCGAGGTGTACTACACCGATCCGGTCAACGACCGGAGCCAATCGCAGTTCGACCTGGCGCGCGCGGTCTTCGGCATCGGCTACCGGTTCGATCCGCGCACCGAGTTCAACTCCGAGTACGAGGTCGAGCATGCGGTGGCCTCCGCCAGCGACGTCGGTGAGTTCGAAGTCGAGCAGTTCTACGTCGACCGCAAGCTCAACGACTACGTGAGCGCGCGGGGCGGACTCTTCCTCATGCCGTTCGGCTTTCTCAACGAGCATCACGAGCCGACCAACTTCTACGGCGTGCAGCGCAACTTCGTCGAGACGCTCATCATTCCGAGCACCTGGCGCGAGGGCGGTCTCGGCTTCCACGGCGACACCGCGGCGGGCTTCGGCTGGAACGCCGGGCTCACGACCGGCTTCGACCTGTCGAGATGGGATTTTGCGCCGCGGTCTCCGCCCTACGGCAACGCGCTCGCGCTCGAGGACAACAACGTCGCGCCGCTCCAGGCGACGCACCAGGAGCTGGCGCTCGCCAGCGCGCGCAAGCTCTCGCAGTACCTCGCGCTCAACTACTACGGGATCCCGGGCCTGACGCTCGGCGCCGCCGTCAGCAGCGGCGATGCGGCGGCGGGCGCTGAGCGCGTGACTCTTTGGGAAGGGCACCTGCGCTGGGCGCCCGGGCGGCTCGACCTGCAGGCGCTCTATGCGCGCGGCACGATCAGCGACACGGCGCTCGCCAACGCGGCCAATCCCGGCTCGCCGAACCCGATCCCGGCGGCCTTCTATGGCTACTATGTCCAGGCCGCCTACCAGCTGTGGAGGCGCGACGAGTACCAGTTGAGTCCGTTCGTGCGCTTCGAGCGCTACGATCTCGGCTCGAGCTACGACGGCACGCCCGGGCCCGTGATTCCCCAGGGTCAGGCGTCGCTCTGGCCGGAGAACCATGATCGCGTCTGGACCACGGGCGCGAACTTCTACCTCGGCCCGCACCTGGTGCTGAAGGCGGACTACCAATGGTTCGAGGAGAACCGGAGCTTCGAGCGTTTCGACCTCGGGCTCGGGATCGCCTTCTAGTCGAGAGCCGCGAGGCTGGCGGCGCCGAATTGCTCGAGCAGTGTGTCGATGAGGGCGGTGGAGCCAAGCAACAGGCACTTGGTCAGGGCGTCCGCGGTCATGGCATCGGCGGCGCGCACCGCCGCGTAGCGGCGCGGCGCGGCGCGGCCCACACGCGCGTAGTAGCCCCGATGCCCGGAAGGGGCGCGCACCGCATCGCGATCGCTGACCGCGACCGCGGCGTCATCGAGGTGCAGCGGCCGATAGCCGCCGTCCGGCTCGCGCAGCAGCAAGGTCTCGCTCAATGCGCCGAACACGCGCAGGTCGCCGCCCGCATTGACGAGCCCGGCGCTACAGCCGCCGCCGCGCAGCGCCGCGGTGGCGACGTCCACGGCGTACCCCTTGGCGATGCCGCCGCAGTCGATCTCCACCGCGCGGCGCGCGGTTGCCTGTGGCGCCATCCCGCCGACGAGCTCGAGATCCGCGACGCTCCCGGGGCGGGTCGGCAGACACGGGTCGAAGAGGCCGCCGCTCGTGCGGTGGAGGCGCTGCGCGAAACGCAGCACGGCGAGCGTGGCCGCGCTGATCGAGACGGGGGTCCCCGGGGTTGCCACACCGATGCGCCGGAGATCGCTGTCAGGTCCCCCGGGATCGAGGCGCCGCGCGACCTCGCCGGCCGCGGCGAAAGCGGCGTCCACGGCCGAATGAACCTCGGCCTGCGATGGAGCGCGCGCCTCGATGACGAGCGTCGTTCCCATCTCGACGCGCATGCGTCGCAGCGTCGCGCCGCGGGGCGTTGCATCGGCGAGTGGCACGAGGCCTATGCTACACTGATTACGAATGATTCTCATTTCGAAAATCGGCTGCTTCGGCGTGCTCACTGCGCTCGGGGGAGCGATGCCGGCCATCGTCGTCGCCGCCGACTACCTCTCGGTCGCCGATGCGCAGCGGGCGCTCTTTCCGAAGGCCGACCGCTTCGTGGAAGTCGCGCTGTCGCTCACTCCCGCGCAGCACGCGCAGGTTGCGGCGCTGGCCGGACCTCAGCCGCCGCACCGGAGCCTGCGGGCCTTCCAGGCCCGCGCGGCGGATGCGGTTCTCGGCTACGTGTTCGTCGACGAAGTGATCGGCAAGGAGGACTTCATCACCTACGCCGCCTCGATCGATGCCACGGGCACCTTGGGTCCGCTCGAGGTGCTGAGCTACCGGGAGAGCCACGGCGGGGAGATCCGCAGCGATGCCTGGCGGCGGCAGTTCGCAGGACGCGCCGGCCTCGTGCAATTGCAGGTCGCGACCGACATCAAGAACATCGCCGGTGCGACACTCTCGTGTGAGCACGTGACCCAGGGCGTGCGGTGGCTGGTCGCGCTCTGGCAGGTGGCGCTGCGGCCGGCGCCGGCGGGCTGAGCCGCGCCATGCCGCGGGGCCTGCGCGCCGCCGTCCTCGCCGTCAGCGCGCTCCTCTGGGTGGCGGGGGCGCTCTGGATGCTCCTGCACTACCTCTTCCCGGGCCACAACGAGTTCGGGCCGCTGCCCAATAGTTACGAAGCCCCGCTCTTGCGGGTGCATGGACTCATCGCCGTGGCCGCGGTATTTCTGCTCGGCTGGCTCGGGGCGAGCCACATGCTGGTGCGCTGGAGCGCGTGGGCGGGCCGGCCGTCGGGGCTATGCCTCCTCGCCACGGCGCTCGTGTTGATCCTCAGCGGCTACGCGCTCTACTACACGACCGGCGGCTTGCACGCCGCGGCCGCGGCGGTGCACGAGTGGCTGGGACTCGGCGCGCTCGCCGTCGCCCTCAGCCACTGGCTCGGCCGGCAGGCGGGCGGGAGGCCGCCTCAGCGTCCGGCGGAGAGCACGACTTCCTCGGGCTCGTTGACGAAGTAGCCCTGGATGAACTGCACGCCGAGCTGCCAGAGCACCGCCATGGTGTTGGCGTCCTCGACGCGCTCGCCGATCGTCTGCGCCGAGCGCCGTTGCGCGACCTCGACCAGCGTCCGGACGCGCTGCTGCAGCTGCGGATCGGCCGCGAGTCCCTGGATCACCGCGCCGTCGATCTTCACGAAGTCGAGCGGCACCGAGTCGAGGAGCCCGAGGCTGTCGCGTCCGCCGCCGAAGCTCTCGAGCGCGAAACGGAGGCGGCGCTGGCGCAGCGCATTCGCCAGCGCCTTCACCTGCGGAACGTAGCTCGCGGCGTTCTCCTCGGTGACCTGGAAGCAGAGGCGCGCCGGCTCCGCCTTGCTGCTGCGCAGATGGTTGTCCAGCCAGTCGAGGAAGGTGTCGTCCTTGATGGTCTCGCGCGAGAGGCGTACGAACAGGCACTCGGGCTTCTTCTGCGCGGCGAACGACAGCGACGCGCCGACCACCCAGCGGTCGATGTTCTTCATGAGATCGTTGCGCGCCGCGGCCGCCATGAACTCGGACGGCAGGACTTCCTTGCCCTGAGTGTCGATCATGCGCACCAGCACGTCGTACATGCCCGGGTCTTCGCCGCGCAGACTCGCGATCGGCTGCTGCACCAGCCGGAAGCGATTCTCCATGAGCGCGGCCTTGATGTGCTTGACCCACACCTTGTCGTAGGACGCGACCCGGCTCTCGGTATCGGCATGGTCCGAGGCGACGCTCTGGTTGCCGCCGCGGGAGCTGCCCTTGCGGCAGGCCTCGAGCGCATCCGCCACCACCGCATCGAGCCCGGCGCGCCCGGGCGTCACGGTCGACAGGCCGATCGTGCAGGTCGCCGACACCGCCTTGTCGCGGATGCGCATGACGTGTTTCTGCACCCGCACGAGGAGCTGCTCGGCCCAGGCGCTGATGTCGTTCTCGTTGCCGCGCTCGAGCAGCACCAGGAACAGCAGACCTCCGAGCCGGCCGATGAGCTCCTTGGGCCGCACCGTCTCGCGCAGGAGGCGCACGAACTCGGCGACGACTTCCTCGCTCGCCGTCACGCCGATGACGCGCTCGAGGGTCGCGAACTTGTCGAGCTTGACGACCGCGAGGCAGCGCACGCCGCCCGAGGGGCGCGTCGCCAGCCGCTCGCCGAGCGCCTGCAGGAGCTCGCGGCGCAGCGGCAATCCGTAGGCGTCGGCCGATTGCGCCGGGCCCTCGGCGGGGCGCGGCTCGGCGAAGGCCGGGGCTCGCGGGGCCGAGGGCACGACCAGGCGTATGCACGTCTCGCCCTCGTACTCGCCGACCGCGAGCGCGATCTCCACCGGCAGGATGCTGCCATCGGCCGGCAAGGCGTTGGCCCGCAGCGTATGTTCGCCGCTCCAGCGACCCTGGAGGCAGGCGGCGAACGCCCCGCGCAGCGCCGGATGCGAGGACTCCTCGAACAGATCCATCACCGGCTGTCCGGCGATTCCGTCTTCGACGCCGAAGAGCTCGAGCCACGCCGGGTTGACTTCGGTGACGATGCCTTCCTGGACCTGGACGATCGCGTCGTTCGAGCGCTCGAGCACGGTCTCGAGCTGGCCGCGCGCATCCTGCGCGGCGCGCATCGCCGCATCGAGGGTGCGCCGCGCACGAAACGACTCGAGCTCGCGCATCATCACGGCCTGCAGTCGCTCCGGGTGGGCGAGGGAGGCCAGGTCGCGGGCGCCGAGCATGAGTGCGCCGGCGATCTGAGCCTCGTCGGCTTCCTGGGCGAGGGCGAGGATCGGCACGCCCGGGGCGAGCTGGTCGCGGATCGCGACCACGGCCTCGAGCTCCTGCTCGTCGGCCATGACGTGCACCACGAGCTCGGGATTGATCTGGGTGAGTGCGTCGCCGAGATCGCGCAGCGCCGGGATCCAGGTGCAGTGAGCCGGCTCGCCTGCGCGTCGCAGCATGCCGTTGATCGCCTCGACGGGATCACGCGTGGCGCTGAGCACGATGAGCGGAACGGCGCTCTGCTCGATCAAGACGGCCTCCCTGGACTATGCGCGCGCGCGCGCAAGCAAAAGCGCGTGGATTCTAGCACCAGGGGAAAAGCCTCCCGCGTGAGCCACCTCGCGGAAAGAGGCGCCGCCGGCGTCAGCTGGCGGCCCCGGGGCGATGCCGCTATCATACGCGGCCCTTTTTTGACCGGGCGGCAACCTGTTGCCACCCTGGAATCGCGGGATCCAAGCATGGCCAGCTATACCACCAGCGAGATCCGCTCGGGTCTCAAGGTTCTGCTCGACGGCGATCCGTACTCGGTCGTCGAGAACGAGTTCGTCAAGCCCGGCAAGGGCCAGGCGTTCAACCGCATCAAGGTGCGAAACCTCAAGACCGGCCGCACCATCGAGCGCACCTTCAAATCCGGCGAGTCGCTCGAGGCCGCGGACGTCGTCGACATGGACATGCAGTACCTCTACCAGGACGGCGACTTCTGGCACTTCATGGTCCCGGAGAACTTCGAGCAGTACACCGCCGGCAAGTCGGCCGTCGGCGACAACGCGCGGTGGCTCAAGG
>DATMRG010000079.1:0-3891 GCA_035566495.1 Steroidobacteraceae bacterium | reverse complement strand
GGGATCGGCCCCGGGGCGGAGGTGATCACGCCGGCGCTGAGCTTCGTCGCGACCGCCAACGTGATCGTGCGGGTCGGCGCGCGCCCGGTGTTCGTCGACGTCGGGCTCGACTCGCGTAACCTCGATCTCGCGCAGGTGGAGGAGGCGATCACGCCGCGCACCCGCGCCATCATGCCGGTGCACTTCGCCGGGATGCCCCTCGACATGGAGCGCCTCTACGCGCTCGCCAGCCGCCATCGCCTGCGGGTGATCGAGGATGCGGCCCACGCCATCGGCTCGTCGTGGCGCGGCCAGCGCATCGGCAGCTTCGGGGATCTCGTGGTCTTCAGCTTCCACCCCAACAAGAACATGACCACCATCGAGGGAGGTGCGATCTCGGGCGGCTCGCCCGCGGAGCTGCGCAGCATCGAGCTGCAGCGCTGGCACGGGCAGGTGAAGGCGGGACCCGACTCCTTCGATACGCTGCTCGCCGGCGGCAAGTGCAATCTGTCGGACGTCGCCGCCGCGGTCGGCCTCGGGCAACTGCGCCGGCTCGAGGAATTCAACGCCAGGCGGCGCGCGCTGGTGGCGCGCTACTTCGAGCTCTGGAGCGCGGACGCACCGCTGCGCCTGCCGGAACGGGGTGACGAGGGCCACAGCTGGCACGTATTCACGCCGCTCCTGCCGCTCGACTCCCTCTCGCTCACGCGGCTCGCTTTCATCGAGAAGATGAAGGAGCGCGGCATCGGCGTCGGCGTGCACTATCCGGCGATCCATACCTTCAGCGCCTATCGCGCGCTCGGCTACCGCGAGGGGCAGTTCCCCAACGCCGAGCGCATCGGCCGCGAGACCGTCACGCTGCCCTTGTTCCCGGCGATGGAGCTCGGCGACGTCGACCGCGTGGTCAAGGCGGTGAACGAGATCGTGCGCGGAGCACCCAAGTGAATCCTGCGATCTCGGTGGTGATTCCGGTCTTCAACGAGCAGGAAGGGTTGCCGGTGCTGTTCGAGCGGCTGTACCGCGCACTCGATGCGCTCGGGCGGAGCTTCGAGGTGGTGTTCGTCGACGACGGCAGCTCGGACGGCTCGGTGGCCGAGCTGCGCGAGCAGTACCAGCGGCGCCCGGACGTCACGCGGGTGGTGGTGCTGGCGCGCAACGCCGGCCAGCACCGCGCGATCCTCGCGGCCTTTAGCTACACGCGCGGCGACTACGTGATCACCCTCGATGCGGACCTGCAGAATCCCCCCGAGGAGATCGCCAAGCTGGTGGCGGCGATGGACGCGGGCGCCGACTACGTCGGCACGATCCGACTGCGGCGCCAGGACGTGCTGTGGCGCAAGGCGGCCTCGCGCCTCATGAACCGCCTGCGCGAGGGCACTACCTCGATCCGCATCACCGACCAGGGCTGCATGCTGCGCGGCTACTCGCGCGGCGTCATCGACGCGGTCAACCACTGCACCGAGGTCAGCACCTACGTGCCGGCGCTCGCCTACACGTTCGCGCGCCACCCGGTCGAGATCGAGGTGGCGCATGCCGAGCGCACCGTCGGCCAATCCAAGTACTCGCTGTGGCGGCTGATCCGGCTCAACTTCGATCTGATGACCGGCTTCTCGGTGGCGCCGCTGCAGTTCTTCTCGATGGCGGGCATCGTCATCGCGCTGCTGTCGCTCGGGTTCGTGGCTGTCCTCGCGATCCGGCGCCTGGTCATGGGCCCGGAGGCCGAGGGCGTATTCACGCTGTTCGGCATCGCGTTCTTTCTGATCGGAATGGCGTTGCTCGGGCTCGGCGTGGTCGGCGAGTACGTCGGCCGCATCTACGAGCAGGTGCGGCAGCGGCCGCGCTATCTGGTCGCGGCCGTGCTCGGGGGCGAGGAGCAGGGCCAGCTGCCGCCGCCCCATCCCGCGCCGGGCGCACAGATCACCGCGCTTCCGGCGCCAGTGTCGCGCGCGCGGGGGGCGCAGGAGTGAGCCGCCCGGCGGCCGTCGTCTTCGCCTATCACGATGTCGGAGTCCGCTGCCTCAAGGCGCTGCTGTCGGGCGGCGTGGAGATTCCGCTGGTCGTCACCGTGGCCGACGACCCGCGCGAGAACCGCTGGTATGCGAGCGTCGCCGAGACCGCAAAGGACTACGGGCTGGAGGTGATCGCGCCCGCGGCGGCCGCAACCCCGGACCTCGAGGCACGCCTGCGTGCGCTCGCGCCGGACTTCCTGTTCTCTTTCTATTACCGCTCGCTCCTGCCCGAGCGGGTACTCGCGAGCGCACGCCGCGGCGCCCTCAATATGCACGGCTCGCTCCTGCCGAAGTACCGGGGCAGGGCGCCGGTCAACTGGGCGATCCTGAAGGGCGAGAGCGAGACCGGAGCCACGCTCCACTACATGGTGGAGAAGGCGGACGCCGGCGACATCGTCGATCAGCTCGCCGTTCCCATCCTCGCCGACGACGACGCACTCGAGGTGTTCGGCAAGGTGACGGTCGCTGCCGAGACCATCCTCGCGCGCTCGCTCCCCGCGCTGCTCGCCGGCAGCGCCCCACGTCGGCCGCAGCGCGTCCTGCCCGGGCAGTACTTCGGCCGGCGCACGCCCGAGGACGGCCGCATCGATTGGTCGCGGCCGGCGCGCGAGATTCATGACCTGGTGCGCGCGGTCGCGCCGCCCTTTCCGGGCGCATTCGCTCAGGTGGGGACCGAGCGCTGGGAGATTCACCGCACGCGTCTTGCCGCGCGGCGCGTCGCGGCCGGCGGGCCGGTGCAGCTGTTCACCGCCGAGGGCGGCTGTTGGATCAGCTGCCGGGACGGCGGCGTGCTGCAGCTGCTGGCGGCGGTGACTCCGTCGGGACCGGTGGACCTCGCGTCGCTGGCGGCACGACTGGCCACGGGACCCGTCGCGCTCGGCTGAGCACCGTGGCGCGCATCGCCCTCAAGATCGACGTCGACACCTTCCGTGGCACCCGCGAGGGCGCGGTGAGGCTGGCCGACCTCCTCGAGCGGCTCGACGTGCGCGCCACCTTCCTCTTCAGTCTCGGACCCGATCACACCGGCCGCGCCATCAAGCGGGTGTTCCGCCGCGGGTTCCTCGGCAAGGTGAAGCGCACCTCCGTGGTCGAGCACTACGGGATCCGGACGCTGCTCTACGGCGTGCTGCTGCCCGGCCCGCACATCGGGCGCCGTTGCCGGGGCTTCATGCAGGACATCGGCCGGCGCGCTTTCGAGGTCGGCGTGCACACCTGGGACCACATTCGCTGGCAGGACGGCGTGGCGCGTGCCGGCGAGCCGTGGACGCGCCGCGAGCTCGAGCTCGCGACGCGCGAGTTCAGCGATATCTTCGCGCGCGCGCCGGTGGTCCACGGCGCCGCCGGATGGCAGATGAATCGCTACGTTCCCGCGCTCGAGCAGCAGCTCGGATTCCGCTACGCCTCCGACACCCGCGGCAGCGCGCCGTTCCTGCCGCTGGTCGACGGCGCCGCGGCAGTGGTGCCGCAGCTGCCGACGACGCTGCCCACCTTCGACGAGCTCATAGGCCGCGAGGATCTCGGCGGCGAGGACCCGGTCGACCATCTGCTCGGCCTCACCGGCCGTGCGCCCGGCGGCGATCAGGTGTTCACTCTGCACGCCGAGCTCGAGGGTGGCGCCTACCTGGCTTCCTTCGAGCGGCTGCTGCGGGAGTGGAAGGCGCGCGGCGCAGAGCTCACGGATCTCGCCACCTACGCCGGGCGGCTGGATTTCGCCAGCCTGCCGCGCTGCAGCATCATCGCCGGGGCGGTCGCCGGCCGCTCGGGCACCCTCGCCGTGCAGTCGCCGGGCGGCGGGGCCTGACCGCGGCCCACAATATTCGCGCCTCCCCGGTCGTCTGTACTCAGTGCAGATGGACGCCGCGATCAGCGACCCCATGAGCCAGGATCGGCAAATCGCCGCCGT
>DATMRG010000078.1:0-14284 GCA_035566495.1 Steroidobacteraceae bacterium | reverse complement strand
CGGAAGCCAGGGTGGAGAACTCCTGCGCACGGGCGCGCAGCTTCTCGCTCAGCTGGTTGCTGAGCTCGGCCTGCTTCGCGAGCAGCTCGGCCACCGCCTGGGTGCCGACCGCGGCGCGGGAAGTCAGAGCGACCTTCACCTGGGCCAGGCTCGACTCGAGCACGTCGCCGGCGACGGCATAGTTGAAGCGGGCAAAGCGCTCGAGCGCCTTGAAGCCGTCCTGCTGGGCCTTGCCGAAGGAGCTGACGGTCTCCTTGTAGGTCTCGAGCCAGGTGTTGAGATCGAAGTTACGGTCGGTCATGGCAGCTCCTCAAAAGCGGTCCGGGGTTGATGGAGCCGATTCTACACCGTTTTGTATGCACTGCAAGAGGACTCTTGGACCACTGACTGATGTCGTCAATATATCTTATATATGAGCCTTTAATAAAACATTCACATCCTGATAACGTTGCAGTCTTGTGCAATGCATACCGGTTGTATCGAGCGCCTGGGGCCGCCCGTATGCGCGCGCGGGCAAGCCTGCCCCGCCGGTTGGTAAAATCCCGAGATGCCCGCGCACAAGATGCCCGTAGCGGATCTGGTCGATTACGTCGGTAAGGAGATCGGTGTCTCCTCGTGGATCCTGCTCGACCAGAGCCGTATCAACGAGTTCGCCCACTGCACCGGCGATCACCAGTGGATTCACCTCGACGCCGAGCGTGCCGCGCGCGAGGGGCCGTTCGGCGGCACAATCGCCCACGGATTTCTCACGCTGTCCCTGATCGCACCGACCAGCTTCGAGGTGATGCTCGAGCGCATCTCACCGAAGTCAGTCGTCAACTACGGGCTCGAGAAAGTGCGGTTCATCGCCCCGGTGCGCTCCGGCAAGCGCGTGCGCAACCACATCACGATCGCCTCCGTGGACACCAAGGGACCCGGCCGCTTCCTGGTGACGACCGGGAACACCATCGAGATCGAGGGAGAGACCAAGCCGGCGCTGACGGCGAGCGCCCTCGCCATGTTCATGGCCTGAAGCTCAGGCCCGCATGCGGCTGCCGTCGGGATCGAACACCGCGGCGGCCTGCGGGGTCGCCCTGCAGCGCTCCCCGAGGATCTCGATCTCGAAGCCGCTCTTCTCTCCGGCGAACTCCTTCGGCACGTAGCCGAGCGCCAGCGAGCGCTGCACGCTATGGCCGTACCCGCCCGAGGTGACCCAGCCGATCACCCTGCCGTCGTACCAGATCGGCTCGTCCCCGGAAGGATCGGCATCGCGCGCCTCGACCGTGAAGGTGAGGAGGCGCAGCGCCCCGCCACTCGCCTTCTCTTCGAGCGCCGCGGCACGGCCGACGAAAGTCTCCTTCTTCAGATCGACGAAGCGGCCGAGCCCCGCCTCGTAGGGGCCGTAGATCGGGCGGTACTCGCGCGCCCAGGTGCCGAAGCTCTTCTCGAGCCGCATGGCGTTCAGGGCGCGGCCGCCGAAGAGCTTGAGGCCGTATTCGGCGCCCGCCCCGCTGAGCAGGTCGTAGAGCGCGCGCTGATACTCGCTCGTCACCCAGATCTCGTAGCCGAGATCGCCGGTGAAGCTGATGCGACCCACCAGCGCCGGGATCATGCCGACGTCCATCTGGCGGAAGGTCAGGAACGGGAACGCCGCGGTCGAGAGATCCTCGTGCGTCAGGCTTTGCAGCAGCGCTCGCGAGCGCGGCCCCGCCACCGAAAGTCCCGCGTACTGCATGGCGCAGGGCCGCACGCTGACGCCGGCGGGTGCCGGGTGGCGCTCGAACCAGCGTCGGTAGTAGTCCTCGGCCGCGTAGGTGCACACCAGGAACACCCGGTCGTGCGCCACGCGCGCCATGGTGAAGTCCCCGATCAGCTTGCCGCGCTCGTTCAGCATCGGCGTGAGCGCGATGCGGCCGACCTTCGGCACGCGGTTCGCCATCACATGCGACAGCCACTCCTCGCAGCCGGCGCCCGTGACGTCGAACTTGCCGTAGTTGGAGATCTCGATCAGTCCCACTGATTCGCGTACCGCCTGGCATTCGGCGCCGACGTGACCGTGGGCGTTCGAGCGATGAAAGGTGACGGCCTCGTTCGCCTCGGCGGCGCTCGGCGCGAACCACAGCGCGTGCTCGAGCCCGCAGTAGTCGCCGAACACCGCGTGCTGGTCCTGGAGGCGCTCGTAGATCGGGGTGGTGCGCAGCGGCCGCGCGGCGCTGAGCTCCTCGTTCGGGAAGCGGATGCGAAAGCGCCGCGAATAGTTCTCGCGCACCTTGGCGTTGGTGTAGGCGAGCGTCGCCCAGTCGCCGTAGCGCGCGACATCCATTCCCCAGATGTCGGCGCCCGGATCGCCGTCCACCATCCAGTGCGCGAGCGCAAGCCCCACCCCGCCGCCCTGGCTGAAGCCGGCCATCACGCCGCAGGCCACCCAGAAGTTGCGTAGTCCGCGGATCGGGCCGACGAGCGGGTTGCCGTCGGGAGCGAAGGTGAAGGGGCCGTTGACCACTTTGCGGATGCCCGCCTCGCCGAGCGCGGGGAAATGCTCGAAGCCAACCTCGAGGCTTTGTGCGATGCGCTCGAGGTCGTTCGGCAGCAGGCTCTGCGTGAAATCCCAGGGCGTCTCGCGCGGCGACCACGGTACGCCGTTGCGCTCGTAGGTCCCGAGCAGCATGCCGCCGCGCTCCTGGCGCGTGTAGATTTCGCCCTCGAAGTCTATGCAGTGCAGCTGCTCTTTCTTCTCTCCCTTGAGCGCCGGGATGTCCTCGGTAATGAGGTACTGGTGCTCCATGGCGAGGATCGGCAGCTCGAGACCGACCATGCGGCCGACCTCGCGCGCCCAGAGCCCGCCGGCATTCACCACGTGCTCGGCGTGCACGTTGCCGTGATCGGTGATGACGTCCCAGCTGCCATCCGCACGCGGTTTGAGATCGGTGACACGCGTGTGCCGCACCACCTCCGCGCCGCCGAGCTGCGCCGCCTTGGCATAGGCATGGGTGACGCCGTAGGGATCGACGTGGCCCTCGATCGGGTCGTAGAGCGCCCCGACGAAGTGCTCCTTGTTCATGAGTGGAAAGAGCCGCGCCGCCTCCTCCACCGAGATGATCTCGAGCTCCATGCCGAGATAGCGGCCGCGCGCCTTGGCCATCTTCAGCCAGTCGAGCCGCTCGCGCGTCCCGGCCAGCATGATGCCGCCGGTGAGGTGCATGCCGCACGATTGTCCGGAGATCCGCTCGATCTCCTTGTACAGGTTGATGGTGTACTGCTGGAGCTTGGCGACGTTCGGGTCGCCGTTGACGGTGTGCATGCCGCCGGCCGCGTGCCAGGTCGAGCCGCAGGTGAGCTCGCCCCGTTCGATCAGCTGCACGTCTTTCCAGCCGGCCTTCGTCAGGTGGTAGAGAACGCTCGCGCCGACCACTCCGCCGCCGATCACCACCGCCCGTACTTCGTTCTTCAAGAAGCCTCCGCGCGCATCACTCGTTCGATACGGCCAGCTGTACCGGCGGAGCCGTCGCAGCGCCGCTGCTGCCGAAGCGCCCGATCAGCCAGGAGCGGAACAGCGCGATGGCGGTGTCCGCGAGGCCCTCGGGCTGCGTCGTCAGGTAGTAGCCGAAGCCGTCGTCGAGAATCGCCTCGAACGGCTTCGCCAGCCGTCCCGAGCGGATCTCCTCGGCGAACAGATTAGTGTCGAGCACGGCGATCCCCTGCCCGCCGAGGGCGTACTGCGCCGCGAGCACCGCCGTGTCGAACACCATGCCCCGCTCCACCTCGATGCCGGCGATGCCGTTCTGGCGCATGAACTCCGTCCAGAAATGATGCCGCGGCGCGTCGGCGATCCGCACGTGGATCAGCTCGTTAGCCTCGATGAAGGCGGCCAGCTCCTTGCCGCGATGCGCGGCGGCGATGTTGGGATGGCAGAGGATCGACTGGCGCACCGGCCAGAGGAGGTCGGTGACCAGATCGGTGACCGTCGGCTTCGAATAGACCACCGCGATGTCGACGTCGCCGAGCGGCGGGCCGACTCCGTAGGGACTGATGAGATCGATATCGACCTCGGTGCTCGCGCGCCGGAAGTCCTGCAGGATCGGCACGGCGAGCTGCACCGCGAAGCTCGGCGGCATCTGCACGCGCAGGGTGCGCTGCGCCGGCGTGCCTTCGTTGCGGATGTCATCGAGCGCGTACTCGAGCCGGTCGAAGGACTTGATCACCGCGGGCAGCAGATGCTGGCCCGCCTTGGTGAGCGTCAGCGCATGCGGGCGCCGCTCGAAGAGCTGCACTCCGGTCAGGCGCTCGAGCGCGATCACGTGGCGCGACAGCGCGCTCTGGGAGATGAGGAGCGCGTTGGCGGCCGCGGTGAAGCTGCCGTGCTTGGCGACCCCCTCGAAGGCACGCAAGGCGTTGAGTGGCAGCCAGCGCCGGTCGATTGCTTTCTTATCCATCGGTTAATCCTCGCCGAGAATCTAGCCTCGCGCCATCCAGCCGCGGCCTGCCAATGCCTTTTTTCGATGGCTCTAGCGGTTTTCGTGCGACCGCAGAGCTTGCCGCCGGAGCGCGCGTGCGTCCTGTCAAAAATATGTTTTCGGCGGCAATGTTCGAAAACCATCTATTTGGGCTCGCTGGAGCCCCGTAGAGGGCCGCAAGGGACCTTACTTAGATGGTTTTCTAACATTCCCCCATCAAGCCCGTTTCGGGAGACCCATCACGTCCAGTCGGCGAGCGTCGCTTCGATCCAGCCGCCCAAATGCGCCGCGTAGGCCCGATCGACGACGAGCAGCACCTCCCCGGCGCGTACGCTGAGCGCCAGTACCGGCACGTCGCCAAAGCGGCCGCGCCGGGCGTGGCCGGGACCCATCCCGAGCGCCGCGCTCCCGAGCCGGCTGAGGAGATCGGCCACCCGCGCGCCCCGCATGCGGAACGCTTTGAGTCCGCCGCTCAGGTCCACGACGTGACCACCCGCTGCCTTCGCCAGCGCCTCGCTCAACCCGGCAAGCGGCGCGGCCACTTCACTCAGTGCCAGCGTCTCGGTCGGCCTCAGCCACGCCAGAACGATTCCTGCGCCTACGCCCGCGGCCTCGGGCACGACCAGAGCGGTCAGCGGCGCCGGCGGCGGCGTTCCCGTCACCGCGGCGACTGCGGCGGCAAACGGGCCCGCCGCATCGAAATAGCGCAATGTCGCTGCGTGAAGCGGCGTCTCCTGCACTTCGAGCCCGTCCAACTGGCGCGCGGCTTCAGCCATGAACACGCTCTCCCCGGGGATCGACGAAGGGAAGCTGGACCACACGCGCCGTGATCTCGGCGCCGAGGTGGTACAGCCGCAGCTGTTCCCCGCACCTTTGTGTGCCTCGTGCCAGCAATCCGAGCGCGACCGGGTAGCCGAGCTCCGGGCTCATGAAGCTCGAGGTCACGCGGCCCTCCGCCACCGCGGGCGGAGCGTGCGGCGCGATCTGGGCACCGACGGGCAGCACGGTGCGCCCGTCGACGGGCGTGAGACCGACGAGCTGCTGGCGATCCGGGTCACGCGACGCCGGGCGCATGAGCGAGCGCCGGCCGACGAAGTTCGCCGCCTTGCGCCCGATGCCGCGCGCGAGGCCGACGTCCCCGGGAAGGGTCGTGC
Source organism: Steroidobacteraceae bacterium (assembly GCA_035566495.1). Lineage (GTDB taxonomy): Bacteria > Pseudomonadota > Gammaproteobacteria > Steroidobacterales > Steroidobacteraceae > 13-2-20CM-66-19. The sequence goes on along the minus strand of DATMRG010000078.1, from coordinate 8,697 downwards.
CGTCCGTGTCGGTCCCGATGTGAATGTAGCCCTTCTCGACACGCAACACCTGGAGCGCCTCGATGCCGTAGAGAGCTGCGCCGATCGCGGGGGCGTGCGCCCACAATCGCTCGAGGAGCCCGGCCGCCTCGTTGGCGGGAAGGTTCACCTCATAGCCGAGCTCGCCGCTGAAGCTGGCGCGCAGCACTCTCACCGGCACGCCGCCGAGCGCACTCTCCCGCATCGTCATGTGCTTCATCGCCGCCGGCGCCAGCGCGCCGTCGAAACCGACACGCGCGAGCCACTCCCAGGCGCGCGGGCCCGCGACGGTCACGTTGGCCCACCGGGAGGTGACCGGCGTCACGAGCACCCGCAGGTCGGTGAGCTCGCATTGCAGCCACTCCTCGAACGCGGCCGCGGTGCGCTCGACCCCGGCGCTGGTGGTGTTGACCCAGAAGTGCTCGGGCCCGAGCCGCGCGACGATGCCGTCGTCGACCAGCGTGCCGTTCTCGTTGAGCAGCGCGCCGTAGCGTGCCTGGCCGCTCGCGAGAGTCGACATCGTGCCGACGTACATGAGGTCGAGAAAGCGCGCGGCGTCCGGGCCGAACACCTCGAGCTTGCCGAGCGGCGAGCCATCGAGGAGGCCGGCACTGGCGCGCACCGTGCGCGCCTCGCGCTGCGCCGCCGACTCGAGTGTTTCCCCCGGCAGCAGGTAGGCCGCGGGGCGGCACCAGTCGCCGAAGTTCTCGAGCAGCGCGCCGTGTGCCACGTGCCAGCTCTCCGCGGGCAGGCGCTTGAGCGGCCGGTAGAGCTCCCCGACCCGCTGGCCCACGAGCGCGCCGAGCGTCACCGGCGCAAACGGCGGCCGAAAGCGCGTGGTGCCGACCTCCGCCGCGGTGCGGCCGGTGAGCTGGCCAAGGAGTGCGAGCGCGTTGACGTTGCTCGTCTTGCCCTGGTCCGTCCCCATGCCTGCCGTGGTATAGCGCTTGAGATGCTCGACCGAGCGGTAGTTCTCGCGGGCCGCCAGCGCCACGTCGTCCACCGACACGTCGGCCTGCAGATCAACGAAGCGCTTGCCGCCCGAGTGCGCGCCCAGCCCCCCATCGCTCGATCCGGCGCCGCCGATGGGTGGCGGCGGTGCGGTGCGGCCGCGCGCGACTGCCTCGCCGGCCTCGGCAGCGTGGCTCACGGCCGCGGCACGGGTGAACGCCCCGGCACAGGCGCCGACGCTCGTGAGGCCGGGCGCCGCGCCGTCGGGCACGAACATCGACTCTGCGGCGAGCCAGCGAAGCTTGCCGCCAGCCTGCGAATGGAGGTGCACCGCCGGTGCGTAGCCGCCGACATTGAGGATAAGGTCGCAGTCGAGCGAGAGACTGCGCGCCGGATCGTCGCGGCGAACGATGCAGCCGCGCACGCCGCGCGCACCCGCGACGGCGGTGATCCGGGCGCCGCTCAGGACGCGAAAGTCACGCGCCGCGGCACTCGCCGCCGTGGCGCCGCGCGCGTCGACGAGCGCGGCGATCTCCACCCCGGCCGCGCGCAGTCCGGCCGCGATCGCATAGGCGTTGTCACAGCCCGCCGCGATCACCGCGCGGCGGCCGCAGGCGACGCCGAAGGCACGCGCGTATTTCTCGGCGGCGCCCGCCAGCATGACACCGGGGCGGTCGTTGTCGGGGAATATGAGCGGACGCTCGCAGGCGCCGGTCGCGGCGATCACCGCGTGCGCGCGGATCTTCCACAAGCGCTCGCGTGGTCCGCGCACTGCGGCCTCGTCCGCCGCGGGCGCCGGCACCGTCTCGCAGGCGCACACGAGGTTGTGGTCGTAGATGCCGAAGGCGAGCGTGTCGGTGAGAATCCGTACGCCGGCGGCGACCGCGGCCGCCGCGAGCTCGCGGACCTCAGAGTTGTCGCGCCAGGCGAGTCCTCCCCCGAGCCGCCCGCCGCTCCCGACCAACATGGTCCGGGCCCCGGCGCGCGCCGCGGCCACGGCGGCCGTGAGTCCGGTGATTCCCCCGCCCACTACCAGCACGTCGGTGCGCGCGGCGACTTCCTCGTAGCGATCGGCATCGGCGTCGAGCGGTGCGCGCCCCATGCCGGCCATGCGGCGGATCGCGGGCTCGAACCAGCGCCAGCTCGGCCACATGAAGGTCTTGTAGTAGAAGCCGGCGGGCAGGAGCGCGGCCAACATGCCGGTGACGGCGCCGGCATCGAGCTCGACGCTCGGCCAGCAGTTGACGCTGCGTGCGGCGAGGCCCTCGGTGAGCGGCAGGATGGTCGCGCGCACATTCGGGGTGTAGCGTCCGCCCGCACCGACGTCGACCAGGCTGCTCGGCTCCTCCAGACCGCACGACCAGATGCCCCGCGGCCGGTGGAGCTTGAAGCTGCGGCCGACGAGAGCGACACCGTTGGCGAGCAGCGCCGAGGCCAGCGTGTCGCCGCGGTAGCCGCTCAGTCGCCGGCCGTTGAAGGTGAAGGCCACCGGCCGCGCTCGCTCGATCCAAAGCCCGGCCGGCGCCCCCAGGCGAAACGCGCTCACGCCCGCGGTCCTTCCGCGGCGGGCGGCGCGGCGCCCATCGCGTACACCGCGGCAACCTCGTGGGTGACGGTGTGGCGAGCGACGTTGAACCATTGCCCGCAGCCGAAACTATGGCGCCAGCGCTCGCGGTGCAGGCCCTTGGGATTGTCGCGGAAGAAGAGATACTCGCCCCATTCGGCATCGGTCGCGGTAAGCGCGGGACGCGCGATGTGCGCGGTGCCGCCGCAGACGAACTCGGCTTCATCGCGCGGGCCACACCAGGGACAGCTGAGGATCATCATGGGCGCACGAGCCTCTCAGTGGGCGATGCCGGCCGCCGCGGCCTCGTCGATCAGGCGCCCGCTCGTGAAGCGCTCGAGCTGGAAGGGCTCGGCCAGCTCGTGATTGCGGCCGGTGGCGAGCACGTGCGCGAGCGTCCAGCCGCCGGCCGGAATGGCCTTGAAGCCGCCCGTGCCCCAGCCGCAGTTGATGTAGAGCCCGGGAATTGGCGTCGGCCCGATGATCGGACTCGAGTCATGCACCACATCCACGATCCCGGCCCACTGGCGCATCACGCGCAGGCGGCTGAACGACGGGAACATGGCCAGAGTTCCCGCCAGCACGCTCTGCATCACGGCGAAGCTGCCGCGCTGCGCGTAGGAGGCGAACAGATCGAGACTCCCACCGATCACCATTTCGCCCTTGTCGGACTGACTCACGTACACGCCCGTCCCGGGCGAGATGACCACCGTGTCGAGCCGCGGTTTGAGGGGCTCGGTGACCATCGCCTGGAGCGCGTAGCTCGTGACCGGTAAACGAAACCCGGCGAGCTGTGCCAGCACCGAGCTGTGACCCGCCGCGGCGATCGCGACTCGCTCGGCGCCGATCCGCCCGCGCGCCGTCTCGACGCCGGTGACGCGGCCGCCGCTGCCGCGCGCGAAGCCGGTGACCTCGCATTCCTGGATGATGTCGACGCCGAGCGCGGACGCCGCACGCGCGTAGCCCCAGGCGACAGCGTCGTGCCGCGCGGTGCCGGCGCGCGGCTGGTGAAATCCGCCCAGCACCGGCAGGCGCGCGCCCGGCGACAGGTCGAGCGCCGGCGCCAGAGCGCCGACCTGCTCGCGGCTGAGGAGCTCGGCGTCGATGCCGTGCATGTGCATGGTGTTGACCCAGCGCGACATCGACTCGAGGTCGTGGCGGCTGTGCGCGAGCAGCACGTGGCCGCGCTGGCTCAACATCACGTTGAAGTTGAGCTCGCGTGACAGGCCCTCGTAGAGCCTCAGGGAGAAGTCGTAGAGACGCGCGCTCTCGGGAAACAGGTAGTTCGAGCGCACCACGGTGGTGTTGCGGCCGGTGTTGCCCCCGCCGAGCCAGCCGCGCTCTATCACGGCGACGCGTGTGAGACGGTGGTTCTTCGCCAGGTAGTAGGCGGCCGCGAGCCCGTGGCCGCCCGCGCCGACGATCACAACGTCGTAGGCGGCCTTAGGCTCGGGCGAGCGCCAGGCCGGACGCCAGTGGCGGTGCCCGGTCAGGGCGCCGCGCGCCAGCGCCAGGGCCGAGTAGTTCACCGAACAGCCGCGCGTCAGGCCTTGTCGCGGTACTCCGTCTGGATCTTGCGGATCATCTGATGCGTGCCGAAGAAGGAGTGCTTCGACATGTCCGCGGAGTAGCGGCTCGCCGGAGGATGGCGCCCGAGGCTCTCGGCCAGGGCGCGGATGTGATGCGGTCCCGCGCCACAGCAGACGCCGAGGTAGCGCACGCCGAGCGCGTAGGCCTCGCGCCCGAAGTCGAAGATCTCCGTGCGCGTCGCCATGAAGGGATCGAGCCCGACCGGAAAGGCGCGCTGGTTGTTGCAGCAGGGGTCGGTCAGCGACATGAAGGAGGGTTGCTGCGGGTTGGTACGGTATGGCACGGGCAGCGCCGCCACGTGGCACTTCACCGCCTGCCGGATGTCACGGATCAGCGGCATCATGGTGGCGGGGCCGCGATGGCAGTTGAGGCCGACCACATCCGCGCCAGCCTGCTCCATGCGGCGGCAGGCCTCCGTCGGGGTGAGCCCGTCGCGCAGGATCGGCTCCTGATGCATCGCGAAGGTGACGACCGTCGGCACCTTGGACTGCCGCTTGATCGCCCTGAGCGCCAGCTCCGCCTCCCCGACCCACGCGAGGGTCTCGGCGACGAAATAATCGACGCCCGCCTCGACCGCCCAGCCCACCTGCTCGTCGAAGATCCGCTCGACCTCCTTGATCGCCTTCGGGTCGTTCGGATCGTAGATGTTGGTATTGCAGATGTCGCCGGCGAACAAGGTGCCGGTTTTGCGCGCGACCTTCTTCGCGATCCCGAGCGCCGCGCGGTTCATCGGCGCCAGGTCCTTCTCGCGGCCGATGAGCCGGAGCTTCTCGCGGTGCACGTAATAAGTGAGCGCCTGCGTGACATCCGAGCCGGCGTGCACGAAATCCAGGTGCAGCTGCTCGACTACCTCCGGGTGCTCGAACAGGACCTCGGGAACGAAGGCACCCGCCTGCAGGTAGCCGCGCCGCTCGAGCTCGAACACGTAGCCCTCGGCGCAGATCACCGCGCCCTCCCTGAGGCGCGCCAGGAGGCCGCGCTCCCTGCCGTTGCTCTTGCTCTCGCGCCGCGGCGCGCCGCCGGCTTTCACCCTGGCGGACTTCGCCCTGCTGGATTTCGTCCTGGCGGACTTCGCCTTTGATTTGGCCCTGGCTGCCATGCATGTCTCCGGACTGTGGTGGCGGTGGCGATGGCGCGGTCTTCGGCGCGCTTCGCGTCGGGCGCCATCTTAGCGAATGGACCTCAGCGTGCGTAGCCGATCAGCACGGCTCCGGCGGTCACGGCGAGGCAGACCAGCGCGCGGCGCAGCGTGAGCGCCTCGCCGAGAAAAATGCGGCCGATCAGGGCCGAGAACACGATGCTGGTCTCCCGCAGGGCCGAGATCGCGCCGACGTTCCCCAAGGCGAGCGCTGCGATGATGGCGCCGTAGCTGCCGAAGGAAAGCAGTCCCGCGGCGACTGCCTTCCAGCGGTCGGCCGCGGGTAACCGGACCGTCATCGTGCGGCGAGCGAGCAGGAAGCCGGCGGGCATCAGCACCCCGTAGATCACCCAGATCCAGGCGGCGTAGGACTGGGGGTTGCCCGCCAGGCGCACCCCGAGCGCGTCAGCGGTCACGTAGCTGGCGACGAACAGCGCGGTCAGGATCGCCAGCGGGAGCGATCTGCGCTCCCCGCGGCCACCACCCAGGGCCTGGCTGAGGATGGCGGCGCAGATCAGGGCGATACCAAGGAGCGCGAGACCGGCGAGCTGCTGACCGGCGAGCAGAAAACCGCCGACCGTCACGAGGAGCGGGACGCTCCCTCGCACGATCGGGTAGACCTGCCCGAGCTCGCCGAAGGCGTAGGCGCGGGCCAGGAGGAAACTGTAGATGACCTGCAGCAGGGCCGAGACAGCGAGGTACCCCCAGCTCGCTTTCAGCGGCAGGGGCAGCAGCAGTGCGAGCGGAACGGCCGCCACGGTGGTCGCGAAGCTCATCACCGTGACGAACGCGAGGCGGTCGGCACTCGAGCGCAGCGCGGCGTTCCAGGTCGCGTGCAGTACCGCCGCACAGAGGGGCAGGATCACCACGAGCGTATTCACGGGCTCGCTCCCGCCGCGCTCCAGATGGCATCATGCGGCCCGAGATGCCCAACGCCCTCACCCGCCGGCGCCGCACCAGGGCTGCAGTCTGCACGCTGCTGCTCTCGATCGGCGGCGCGGCCGCCTGCACTGCGGCCGGTGGGGCGACGACCGGGGCAGCGCCGCCGGCATTGGCCAACATTCCCGCGGTCGCCGCGCCCGATCGCTTCGGCGCCGACACCGCGGCGCGCATCCTTGGCGCCGGCGGCAATGCCGTCGATGCCGCCATCGCGGTCGCGTTCACCCTCGCCGTGACGCTGCCCGAGGCGGGCAACCTCGGCGGCGGGGGGTTCGCGACTCTGTGGGTCGAGGGTAAGGCCTACTTCCTCGACTACCGCGAGCGTGCCCCGGCCAGCGCCACCGCCGGCATGTATCTCGATGCGGCCGGCAAGGTGGTGCCGGATGCCAGCACGATCGGGGCGGGCGCGGCCGGGGTCCCCGGCACTGTGGCCGGCCTCTGGGAGCTGCATCGCCGCTTTGGCCGCCTTCCGTGGAGCGCCGATCTCGCTCCGGCGATCCGCTACGCGCGCGATGGCTTCAGTGTCAATCCGCTCCTGGCGGCGATGCGCGACCGCCGCGCGCGCGAGCTCAATGGACGCACCAACTTCCTCAGCTACTTCGGCGCGCTCGCGCCCGATACGACTTTTCGCCAGCCCGAGCTCGGGCGCACGCTCACCCGGATCGCGGTCGAGGGTCCGGCGGGTTTCTACGCCGGACACACCGCCGACCTGATCGTCGCCGAGATGGCGCGCGGCCACGGCCACGTCAGTGCGCGGGATCTCTCCGCCTACCGTCCCACCTGGCGCGAGCCGCTCGAAGGCGACTGGGCCGGCTACCACGTGATCACCGCGCCGCCGCCGAGCTCGGGGGGCATCGCCCTCCTCTCGCTCCTTGCCATGAAGGCGGATCTCGCCCCGGCGTTCGCCGGCGTGGCGCTCAACTCCGCGCAGTACGTGCACCTGCTCGCCGAGATCGAGAAGCGCGTCTTCGCCGACCGCGCCGTCTACCTCGGCGATCCCGACTTCGGTCCGGTGCCCGTGTCGCGGCTGCTCGATCCCGCCTATCTGGCGCGGCGTGCGCGCGAGGTGAGCACGGCGGCGCCGACTCCGACCGCGGCGGTGCAGCCAGGCCTCGGCGCGGGGAGCCCCGCGCATCACAACACCACCCATTTCTCGATCGTCGACCGCGCTGGCAACGCGGTATCGAACACCTTCACCCTGAACGACGACTTCGGCTCTGGCGAGGTGGTGACCGGCGGCGGATTCCTCCTCAACAACGAGATGGACGACTTCTCGGCCAAGCCCGGTGCCGCCAACATCTATGGAGTCGTGGGCGGCGATGCCAACGCCATCGCCCCCGGCAAGCGGCCGCTGTCGACCATGACGCCGACGATCCTCACCGAGCACGGGCGCGTCGCTCTCGTCATCGGCACTCCCGGCGGCTCGCGCATCGCCACCTGGGTCTTCCAGGTGATCAGCGACTGGCATGACTTCCACATGCCGCTCGCGGCGGCGGTCGCAGCGCCGCGCATCCACCATCAGCTGCTGCCGCCCAACACCCTGTTCGAGGAGCCGTACGGGACGCTCGACCCGGCGGTGCGCGCCGCCCTCGGCGCGCGCGGCTACGTGTTCGTGAACCAGGGGTGGAATGGCGACATCGAGGCGATCGCGGCCGGCCCGTCCGGCACGGTCGCGGTCTCCGATCCGCGGGGCCGGGGCGTGGCGCGCGTTCTCGGCGCGGCCGTGCATTAGATCTGCCCTCACGAGCGCAGTCGCCGATTGTCCGGATCGTAGAGCGGCTCGCGGGCCACCACGGCGCGGCAGCGCTCGCCGAGGATTTCGACCTCGAGCCCGGTGCCCGGTGCCGTGAGATCCGCGCGCACATAGGCGAGCGCGATGCTCTGCCTCAGGCGATGGCCAAACCCGCCCGAGGTAACGAGGCCGACCGCTTCGCCACCGCGGTAAACGATCGACACAGGCACTGCGTCGGCGTCGCCCGCCTCGACGAGGAGCGGCACGAGGCGCTCGGCCACGCCGGCGGCTGCCGCCTTTCGCAAGGCGTCACGGCCGATGAAGTCAGCCTCCTTGTCGAGCCGCACGAAGCGCTCGAGCGAGGCGGCGAGCGGGTGGTACTCGGTGGTGAGATCCGCCTTCCAGCTGCGATAGCACTTCTCGAGCCTCATGCTCTCGACCGCGTAGAGGCCGAAGGGCCGGAGCCCGAGCTCGCGGCCGGCGTCCGTGAGCCGCGCATGCACCGCGATGATCTCTTCCGTGGGCACGTGCAGCTCATAGCCGAGCTCGCCGACGTAGCTCACCCGCAGGGCCCAAAGCTGCGCGCCGGCGATCTCCATGGCGCGCGCGCCGAGCCAGGGAAAGGCCGCGTTGGAGAGATCCGCCGCGGTGACGCGTGCCAGGAGCTCCCGCGAGCTCGGGCCAGCGATCACGAGTGTGCCGTAACGATCGGTGAGGTTGGTCACCTCGAGCGGACCGTGGCTGGACGACTGATGCTGCCGCAGC